>NZ_JAIJZO010000001.1:0-411424 GCF_019754115.1 Streptococcus sp. 2018110 | reverse complement strand
AGAGGCTAGTGACGAGTCAAAAGCAGTGAGGCTTGAACAAAGTGAAAGCCAGCGTCTTTAGGCGCTGGCTGGTGATGTGGGCTTACAGCCCTTGTTCAAACCACCCGTTTGACGGGTGGTCATGATTCTATTTTTTAAAGAGTGGGCGATTGCGGATTGTCCCAAGAGGTTTCCGAGGGCAAAACCAGAGGTGTTGAGCAAGATGTCGCCAAGGTCGAAGAAGCCCAGTGAAAAGAAGAATTGACAAGCTTCAACCAGTAAAATAGCACCCACAAAGAGAGAAAGTTTTTTCCAAGAAAACGAAAACAGCAATCCAAGGGGCAAAAAGAGTAAGAGGTTAAAAACCAAGATAGTAGGATTGAGAAATAGGTCTTGAGATAAGGTGCTAAGGAGATTCCAGTTGACACCTCTGACGCCCATGCTTTTGAAAAAGAGGAGGTAGACTAGTAGAAGCCCGTAGCAAGTGTAGAAAAACCAAAGCGTCAGTCGGGAAATGCCTGGCTGATAGACCAGTCGAAAGAGAGTAAAGCAAACCCCAGTCATCAATAGTATTGCTGTAAGACTAGGTAAAAAATCAACCGTCATAAAAATGGTCGAGAACTGGTAAAAAAGAAAGGTCATAAAGAGCTAGCGGCAGAATAAGAATGATAAGATAGCGTTGATGACATCATAGAATCGTTCTTTATTCATGACTTAATCCCTTTTGTAGATTTTGTAAGTTTACTATATTATATCATTGTTTTGAGGGGGAAGTGATGGCTGTAAAAAATATTTTTATAGACAGTGTGCTATAATAGTTCTTATGAAAAAACGACCGACATCTGCCTATATCCACATTCCATTTTGCACCCAGATTTGTTACTACTGTGACTTTTCTAAGGTCTTTATTAAGAACCAGCCTGTTGACGAGTATTTGGCAGCCCTCATGGAAGAGGTCAAGTTTTACGACCTGCCAGCCCTCCGCACGCTTTATATCGGAGGCGGAACACCATCGGCTCTCTCGGCAGACCAGCTAGATTATCTCCTGACCAATCTGGAGGACCTGCTGGACTTGTCACAACTGGAAGAATTCACCATTGAGGCCAATCCAGGTGACTTGACGGCAGACAAGATTGCGGTTCTGAAAAAGTCCAAGTGCAATCGGGTGTCGTTGGGTGTTCAGACCTTTGATGACCGTATGCTGAAAAAAATCGGTCGCAGCCACAACCAGGCCCAGATTTATGAAACCATTGCAGCCCTCAAGGAAGCGGGTTTTCACAATATTTCCATTGACCTGATTTATGCCCTGCCTGGTCAGACCATGGAGCAGGTGGTGGACAATGTCGCCAAGGCCTTGGAGCTGGACATTCCCCACATGAGCCTCTATAGCTTGATTTTGGAGAACCACACGGTCTTCATGAACCGCCAACGCCGTGGCAACCTGCATCTGCCCAACGAAGATGTGGAATCCGATATGTTCGACTACATCCTACAAGAGCTGGAGAAAAACGGCTTCGAGCACTACGAAATCTCCAACTTCACCAAGCCTGGTTTTGAAAGCCGCCACAACCTTATGTACTGGGACAACTCCGAGTATTACGGCCTAGGAGCAGGGGCCTCAGGCTACATCGACGGCATGCGGTACCGCAACCGCGGCCCCATTCAGCACTACCTCAAGTCTATCCTTGAAAAAGGCCATTCCCGCCTGCACGAAGAATTCCTCAGCCAGACCGAGCAAATGGAAGAGGAGATGTTTCTGGGCCTACGGAAAAAAACTGGCGTGTCCATTGAGCGATTCGAGGAAAAGTTTGGCATTTCCTTTGAAGACCGCTACGGTCAGGTGGTCAGGGACTTGAAAAATGAAGGTCTTTTGCAAGAAGAAGACCGTTGGCTTCGGATGACGAAAAAGGGATTGTTTCTGGGCGATACAGTTGCAGAGCGTTTCATATAGTCATTCAGTTTGTTTTATTACTTCGTTAACTCGCTTTGCCGTACTTCAGTACTGTCTGCAGCTCGTTGCCTAGTACTAAAAACAAACTGAAAGACTATACTTTAAGACTAGAAAGAGGACACAATGGGACTAAGCTACCAAGAAGAGTTCACCGTTCCCTTTGATATGGTGGATGTCAAACAAGAAATCAAACTGCCTGACTTTATTTCCTACTGTCTTGGTGTGTCAGGTCGGCAGTCGGAAGAACTGGGGCGCAGTGACCTCTATGTTTTTCAGGAATTTGGCTTGATTTGGGTGGTGACAGATTATGAGCTAACTATTCAAGCACTGCCTAAGTACAATGAAACCGTCACGATAAAGACAGAAGCAGTTGCTTACAACAAGTTTTTCTGTCATCGGATGTTCTATATTTACGATGAGGCGGGCAATCTTTTGCTGGACATTCTCTGCTATTTTGTCCTGATTGATTTTGAGACTCGCAAGGTGGTACCTGTGCCGGAAGATTTGATTGCCCCTTATCAGTCTGAGCAGGTCAAGAAATTACCCCGGGCTCCCAAGTATCAGCTCTTGGAAAATCCATTTGTTCAAGAATTTCCTGTTCGCTATTTTGACTTGGATATGAATGGTCATGTCAATAATGGCAAGTACTTGGAATGGATGTATGAAGCACTGGGCTATGATTTTCTGCTCTGCCATGTCCCTAAAAAAATCCAACTCAAGTATCTCAAGGAAGTAGAGGCGACTAGCTTGGTAAGTTCACGTATGGTGGCAGAAGCTGGTGTCAGCCAGCATGAGATTGTGGTAGAGGGGCATATCCATGCGCAAGCTGTCATAGAATGGAGGGAAAGTCATGGCGCAGGATAAGTGGTTGGAATGGGCTATTCGCCTACAAGCCTTGGCTCAGACAGGCTTGGCCTATGGAAAAGATATTTATGACATGGAGCGTTTCGAAGAAATCAGACAGATTGCGGCGGAAATGTTGGTAGAGCCATCTGGACAGTCCTTGGAAGTGGTGAAAGACTTGTTTTGCAATGAAACGGGCTATCAGACACCTAAGTTGGATACCCGCGCAGCTATTTTTCAAGAGGATAAAATCCTACTTGTCCAGGAAAACGATGGGCTCTGGTCCTTGCCAGGTGGTTGGTGCGATGTGGACCAGTCCGTCAAGGACAATGTGGTCAAGGAAGTAAAGGAAGAAGCGGGGCTGGATGTGGAGGCTCTGCGAGTCGTTGCGATTTTGGACAAGCACAGGAACAATCCTGCCAAGTCAGCCCACCGCGTGACCAAGGTCTTCATTCTATGTCGTCTCCTTGGCGGGGAGTTTCAGCCCAATTCGGAAACAGTTGCCAGTGGCTTCTTCAGTCTAGATGACTTACCACCGCTCTACCTTGGGAAAAATACAGCTGAGCAGTTAGCACTTTGCTTGGAAGCTAGTCGGTCTGAGCATTGGGAAACACGATTTGATTAAGGAGGAAAAATGACATATACAGGTTATTTGATTGATTTGGATGGTACGATTTATGAAGGGAAAAAGCGGATTCCTGCTGGTGAACGTTTTATTCATCGCTTGCAAGAACGTCAGATCCCCTATTTATTCGTGACCAACAATACCACCCGCCGTCCTGAGATGGTGCAGGCTATGTTGGCTGAAAACTTTAACATTGAGACACCGCTTGAAACAATCTATACAGCCAGTCTGGCGACGGTAGATTATATGAATGATTTGGGCAAGGAAAAGACAGTCTATGTCATTGGAGAAGACGGGCTCAAGTCTGCCATTTTTGAGGCAGGCTATGTGGAAGACACGGAAAATCCAGCCTATGTTGTTGTCGGCTTGGATACTCAGTTGACCTATGAAAAACTAACCATTGCCACCTTGGCTATTCAAAAGGGAGCGACCTTTATCGGTACCAATCCTGATTTGAACATTCCGACTGAAAGAGGTCATTTGCCAGGAGCAGGCTCACTTATTGCACTTTTGAAAGCTGCTACCCGAGTAGAGCCGACCTTTATCGGTAAGCCTGAAGCCATTATCATGGACAAGGCTCTGGAGATTTTAGGCACAGAACGCAGCCAAACGGTTATGGTGGGAGATAACTACCTGACGGATATTCGTGCAGGGATTGACAATGGATTTTCAACTCTTTTAGTCCTGACTGGATTTACCAAGCCAGAAGAAGTAGCAGACTTACCCTTGGCTCCAACCCATGTCCTCAACAGCCTAGATGAATGGAGTTTTGATGAGAACTAAGTTACAGATTATCGGAACGATTTTATTTGTCTTGTCGGCAGCAGTTCTAGGAACCATCTACCTAGCTTGGCTAGTTTATCCGCTTGAGATTTCTTTTTTGGGGTTGGAAAAAGTGGTCTACATGAAAGCGGCAGATATTTCCTATAACTTTAATATCTTGATGAACTATCTGACCAATCCATTTGCAAGTGTTTTAGACATGCCAAATTTTTCATCCTCAGCTGATGGTCTGAAACATTTTGCGGATGTGAAACATTTATTCCATTTAACTCAGGGGATTTTTATCCTCACCCTCCCTGCCTTTGTGCTTTTTGTAAAAAACATTCTGCTAAAAGGTTATGGAGACTTGGTTAAAAAGGTCATTTTCTGGACCATGCTTACGCCAATGATAATCGGTTTATTAGGTGTTCTTGTTGGCTTTGATCAGTTTTTTGTATTATTTCATACGGTGCTATTTCCAGGGGATTCTACATGGCTATTTGACCCTGCAAAGGATCCTGTCATATATATTTTACCACAAGAGTTTTTCTTGCATTGCTTTGTATTATTTTTTGTCCTTTACGAATTCTTCTTTGGGACAATACTGGCGTGGACAGGAAAAAAGAATAGGATAGGATAAGAGCGTAAAATTCATATTTTAGAATTAAAAAATATTGACAAATGAGTTGAATCATAGTAAAATGATAAAGACTTTGAAATTGAGGGGAGTGAAAAAAATGTCAAAAACAGTAGTACGCAAGAACGAATCACTTGATGATGCTCTTCGTCGTTTCAAACGTGCGGTTACTAAAGCTGGTACTCTTCAAGAAACACGCAAACGCGAATTCTACGAAAAACCATCTGTAAAACGTAAACGTAAATCAGAAGCAGCTCGCAAGCGTAAAAAATTCTAATTGAATTTGAAAACGGCCGAAAGGCTGTTTTTTGTTTACTTTTTACAACAGGTAACATATAATAGGGATATAGAATTTTTGTCCAGGTGAAAAGGAGTAAAGAGATGAGTATCTTAGTTACTGGCGGTGCAGGTTATATTGGTAGTCATACGGTTGTCGAATTGTTAAATTTAGGTAAAGAAGTAGTAATTGTTGACGATTTATCTAATGCAAGCATCCAGGTATTGGATCGTATTGAAGAAATTACAGGAAAGAGACCGACCTTCTATCAGCTAGACGTAGCAGATAAACGGGGATTGCGTCAGGTGTTCGAGAAAGAAAATATCGAGTCAGCGATCCATTTTGCTGCATTTAAGGCAGTAGGAGAATCAGTGGCTAAGCCAATTATGTACTATGAAAACAATATCATGTCAACCCTAGCTTTGGTAGAAGTCATGGCAGAATTTGGTGTTAAGAAAATTGTCTTCTCCTCAAGTGCAACTGTTTATGGTCTCAATAATCCATCACCTTTGGTTGAAACTATGCCAACTAGCGCAACGAATCCGTACGGCTATACCAAAGTTATGTTGGAACAAATCTTGCGTGATGTGGAAGTAGCAGATAAGGAGTGGAGTATTGCATTGCTCCGTTATTTCAATCCAATTGGTGCCCATGAATCTGGCTTGATTGGGGAAGATCCGGCTGGTATTCCTAATAATTTGATGCCGTTTATTGCACAGGTAGCCGTTGGTAAACGTGAGGAGCTCAGCGTTTTTGGTAACGATTATGATACAGTTGATGGTACTGGAGTGCGTGATTATATCCATGTAATTGATTTGGCACTTGGTCATATTAAGGCGCTTGAAAAAATTTCAACTACTACAGGTGTACATACTTACAATCTTGGTTCAGGTCAAGGAACAAGTGTATTGGAGTTGGTCAAAGCCTTTGAAAAGGTAAATGGCGTTCCAGTACACTATAAACTTGTTGACCGTCGTCCAGGTGATGTGGCAACCTGTTACGCCAACGCAGACAAGGCTTGGAAAGAGTTAAATTGGAAAACAGAAAAAACAATTGAAGACATGTGTCAAGATACGTGGAACTGGCAATCGAAAAATCCAAATGGATACGAAGGATAAGAAAAGATGCGGGTAGAGTACCTGCATCTTCTATTTTTATGAACAAAAAACAGGCACTAGGCCTGCTAATATATTATTTTTTCAACAAATCGCGGATTTCTGCAAGCAATTCTTCTTGAGTTGGACCAGCAGGAGCTTCCTCTTCAACCTTCTTAGGCATTGCTTTCTCAGCTGCTTTAACAACGAAGAACATTGAAGTTCCAATAATCAAGAAGTTGATAACAGCGCTCAAGAAGCTACCGTACTTAACACCGTTCCAAGCAAGCTCAGCGATGTTTTGAACGTTTGCTGCTTTCAATGCAGGAGTTAAAATCAATGGAGTGATGATATCTTCAACAAATGATTTAATAATTGCGCCAAACGCTCCACCAATTACCACTGCTACAGCAAGGTCAACAATGTTCCCACGGAACAAAAATGCTTTTAAATCTTTCAACATATCCTAAATATGTCCTTTCATAAATATTTTACTTTATCTATTATACCCATAAAAAAATATTTTACAAGCAATTTGTTTTAGAAATTTTACATTTTCCCGTATTTAGTATACAATAGAGTATGTTAAACTAAGGGAAGAGTGTTCACTTTTTAAATTAGCTAGTATGATATGAGGAGGGAATGTGCTTTCAAAGGATAAAATTACTGAAATAAAACAAGCTCTCAATATCGTTGACGTTATTGGTGAAACGGTTGCTTTGACTAAGGCCGGACGTAATTATGTCGGTCTTTGCCCTTTTCATGGGGAGAAAACCCCGTCTTTCAATGTGATTGAAGATAAGCAGTTCTACCATTGTTTTGGATGTGGTAAGTCCGGAGATGTATTCAAGTTTGTCGAAGAAGTTCGTGGTGTTTCTTTTGCGGATGCGGCAGCTATCTTAGCTGAGAAGGCAGGGTTTCAAGTAGATATAACTCCTTCCTATCATCAAGAGGAGAAAAGGATTAGTCCGCATCAGGTCCTGTATGATATTCATCGGGATGCCGCAAAGTTTTATCATGCCCTTTTGATGACAACCAAAATGGGTGAGGAAGCTAGAGCTTATCTACACCAACGTGGCTTGACAGATGATGTCATAAAAACCTTCCAGCTAGGCTTAGCTCCGGCCGAACAGAATATTCTTTACCAAAAACTATCTGGTCAATATGACGAAGAAAGTCTATTGAATTCGGGTTTGTTCAATCCAAGTGAGAATAATATTATTTATGACGCCTTTCAAGCGAGGATTATTTTCCCCTTGGCGGATGAATATGGTCGAATTGTAGCTTTTTCAGGTCGGATTTGGACCGAAGAAGATCGAAACAATAAACAATTAGCTAAGTATAAAAACTCTCGTAGTACTGCGATTTTCAATAAAAGCTATGAATTGTATCATTTAGACAAGGCTAAAGCGGTTATTAAGAAGCAACGTGAAGCCTATCTCATGGAAGGTTTTCTAGATGTTATTGCTGCTCATCGTGTAGGGATTGATAATGCAGTGGCTTCCATGGGAACAGCTTTGACAAGAGAGCATGTTGCACACCTAGCTAAGTTTTGTAAGAAAATTGTTC
This sequence comes from Streptococcus sp. 2018110, assembly GCF_019754115.1. Taxonomy (NCBI): domain Bacteria; kingdom Bacillati; phylum Bacillota; class Bacilli; order Lactobacillales; family Streptococcaceae; genus Streptococcus; species Streptococcus sp. 2018110. The sequence goes on along the minus strand of NZ_JAIJZO010000001.1, from coordinate 403,687 downwards.
TGACTTATGATGGGGATAAGGCTGGACAGGCAGCTACCATGAAGGCGCTGGACGAACTACAAGATTTTCAGGTTGAAATCGTGAGTTTGCCAGATAATATGGACCCAGATGAATTTTTGCAGAAAAATTCGGAAGAAGCCTTGCAACAGGTTTTAACCAAGTCACGAATCAGCGATGTAGAGTTTTTGATTCAATACTTGAAACCTGAAAATCCTGACAATCTACAAATGCAGATTGAGTTTGTAGATAAGATTGCACCAATTATTGCCAAAGTATCATCCATTACAGCTCAAAATTCTTATATTTATAAGGTGGCGGATTTACTTTCTGACTTTGATTATAATCAGGTGGAACAGGCAGTAAATGCTGTTCGTCTGAACCAGCGCCAGGAGAGAACACAACAGGTATTTCAATCACAGACTGGTCAGTCTTATTTGCCACCAGTCCAAACGATTGCTCGTATAACGAGTCTTATTCGAACAGAAAACCATTTACTTTATCGGATGGTTGAACATCCTTATATTCTCAATGAGTTCCGTTTACGAGAAGATTTTTATTTTGCGACGCCAGAATTGCAAGCTATTTATGATATGTTAAAAAAATCTGGGGAAATTACCAGTTTTGAACTATCACAGTTGAACGATTCCGCTCAACAGGCTTGGTATCGTATGCAGGAAGAACGTTTACCTAATGAAGTGTCTCCACACGAAATCGAAGAATTAGAAATTCGGCGAGACAAGGAATTGTTAAAGAAGGAGAACCAGCACCTAGCACGGAAAATCCGTGAACATTCCCATGTGGGAAATGCAGATATTGCCCTCGATGAGTTGCAAAAACTCCTCGATAGAAGAAGACAAATGGAGTAAATATGACAAATAAAAAAGATAAAAAAACAGAAGTAACTACTTTTGATGTACAAGTTGCCGAATTTATCCGTAACCATAAAAAACAAGGTTCAGCTACAGACGATGAAATCAATGACCAACTGGTTATTCCATTTACGCTTGATGCTGACGGAATCGATGATTTGCTCCAACGTATTCAGGACGCAGGGATTTCGATTGTCGATAAAGAAGGGAACCCTTCTGCTCGTGCTATGCAGGTAGAGGAAGAACCAGAATTATCTGATGAAGAATTGCTCGGAAGCACTTCTGCAAAAGTAAACGACCCAGTTCGCATGTATTTGAAAGAAATTGGTGTTGTACCTCTTTTGACCAACGAGGAAGAGCAAGAATTGGCATTGGCGGTTGAAGCAGGTGACCCAGAAGCCAAGCAACGTTTGGCTGAAGCCAACTTGCGTTTGGTTGTTTCCATTGCTAAGCGTTATGTAGGGCGTGGTATGCAGTTCCTTGACTTGATTCAAGAAGGAAACATGGGCTTGATGAAGGCTGTTGACAAGTTCGACTACTCTAAAGGATTCAAGTTTTCAACCTATGCAACCTGGTGGATTCGTCAGGCTATCACTCGTGCCATTGCGGATCAAGCGCGTACAATCCGTATTCCTGTTCACATGGTAGAAACTATTAACAAATTGGTCCGTGAACAACGCAATCTCTTGCAGGAATTGGGTCAGGACCCAACGCCTGAGCAAATTGCTGAGCGTATGGATATGACGCCTGAGAAAGTTCGTGAAATCCTCAAGATTGCACAAGAGCCTGTTTCACTCGAGACTCCAATTGGTGAAGAAGATGATAGTCATCTTGGAGATTTTATTGAAGACGAAGTCATTGAAAATCCAGTTGATTACACAACTCGTGTCGTTCTTCGTGAACAGTTAGATGAGGTATTGGATACTCTTACTGACCGTGAGGAAAACGTATTGCGTCTTCGTTTTGGTTTAGATGATGGTAAAATGCGCACGCTTGAAGATGTTGGTAAAGTCTTTAACGTAACCCGTGAACGCATCCGCCAAATCGAAGCCAAAGCCCTTCGCAAACTCCGCCACCCATCCCGCAGCAAACCACTCAGAGACTTTATTGAGGATTAAAAACGTCCAGTGGACGTTTTTAACGCCTGCCCAGAAATATGAAAGCAGGCTAACCTTTGGTGTTTTAACCCGATCCTAGAAATAGGAAAGGGAGGAATAAGCCTACGGATAGGCTTTCTCAACGTCCGCCTAGAAACACGAAAGCGGACAAGGTTTGGGGAACCTTTTTAACCGCTCCCCTTGAAATGAGAAAGGGAGCGCAGTCCAGTGGACTTTTTGACACAAACTTGGTTTGTTTCATCTCCAACCTTCAACAGTCTCCCAGACTGTTGAAGCCTGCCCAGAAATATGAAAGCAGGCTAACCTTTGGTGTTTTAACCCGAGCCTAGAAATAGGAAAGCGAGGAATAAGCCTACGGATAGGCTTTCTCAACGTCCGCCTAGAAACACGAAAGCGGACAAGATTCGGGGAATCTTTTTAACCGCTCCCCTTGAAATGAGAAAGGGAGCGTAACGTCCAGTGGACTAATTTGATACAAACTTCGTTTGTTTCATTTCCAACCTCCAATAGTCTCCCAGACTATTGGAGCTCGCTGCAAACTGGAAACGAGCGCAGTCCAGTGGACTTTTTGACACAAACTTGGTTTGTTTCTTTTCTAGTATTGAACTTGTGAATAAGAAAGAGAGAAAAATGACGTACACAGAAGATCAAATTAAAGACATTCAGGAGCGTATTTTTCATGCTCTTGAAGATGTGATTGACCCTGAGCTAGGTATTGATATTATCAATTTAGGGCTAATTTATGAAATCCGATTTATTGAGGGCAAGGCTGAAATTGATATGACCTTGACGACCATGGGTTGTCCATTAGCTGATCTAATTACCGATCAAATTCATGATGTACTGAAGGATGTTCCTGAAGTGACAGAAGTTGATGTGAGACTGGTTTGGTCACCAGCTTGGACCGTGCAAAAAATGAGTCGTTATGCTCGAATTGCATTAGGAATTAAATAAAAAAACAAAATGGTTTCGAACGTTTGAAGCCATTTTTTTATTAATGTTTGGATTTTTTGTAAAAAATATTAAAAATTATACTTGTCAAAGAGAAATTTCCGTGTTACAATAAACAGGCCTAGGAAAAGTAGTCATACCTATTCTAGCAAATATCAGACCTATATGGGATGAGTAGCTCTGCTATTGATCATAACCAAAGCCTACGGACAGGCGGGTCGAATGCCGAAGCGTGGCGTAAGCCACATTATTGATAGGGTTAAAAGCCTACATTTTATAAGTTGATTTTAGGGTTCATCCCTAATTCGTATATCAAATTTAGTGTGGTGAAAGCACACGTCATCTTGTGAAACGGTCAATAAAGTACGTATATATTTGCACTGGAGAGTAGGAAACGGTAGGCACATAAACTCAAGAGAAGAATAAAAAACGTCGATTTGGATTGTAGAGCAGGATGAACCCTGCTCTTTTTACTTGTTTAAAAAAGGGTAGGAGTCCATCAAGCAAAGGAGTTTTTCAATATGAAAAATCAACACCAAGCCCCTATTTATCAGGGGTTGGTACAGTTACGCCGGAAACGGATTGTTCCCTTTGATGTCCCAGGACACAAACGAGGGCGCGGAAATCCTGAGTTGGTCGAACTGTTAGGAGAAAAATGCGTGGGGATTGATGTCAATTCCATGAAGCCTTTGGATAATCTAGGGCATCCTGTCTCCATTATTCGAGAGGCAGAGGAATTGGCGGCAGAAGCCTTTGGTGCCAGTCATGCCTTTCTCATGGTTGGAGGAACAACCTCCTCAGTGCAGACCATGATTTTGGCGACCTGTAAGGCGGGCGATAAGATTATCCTTCCCCGAAATGTCCATAAGTCAGCCCTCAATGCCCTTGTCCTCTGTGGCGCCATCCCTGTCTATGTGGATATGAGCGTGGAGCCACGGATTGGCATTGCTCTTGCCTTGGAAAATGAAGCTTTTGAACGGGCGATTTCTGAGCATCCTGATGCTGTTGCTGTCTTGATTAACAATCCGACCTACTATGGTATTTGCTCGGACCTGCGGACCTTGACTGAGAAAGCTCACGCAGCGGGCATGAAAGTTTTGGTCGATGAGGCTCATGGTGCGCATTTGCATTTTTCGGACAAATTGCCAGAGGCGGCTATGGATGTGGGGGCTGATATGGCAGCTGTTTCCATGCATAAGTCAGGTGGTAGTCTGACCCAGAGCTCGCTTTTATTGGTCGGTCCAGATATGAATGTGGAGTATGTCCGCCAGATTATCAATCTGACCCAGTCAACATCCGCTTCCTATCTTTTGCTGGCTAGTTTGGATATTTCACGGAGAAATCTGGCCCTTCGTGGGAAAGAGTCTTTTGAAAAAGTCATTGAAATGTCTGAGTATGCTCGTCGTGAAATCAATGCCATCGGTGGCTACTATGCCTATTCTAAAGAATTGATTGATGGTAAAACGGTGCATGATTTTGATGTAACCAAGCTCTCCATCTATACGCAGGGCATTGGTCTGACAGGGATTGAAGTCTATGATTTATTGCGGGATGAGTACGACATCCAGATTGAATTTGGCGACATTGGCAATATCTTGGCTTATATTTCAATCGGTGACCGCTTGCAGGACATTGAGCGGCTGGTGGGGGCTCTGGCTGACATTAAGCGACTCTATTCACGAGATGGTTCGGACCTGATCTCAGGAGAATACATCCAGCCGCAGCTGGTTTTGTCACCGCAGGAGGCCTTTTATGCTGAGCGGGAAAGCCGTTCCCTGCAAGAAGCAGTTGGTCAAGTCTGCGGGGAATTTGTAATGTGCTATCCGCCAGGCATTCCTCTTTTGGCTCCTGGAGAACGAGTGACCCAGGAAATTGTTGACTACATCATCTTTGCCAAGGAGCGCGGTTGCTCTGTCCAAGGTACGGAAGATCCAGATGTTAATTTTATCAATGTCATTAAGGAGGGCTAAAGATGGAAATGTGGTTTTCAGAAGTCCAAACGCCAGATGTCAAGTTATCCATTCGGACCAGCCAGCAGCTCTATGCAGGCAAGAGTGAATTTCAGGACATTGCGGTATTGGACTCGCCAGCCTTTGGAAAGATTTTGACCCTTAATGGTCGTGTTTTATTCTCAGATGCAGATGATTTTGTCTACAATGAGATGGCCGTTCATGTACCAATGGCCGTTCATCCAAATCCTAAGAAAATATTGATTTTGGGTGGAGGAGATGGTGGGGTTGCCCAAGTTCTCAGTATGTATCCTGAAATCGAACGTATTGATGTAGTAGAGCCAGATGAGTTGCTGGTTGAAGTGTGTCGTCAGTATTTCCCAGACTATGCCTCTGGCTTGGAAGATGAGCGGGTCGAGGTTTATTTACAAGATGGTCTGCGTTTCTTGCGCAACTGTGAAAATGAGTATGACATCATCATCAATGATGCGACAGATCCATTTGGACACACGGAAGGGCTCTTTACCAAGGAATTTTATGGTAATGCATACAGGGCTTTGAAAGAAGATGGCATCATGGTTTACCAACATGGTTCGCCATTTTATGACGAAGATGAGTCTGCCTTTCGTTCCATGCACCGGAAGGCGACCCAATCCTTCCCTATCAGCCGTGTTTATCAGGCCCATATTCCGACATCTGCGGCGGGTTATTGGTTGTTTGGCTTTGCCTCTAAAAAATACCATCCCATTGAAGATTTTGACAAGGAAAAATGGAAGGCGCGCCAGCTTTTCACAGAATACTATACCGCTAACCTCCACGTCGGAGCATTTCTCTTGCCTCGATATGTGGAAGATATTTTAGAAGAAGAGGAGAAAAAATAATGAGTCGTTTGTTAGTTATTGGTTGTGGCGGAGTTGCCCAAGTTGCCATCAGCAAGGTTTGCCAGGCAGAAGATACATTCAAGGAAGTCATGATTGCCAGCCGTACCAAGTCCAAATGTGATGATTTGAAGGCTGCCTTAGAAGGAAAAACTTCCGTAAAAATTGAAACTGCCCAAGTGGATGCGGACAAGGTAGAAGAAGTGACTGCCTTGATTGAAAGCTACCAGCCAAAAGCTGTCTTGAACGTTGCCCTGCCTTACCAAGACTTGACCATCATGGATGCCTGCTTGGCGACGGGCGTGGACTATATTGACACGGCCAACTACGAGTGTGAGGATACCGAGGATCCAGAATGGCGTGCAATTTACGAAAAACGTTGTGAAGAAGAAGGGTTTACGGCTTACTTTGACTATTCATGGCAGTGGGCTTATAAGGAGCGTTTTGAAAAAGCAGGGCTGACAGCACTTTTGGGATCCGGATTTGATCCAGGTGTAACCAGCGTTTTCTCAGCTTACGCATTGAAACACTATTTCGATGAAATCCACTATATCGACATCCTAGACTGTAACGGTGGAGACCACGGCTATCCATTTGCGACCAACTTTAACCCTGAAATCAACCTACGTGAGGTTTCTGCCCCAGGCTCCTACTGGGAAAATGGCAAATGGGTAGAAGTTGAAGCCATGTCTATCAAGCGAGAATATGAATTCCCAGAAGTGGGTCAGAAAGACATGTATCTTCTCCACCACGAAGAAATCGAATCGCTGGCTAAAAACATTCCAGGTGTCAAACGCATTCGCTTCTTTATGACTTTTGGTCAATCCTACTTGACTCACATGAAATGCTTGGAAAATGTTGGACTCTTGCGAACAGATCCAATCAATTTCAATGGTCAAGAAGTGGTGCCAATCCAATTCCTCAAAGCTCTCTTGCCTGATCCAGCCAGCCTTGGTCCTCGTACCGTCGGCAAAACTAACATCGGCTGTATTTTTACAGGTATCAAGGACGGTGTTGAGAAGACTATCTACATCTACAACGTTTGTGACCACCAAGAGTGCTATAAAGAGGTCGGTTCCCAGGCTATTTCCTACACAACTGGCGTGCCAGCCATGATTGGAACCAAGCTTATCATGGACGGAACTTGGAAAAAACCAGGTGTTTACAACTTGGAAGAATTGGATCCAGATCCATTTATGGACTTGCTTAACCAATATGGATTGCCTTGGCAAGTAGTAGAAAATCCTGTTTTGGTGGACTAGATGAGAATCGATCAAGTCCCAACCCCAGCCTATGTCATTAACGAAGCTAAGCTGGTCAATAATTTAGAAATTCTCAAGTCTGTCCAAGACCGCACAGGCTGTAAGGTCCTCTTGGCCCAAAAAGCCTTTTCCATGTATGCCACTTACCCCCTGATCAGTCAGTATCTGGCTGGAACCACCGCATCAGGTCTCTACGAAGCCAAGCTGGGTCGTGAGGAGTTTGGGGGCGAAGTCCATGTTTTTGCTCCAGCCTTTAAGGATGCGGATTTGGAGGAGATTTTGGAAATTGCAGACCATATCGTCTTTAATTCTGAGCGCCAGTTGCGCAAGCATGTGGACAAATGCCGAGCAGCTGGAGTCAGTGTAGGCCTGCGAATCAATCCGGAATGTTCCACCCAAGGTGACCATGCCCTCTATGATCCCTGCGCAGCGGGTTCTCGTTTCGGTGTTCGTATTGACCAGTTTTCAGAAGACCTGCTGGACTTGGTGGATGGCCTGCATTTTCATACCCTCTGCGAGCAAAATTCGGATGATTTGAAAACCACCTTGGAGGCTGTCGAGGCCAAGTTCGGCCCTTACCTCCACCGCATCAAGTGGCTCAATATGGGGGGCGGCCACCATGTGACCAGAGAAGATTATGATCTGGAATTGCTGATTTCTTCAATCCAGCAGATGCAGGAAAAATATGGGCTGGAAGTCTACATCGAGCCCGGTGAGGCCATCGCCCTCAATGCGGGCTATCTGGTGACAGAGGTCTTGGATATTGTGGAGAATGGCATTGAAACCCTAGTGCTGGATGCTTCGGCTACCTGTCACATGCCAGATGTCCTGGAAATGCCCTATCACCCACCTCTGAGAAATGGCTTTGAGGCAGGGGAGAAGGCCAATACTTACAGGCTGTCTTCCAATACCTGCCTGACGGGCGACATTATCGGCGATTATTCCTTTGAAAAGCCTGTGGAGATTGGTGACAAACTCTATTTTGAAGATATGGCCATCTATTCTTTTGTTAAAAACAATACCTTCAACGGCATCGGTCTGCCAAGTTTGGTCTTGATGGACAAGACTGGTGACTGCCGAATTATCAAAAGCTTTGGCTATGAAGATTTCAAGGGGAGGTTGTCATGATAGAAAGTCCAAAAGCGGCTGGCTACCGCATGCCTGCTGAGTATGAGCCCCATCACGGGACACTAATGGTGTGGCCGACCCGTCCTGGTTCCTGGCCCTTTGATGGTCAGGGGGCAAAAAAAGCCTTCAGCCAGGTCATTAAAACCATTGCTGAAAGCGAGCAGGTCTATCTCTTGGTCGATGAGGCACACCGTGAGGAGGCTCAATCCATGCTGGGGGCTGGCATTGCCTACCTGGACATCCCCACCAACGACGCTTGGGCGCGTGATACAGGTCCGACGGTCTTGGTTCATGAAAATGGCAGAGCTTTATCTGTCGATTGGGCTTTTAACGCTTGGGGTGGAAGCTATGATGGTCTTTATCAGGACTATGAGGCAGATGATCAGGTGGCTAGTCGATTTAGTCAGGCCATCGGTCTGCCAGTTCATGATACCCATCCCTTTGTCCTAGAAGGAGGAGCCATTCACAGTGACGGTGAAGGAACCATCTTGGTGACCGAATCCTGTTTGCTCAGCCCAGGCCGCAATCCCCATTTAACCAAGGACCAGATTGAGCAAGTGCTTCTAGATACTCTCGGAGCTGAAAAGGTCCTCTGGCTTCCATACGGAATTTTCAATGATGAAACCAATGAACACGTGGACAATGTTGCGACCTTTGTCGGCCCAGCTGAGATCGTTTTAGCTTGGACGGATGATGAGGCAGACCCTCAATATGCCATGTCCAAGGCTGATTTGGACTACTTGGAAGAGCAAGTAGATGCCAAAGGCAGAAAGTTAACCATTCACAAACTGCCTATTCCCAAACATCCTATTCTAATAACAGAGGAGGATTTGCCAGGCTATGTCTATGAAGCGGGGGAGGAAGAAAGAACTGTTGGAGAACGCTTGGCGGCTTCCTATGTGAATTTTTACGTCAGCAACGGTGCGGTTCTGGTGCCCCAGTTTGATGACGAGCATGATGCGGTGGCACTGCATCTCCTAGCGCAGCTTTTTCCAACCAGAAAAGTCGTCGGCATACCAGCCCGCGACATCCTACTTGGAGGTGGGAATATACACTGTATCACCCAGCAAATTCCCCTTTATGGGGCTAAATGTCCCTGATATAGCGTCAAGTCGGTTTGGCATACTCTAGTATAGCCTGTACCGCCTTTCCTTATCACAGGTACATTCTATCTTCCATAAAGAATTTATGAAAAGGATAAATAATATGAGAAATGTTACTGTAGCAGCTGTCCAGATGCAGTGTAGTCAGGACCTTTGGGAAAATCTGGCGACTGCAGAGCGTTTGGTCAGACAGGCAGCTGGTCAGGGAGCGCAGATTATTCTCCTGCCTGAACTCTTTGAGCGTCCTTATTTTTGTCAGGAACGCCAGTATGATTATTATAACTATGCCAAGTCTGTAGATGAGAATGATGCTGTTCAGCACTTTATTCCTATTGCCAAGGAATTGCAGGTTGTCTTGCCTATTTCTTTCTATGAAAAAGATGGAAACAGCCTCTACAATTCCATTGCGGTCATTGATGCGGATGGTAGTGTTTTGGGAGTTTACCGTAAGACTCACATTCCTGACGACCATTATTATCAGGAGAAGTTTTACTTCACGCCTGGAAATACTGGATTCAAGGTCTGGGAAACACGTTACGCTAAGATTGGCATTGGCATCTGCTGGGACCAATGGTTTCCAGAAACAGCTCGCTGTTTGGCACTGAATGGAGCAGAATTGCTCTTTTATCCAACAGCTATTGGTTCGGAGCCGATTTTGGATACAGATAGTCAAGGTCATTGGCAACGAACCATGCAGGGCCATGCGGCGGCCAACATCACGCCGGTCATTGCAGCCAACCGTATCGGCTTGGAAGAAGTGCAGCCTTCTGCAGAAAATGGCGGTCAATCGTCTAGCTTGCGTTTCTATGGCTCCTCTTTCTTGACAGATGAAACAGGAGACATTTTGACCAAGGCTGGACGTGAGGAAGAGACAATCTTACTTGCCACTTATGATTTGGACAAGGGAGCGCGTGAGCGTTTGGATTGGGGACTCTTTAGAGACCGTCGACCGTATATGTATCAGCAGATTGTAGAATAAACAAAACACCCTTGTCCGAAGATAAGGGTGTTCGTCTTTATCCTAATAATTGCTGCAACCATTGGCTTCCATAGATCCAAAAGAAGCTATAGGCCACAACTGAGAAGGGGCGACAAAGTAAAGTGATAATAATAAATTTCCGATAACTCATGCTTGTTAATCCAGTAATCATCACCACTATGTCAGCTGGAGAAATGGGAGAAAGCATGCAGAGAATAAAGAAAATTTCATAACTACGTTTATTATCAATTTTGCTTTCATATTTGTAAAACGTATCTTCAGACATGAAGAGGAGACAAAATTTCTTTCCATAGCGACGAGCCAACCAGAAAAGGATGATACTACCGATTGAAATTCCAAGATAATTGAGAAAGAATCCCCACCAAAAATGAAATACGAGGAAACCCACAACAGTCGTAACACCGCCTGGAATAATCGGAAATACAACTTGAATAATCTGAATAGCTAAAAAGGAGAGGCTACCTAAAGCACCTTGGCTTTTGATTAAATCGCTTAAGACATTTTGGTCGTTCAAAATGCCAATCTTATAGAGCCAAAACAGAAAAATAGCAGTCCCGATAAGGGTCAAAATACTTAATACTTGAATGGTTTTTTGCCAAAATTTATACATACTTTCATTTTACCATATTTCAAAATTTTTTTAAATTGTAAGGAAAATGTAAAATAATTTTGCTATTTATAAAAAATTCTGCTATAATGGTTCCTGTATCAAATCCTACGGGGTTGTTACGGATTCGACAGGCATTATGAGGCTTGTTCTGCAACTCATCGGCAGATGTAAAAATGCCAGTTAAATATAACTGCAAAAAATACAAACACCTACGCATTAGCAGCTTAATAACCTGCCTGCGTGACCAGTCGCGAATTGCTTGTGTTTGCTGATTGGTCTTAAAATAGCAAGCTACGTTGGGATTGAGTCAGGCAGTTCCAAAAGAGATTTACTGACTCGCTTGGTCTAGGTTTGAGTTATGTATCGAGTTCAAGTTAAAGCAAGACATAACCTATGGTTGTAGACGAATAAGTTAGCAGGTGTTTGGACGTGGGTTCGACTCCCACCAGCTCCATATATGGAAGATTACTCAAGAGGCTCAAGAGGCCGTGTTGGAAACGCGGTAGGCGTGTAACAGCGTGCGTGGGTTCGAATCCCATGTCTTCCGTATGTTATTGAAGAACGACTGGTAGTCGTTCTTTTTTTGTCTGTGAATGATACAACTGAAAATAAATGAAAGTTCAGGTTTTATGGTAAAATTCTTGTTTTTCTTCAAAAATATGATATGATAGTTAACAATATACCAAACGGAGGTTGTGTTAACAGTGTTGAATGTAAATGAATTGGTTAAAACAGAGTTGCATTGTCATTTGGATGGCTCATTGTCCCTCGGAGTTATTCGACAATTGGCACAGATGGCTAAAATCACTATTCCTGCAGAAGATGAAGCATTAAGAAAATTAGTTAGTGTTCATGGAAAAGTTGATAGTTTAATGGCTTATTTAAAGTTATTTGATTTTGTTCGCCCACTCTTACAAACTGCATCAGCTTTAGAATTGGCAGCCTATGATCTTGTACGACAAGCTGCAAGAGATAAGATCATTTACATTGAGGTTCGTTTTGCACCAGAACTGTCGACGGATCAAGACTTGACTATTTTACAAGCGGTCTCAGCAGTTTTGGTTGGACTAAACAGGGGGCAGGAAGATTTTGGAGTGGTTGCTAAACTTTTGGTTTGTGGTTTAAAGCAAACGAAACCGAATCAAACGAAGGAACTTTTTTCGGCTATTGCTGATTTGGCACCAAAAGGACTTGTGGGATTTGATTTCGCAGGAAATGAAGCAGACTATCCTACGGAAGAACTTCGGGATATTATTCAATTTACTCAGGCACTAGGTTATCCCATGACTTTCCATGCCGGAGAATGTGGATGTGTGACCAATGTGATTCAAGCTCTTGAACTTGGGATTAGAAGGATTGGTCATGGTACAGCACTTACTCGCAATCCTGAAGCTATCCAAACTTTTGTCAATAGCGGAGCAACACTTGAAATGTGTCTAACATCGAATCTTCAAACGGGTGCAGCTGATTCGATTGAATATTTTCCATATCATGAGCTAGTTGAGGCAGGAGCAAACATCACAATCAACACAGATAATCGTACCGTTTCTAATACTACACTTAATAGAGAATATCAATTATTGGTAGAATATTTTGGGACTAGCAAGGCTGATTTTTATCGCTTCAATCAAAACGCTATTCAGGCAAGTTTTGCCAGCGAAGAAGAAAAGAAAGTTTTGTTGGAACTCCTAGACCAACAGTATTAAGAAAAAAGCTCTATACCGGTCGATTAGACTAGTAAAGAGCTTTTTATTGTAGATTTAATTTCTTTGTCATAATGAAGTGGGTTCCAAAGTAGTAAGCAAAAGCTAGGATAATATTGACTAATGCTAAGACTGGACTTGGATAGAGAGAAAATGGTGTAGAATAAGTTGTTTCTAAGTTACTTAGGACAAAGAAAGTGCTAAATACTCCAGTAACGATGAGAATGCCGATATACGTCAAGATTGCAAAGAGGAAGCGATGATCCTTGAATAATTGACCGACAGATATAGAGAAGTAGATCAAAAGGATACCAGTAGTAATTTCAATTAAATAATAGACAATCTGACTGAATAGAACTGTCCAGTCGATATCTTGAACAAAAGTTTGTATTTCTGGCATAATAGCCTCTTCGCTTGCTACTAGAATGACTGCAAGGATGATTCCGATTGAAAGTAAACAAGTAATCCCTGCCAAGACATACCAAACAATAGATGCAAGCAGTTTGCTTAAGATGATTTGATGGCTAGATACGGGCAAGGTCATAGTGAGATAACCTTGTCGGCCATAAACATTTTTTCTAAAACGATTGATGACTAGGACAAATGTTGATAGGAAGAGTGCCGCAATCAAAACTCCGAAAGTCATAAAGGAGGTTCCCAATAAGACCATCTCTCCACCACCAGGTTCAGTATTACCAGCCTGTGCACGGAGGGTCAATGCTTGTAGCCAAAAACCAAGTACTGCTGATAGGGCTAGAGCTGCAATATAAATTCCCAAATACCATTTACCTACGGATTGAAATTCGTATTTCAATAATTTTTTAAACATAGCAATCTCCTTCTAACTAAGCCTTAAAATCTTGGCGGAAGAGTTCATCAATAGATTCTCCGCTTTCAATTCGTAAGTCATCTACATTTCCATGGCGAATAACACTTCCGTAGTGTAGGAAAATAACCTCGTCCAAAATTTGCTCGACATCTGAAATTAAGTGAGTAGAGATAATAACAGAGGCAGTCGGAGAGTAGTTGTTGACGATGGTTTTTAAAATGTAGTCTCGAGCGGCAGGGTCAACACCACCAATTGGCTCATCTAAAACATACAGCTGCGCTTGACGACTCATCACCAGAATGAGTTGGACTTTTTCCTTATTCCCCTTAGAGAGATGTTTCATACGACTGTTTAAATCAATGCCCAAATCTTGTAAAAGATGGAGAGCACGCTCCTTATCAAAATCAGCGTAAAAATCTTCAAAAAATGTAATTGCTTCGAGCACTTTCATATGCTCATCGAGATAAGTCGTATCTGGGAGATAAGATACAATTGCCTTGGTTTCTGGCGATGGGGTGCGACCATTGATCAATACTTGACCATATTCTGGTTGCAACAGACCGTTGATCAATTTAATCATGGTCGTTTTACCCGAACCATTTGGTCCCAAAAGTCCTATGATTTTTCCAGCAGTCAACTTCAAATTGACATTATTTAGGGCGACAGCTCCACCATAAGATTTTGAAACTTGTTGTAGCTCAACCAAAGTATATGCGTTATTCATAAGTGACTCCTTTCAAATAATCATCTAACTGGCCAGTGAGGTCGTCGTGTTTGAACCCCAAATCTAACATATTGTTCACAAAATTCTCGAGTTCCTTTTGTGCTAAATGTAGGCGAGTTTGTGTAATCAATTCTTGATTATCTGTTACAAAACGACCTGTTGTGCGAACCGAGTAAACAAAGCCTTCCGTTTCTAAATCAGACAAAGCGCGCTGAACGGTATTTGGATTGACGCCAGCAATTTCGGCTAAGTCACGAACAGTGGGAAGTTTATCTCCAGATTTTAATTGATTAGTCACAATCTGCAATTTAATAGTATTGCTGATTTGAATATAGATGGGGATGTTATTATCAAATTTCCAAGTCATAATCATTTCCTTTCTAGGATGACACCGTGTGTATGTCTTATCTTAATAATACAATAAACTATATAAATTAGCAAGAAAAATGTTTTGAATTTTTAAAAAATATTTTTGGATAAATATTTGATATAATAGAAGAAACATGAAAAGGAGAATACCATGCTGGCACAATTAGATACAAAGACAGTTTATACCTTTATGGATAGCATGGTGACGATAGAAAATTATGTAGGCAGGGCTAAAGAGCTTGGTTATCACGCATTGGGGATAATGGATAAAAACAGTCTTTATGCAGCCTATAGTTTTATGGAATCCTGTAACAAAATGGGGCTTCAACCAATTATTGGTTGTGAACTGGACTGGAAATTACAGGGAGAGGAGCAGGACGTCACTACTAAATTGATTGCTCTGACAACCAGAGGTTATCGCAATCTATTGAAAATTTCGACTGCTAAGATGACAGGGCAAGATGATTTTGAAACCATTCGTCAATATTTAGTCGACATAGCAGTGGTTGTTCCTTATTTTTCTGGCATTGAGCACCTTGAGCTAGGTACTAACTATTATATCGGAGTGACGGTTGACACACCAGTTCAAGACTTTAAGCAAGCAATACTCCCGATTCATACGGTTCGTTTTTTTGAAGAGGAACAATTGGAAAGTCTACAGGTTCTCCATGCTATTCGAGATAATATTCCACTTAATCAAGTTGCAGATATAGATAATCGACAAAAGCTTTTATCGGCTGATAGCTTAACCAATCTATTTTCGAATCGATTTCCGCAAGCAGTTGATAATTTACGTGACTTGGTTGCAGGGATTTCTTATCAATTAAATACAGATTTAAAATTGCCGCGTTTTAATCGTGACAGACCTGCAGTGGAAGAATTATACGAGCGCTCCTATCAAGGATTAGAAGAGAAGGGCTTGACTAATTCACTGTATAAGGAACGCTTGGAAAAGGAATTATCCATTATTCATCAAATGGGATTTGATGATTATTTCTTGATTGTATGGGACCTACTTCGTTTTGGACGTAGCCAAGGGTACTACATGGGAATGGGGCGCGGTTCAGCTGTTGGAAGCCTAGTTGCCTACGCCTTAAATATCACAGGTATTGATCCAGTTAAGCATAATCTTCTCTTTGAACGCTTTCTCAATGCTGAACGTTATTCAATGCCCGATATTGATATTGATATTCCAGATATTCATCGAGCAGATTTTATTCGTTATGTACGAGATCGTTATGGTTCAACCCATGCTGCTCAAATTGTAACCTACTCGACATTTGGAGCTAAGCAGGCCATTCGTGATGTATTTAAGCGTTTCGGAACACCTGAATATGAGTTAAGTAATATAACCAAGAAAATTTCATTTAGGGATAGTCTTACTTCTGCCTATCAGCGAAATGCCGCTTTTCGTCAGATTATCAATAGTAAGATAGAGTACCAAAAAGCTTTTGCGATTGCTCAACAAATTGAAGGGCAACCCCGACAGACTTCTATCCATGCGGCAGGGATAGTGATGAGTGATGAGGATTTGACAGATACCATCCCTCTTAAAATAGGGGATGACATGCTGGTAACCCAATATGATGCACATGCTGTTGAGGCGAATGGTCTGTTGAAGATGGATTTCCTTGGCTTACGAAATCTGACCTTTGTGCAAAAAATGGTAGAAGGAGTACGTGAACGTTATCAGCAGGAAATTGATATTGCCAAGATAGATTTAGAAGACAAGAAAACCTTGGAACTTTTTGCTGCTGGTCGGACTAAGGGAATTTTTCAATTTGAACAGCCTGGTGCGATTAGCCTGCTTCGAAGGGTCAAACCTGGTCGATTTGAAGATATAGTTGCAACAACGAGTTTGAATAGACCGGGGGCTAGTGATTATTCGGATAACTTTGTAAAACGCAAGCATGGACAAGAGGCAGTTGATTTATTGGACCCAACCATTGCTCCTATTTTACAACCGACTTATGGTATCATGCTTTATCAGGAACAGGTCATGCAGATTGCACAGGTCTATGCAGGCTTTACGCTTGGAAAGGCGGATTTACTCCGCAGGGCGATGTCTAAAAAGAATGCCCAAGAAATGCAGGCAATGGAAGCGGAATTTTTACAGGGAGCACTGAAAAACGGACATGCTGAAGAGAATGCAAGGGAAATATTTGGTATGATGGCTAAGTTCGCTGGTTATGGTTTTAACCGTAGCCACGCCTATGCTTATTCAGCCTTAGCCTTTCAAATGGCCTATTTCAAGAGTCACTATACGGATGTCTTTTTTGATGTCATGCTCAATCATTCTAGCAGTGCTTATATTGAAGATGCGATGCAGTTTGACTTTGAGGTGGCTCGACTCACGATTAACAATATTCCTTATCACGATAAGTTTGATAAAAGTAAGGTTTACCTAGGATTAAAAACACTAAAAGGTTTGCCTAAAGATTTAGCTTTGTGGATATTGGATCATCGTCCCTATAAGTCTGTAGAAGATTTTATTTTGCGCTTGCCAGATAATTTCAAGAAAAAAGATTTACTGAACCCTCTTATTCAGATTGGTTTATTTGATGATTTTGACGCCAATCGTAAAAAGATTATTGAAAATCTAGACAATCTCTTTGTCTTTGCAGAGGCGATTGGTACATTTTTTGCAGAGGAGAGTTATAGTTGGACAGATGTAGAAGATTACAGTGACAGCGAAAAATTTATGCTAGAGCAGGAATTGCTAGGTGTTGGTATTAGTCCCCATCCTTTAGTCACTATTTGTCGAGAGTCTAAGCGTAGTTTTACAGATTTGGCTGATTTAGCGGTTGGCAATCGAGCGACCGTTCTTGTGCAGATTCAAGCTATTCGATTGATTCGTACCAAAAAGACTGGGGAGCAGATGGCATTTCTTCGAGTGACAGATACCAAGAGGACGCTTGACGTAACTCTTTTCCCAGAATCTTATCGCCAATACGCTTCTATTTTGGAAGAAGGGGGAATGGGCTACATCACAGGTAGAGTGCAAGAGCGCGATGGACAATTGCAATTAGTTCTAGAAAAATTAGAGCCTGTCAGTTTGGAGAAATTTTGGATTCTTTTGGAAAATCGAGAACACGATTATGCCGTTGCTCGTATTTTGGATAAATATAGAGGAAGCATTCCAGTAGTACTTCATTATCAAGATAGTAATCAGACAATTCAGGCTGAGCATCACATGGTTATGAAAACGCCTCAATTAGAAGAAGAGTTAAGTGAATTTGTTATGAAAACGATTTTTCGATAAAAAAATAGCAAAAAGTCAAGCAAGTTTAGGTTAAGTATGTTATAATAGGGCAGTTAAAATGAAAAGTTAAAGGAGCATTAACGAATGAAACGTATTGCTGTTTTGACCAGTGGTGGTGATGCCCCTGGTATGAACGCTGCTATTCGTGCAGTTGTTCGCCAAGCAATTTCAGAAGGAATGGAAGTTTATGGAATCAATGAAGGTTACGCAGGTATGGTTGCGGGTGATATCCATGAATTGTCTGCGCGTTCTGTAGGTGATGTTATTTCACGTGGAGGAACATTCCTTGGTTCAGCTCGTTATCCAGAATTTGCCAAATTAGAAGGGCAACTTAAAGGGATTGAGCAATTGAAAAAACATGGTATCGAAGGTGTAGTTGTTATCGGTGGTGATGGTTCTTACCACGGCGCAATGCGCTTGACGGAGCATGGTTTCCCAGCTATTGGTGTACCTGGTACAATTGATAATGACATCGTGGGTACAGATTTTACAATCGGTTTTGATACAGCTGTAACAACTGCTATGGATGCGATTGATAAAATCCGCGACACTTCATCAAGTCACCGTCGTACTTTTGTTGTTGAAGTAATGGGACGTCATGCGGGAGACATCGCTCTTTGGGCTGGTATTGCTTCTGGTGCAGATGTTATCGTTGTTCCAGAAGAAGACTTCAATATCAAGGATGTTGTTGACCGTATTAAAGCGGGCTACGACAATGGTAAGAAACATAGCATCATTGTTTTGGCTGAAGGTGTTATGCCAGCTGCACAGTTTGCTGAAGAATTGAAAGCAGCAGGCGATACAAGTGATCTTCGTGTGACAGAACTTGGTCATATCCAACGTGGTGGTTCTCCAACAGCGCGTGATCGTGTACTCGCTTCTCGTATGGGTGCTCATGCCGTTAAATTGCTTAAAGAAGGCCGTGGAGGTCTTGCAGTAGGTATCCGTAACGAGCAAATGGTTGAAAATCCAATTCTTGGAACTGCAGAAGAAGGTGCATTGTTCAGCTTGACTGCTGACGGTAAGATTGTGGTTAATAATCCGCATAAAGCAGATTTGGAATTGGCTGATTTGAACCGTAATTTGTCAATCTAGGCATCGTTGTTTTAAAGTGTTAATTAGGGTCATAAGACCATTGAAATAAAAGGAGTTTTGTTAAGATGAACAAACGTGTTAAAATTGTTGCAACCCTTGGTCCAGCGGTAGAAATCCGCGGTGGTAAAAAATTCGGTGACGATGGTTACTGGGGTGAAAAATTGGATGTTGAGGCATCAGCACAGAAAATCGCTGCTTTGATTACAGAAGGCGCTAATGTTTTCCGTTTCAACTTCTCACACGGTGACCACCAAGAGCAAGGTGACCGTATGGCAACAGTTCGTCGTGCAGAAGAAATCGCTGGTAAAAAAGTAGGTTTCTTGTTGGATACAAAAGGTCCAGAAATCCGTACAGAATTGTTTGAAGATGATGTAAAAGAATATGCATATACAACTGGTGACAAATTGCGTGTTGCTACAAAACAAGGTATCAAATCTACCAAAGAAGTGATTGCCTTGAACGTTGCAGGTGGTTTGGATGTCTTTGACGATGTTGAAGTTGGTAAACAAATCCTTGTTGACGACGGTAAACTTGGTTTGACAGTTGTTGAAAAAGATGCAGTAAACCGTGAATTTGTTGTTTTGGTTGAAAACGACGGTGTAATTGCTAAACAAAAAGGTGTAAACATTCCTTACACAAAAATTCCTTTCCCAGCTCTTGCAGAGCGTGATAACGCAGATATCCGCTTCGGTCTTGAGCAAGGTTTGAACTTCATTGCCATCTCATTTGTACGTACTGCAAAAGACGTAGAAGTTGTTCGTAACATCTGTAAAGAAACTGGTAACGATCACGTTCAATTGTTTGCGAAAATCGAAAACCAACAAGGTATCGACAACATCGACGAAATCATCGAAGCAGCAGATGGTATCATGATTGCTCGTGGTGACATGGGTATCGAAGTACCGTTTGAAATGGTTCCAGTTTACCAAAAAATGATTATCACTAAAGTGAATGCAGCTGGTAAAGCAGTTATCACAGCAACAAACATGTTGGAAACAATGACTGAAAAACCACGTGCAACTCGTTCAGAAGTATCAGACGTATTCAACGCAGTTATCGACGGTACTGACGCAACAATGCTTTCAGGTGAGTCTGCAAACGGTAAATATCCAGTTGAATCAGTTCGTACAATGGCAACTATTGCTAAAAACGCACAAACTCTTCTTAACGAATATGGTCGTTTGAACTCTGATCACTTTAACCGTGCATCTAAAACAGAAGTTATTGCATCTGCAGTAAAAGACGCTTGTCACTCAATGAACATCAAGTTGGTTGTAACAGTTACTGAAACTGGTTACTCAGCTCGTTCAATCTCTAAATACCGTCCAGATGCTGACATCTTGGCAGTAACATTTACTGAGAAAGTACAAAAATCATTGATGCTTAACTGGGGTGTTATCCCAGTTGTAACAAAACGTCCAGATTCAACTGACGATATGTTTGATTTGGCTGAACGTATTGCCAA
Organism: Streptococcus sp. 2018110; assembly: GCF_019754115.1. Taxonomy (NCBI): domain Bacteria; kingdom Bacillati; phylum Bacillota; class Bacilli; order Lactobacillales; family Streptococcaceae; genus Streptococcus; species Streptococcus sp. 2018110. The sequence goes on along the minus strand of NZ_JAIJZO010000001.1, from coordinate 383,372 downwards.
AGAGCAAGGTCTTGTTGAAGCAGGAGATGATATTATTATCGTTGCTGGTGTGCCTGTAGGTGTTGCAGGTTCAACAAACACTATGCGTGTTCGTACAGTAAAATAATCAAAAAGGTCCTCTTGGACCTTTTTGTCGTGATTATGGAAATAGACTATATCTGAATTTCTTTCAAACGCTTGTTTATAAATATTTTCTTGGGGGATGTGGAAATAAAAATAAGTCGTAAATAGAATAGTTTATTCAAATTTTTGATGATAAACGGAGGAAAGATGAACATTCAAGAACGATTTTCTTTGAGAAAATCAGCGGTTGGCTTGGTCTCAGTCTCTTTGCTATGTGCTATTCATACATCCACTGTTGCTGCAGATACAGTTGTTACAGGAGTGAATGAAATAATTGAAGAATCACAAGTCAAGGATGAGGCATCTATTGAATCAGAAAAAAATGAATCCCTAGATGGTTCTAATCTTGAAATTGTAGAGGAAATAGCAGACAACATCCCATCACCTGTTATCGCTGAAGGAGAAGTAGCGGTAGAGATGAAAGTTGACGGAGGGACCGAGAATGTAGTTTCTAGAAATGATACAGAAGTTACGACGAGTGAGCAAAATCAGATAGAGGTTGCTGAGACAAAAGAAATTTTGAATCAGACCAGTTATAAAACGGAGAGCGGCGAGCAACGACAAATTGTATGGGCTCATGGAATTACTCCTCCTGCAATGGAACAAAGCGGTGGTTTTGTAAAGGAAAAGTATGGAGACTATTTAAACTATACAGCGCCATTTGAGGCAGGAAAAGGCTACTATGATACCAATAAAAGTCTCAATGCTTCATTTATTGACCTTAACCTATGTTTTGCGGCCGTGTCTTCCAACATGGTACATTGGTGGTTGGAACAGAATAGTTCCTATGTTGAGCGATATCTCAAGGAAAAAAATAGTACAGTAAATGTTGGGGAAAACTATGCAATAACGGACCTACGTCGCTATATTGATTCGTTCCAGGATCAGCAAAATAGTCGAGTCTTTGATATGTTCAAAACTTACTACGGTTATCGTACAAATGGTTTTGTGTCAGATGCCTTAGTTGACTTGTTTATTAATGGATATAAACCTAAGGTACAGGGTGGTGTCAATCTGGAAGATAGCCAGTTAGTACCAGATAGTAGGGGTGGCTTTTTCTACGACGTTTTCAAAGAGAAAAAACTGACAAATCGTATTTTCAGTGGTAGCTATGAGCGTTTTGGTGAGGATGTTCGAACTGTTTTGGAGAGCAAAGGATTACTCGGTCTAACTTATAGAACATTAGGCTATGCAACGCATATTGTGACGGTATGGGGTGCTGAGTACGATAATCAAGGTAAGATTAGGGCTGTCTATATCACTGATTCTGATGATCAACAAGAACAAATTGGTTTGAAGCGTATGGGAATCACTCGTGACGCTTCTGGAAATCCACGTTTGAATAATCATGTGAAAAATAATTCAGCTGGGGCGCTTTTGGATTATGTTCATACGATTCGTCTTGGTCAAGACTTATGGGAAGAATATTTCAATCCGCTCGCAAAAGCCAAAGAAATAGCTAGTCAGATACTAGCTGATACAAAGAAGGCGTTGGTTCTGTCTATTCAAGGACAATCTGAATTATCCGAATCGGCACGTGTAACATATCTTGAAAAGTTAGATAGGCTATATGATCAAGGTGTGTTAGCCATTCAAAAAGCAGAAAGCTCCGAGCTACTTAATGTTGCGTTAGAGGATAGTTTAAAAAGTTTAGACTTCCCTATGTCAGCAGTTGGAGAAGCTTTGACAGCAGAGTTGCAGGCAGGCGAGCTTCCGCCCAATGCAGATGAAAATTCTCAGCTATCTCCAGAAATCTGCTCTGCAGATGGGAAAGAAGAAAAAGGGGATGTTGCCCTTGTTGTAGATAGTATCAATCAACCCGTCTTACCAGTAGACGACCAGGCGATATTGCCTGTTGCAGTCATTGGTGAACCAGTAAATGATGAACAGTTAGTTGCTAATGAAAACCAGAGCCAGTCAACTATAGCTTTAGGGGAGGAAACTCAAGTAGAGGGGAGCGATCTACCAGTAGTAGTTGCTCAAGATGCTGTGAAAAATGATGAGGTAGTCCCTGTGGAAGAACTTCGTGAATCAGAAACAGTTGAGAATCAGAGGTCAGAACTTCTATCAGGTCCCATAGGCATGGAGGGGGTAAATGTAAAAGAAGAAGATCAAGTTGCGACGACCGCTACTGAACAACCAGCCACCTCTAAAACCACAACTGTCCAAGCCTCTCTCGACGAACCAGCTGGTTCAGAAAGCGAACCAGTCTTCCAACCAGCCTCGATTTCGTCTCCAGACAGGTCAGCTATTCCCGTTCAACCAGAAGTTACAGAAGTCGCTTCTCAGGAAGAAAGTCAAGTTGCGACGACTGTTACTGAACAACCCGCCACCGCAAAAACCACAACAGTCGAAGTATCTCTCGACGAACCAGCTGGTTCAGAAAGCGAACCAGTCTTCCAACCAGCCTCGATTTCGTCTCCAGACAGGTCAGCTATTCCCGTTCAACCAGAAGTCACAGAAGTCGCTTCTCAGGAAGAAATTCAAGATGAGAGGACTGTTACTGAACAACTAGCCACCACCAAAACCACAACAGTTGAAGCCTCTCTCGACGAACCAGCTAGTGCAGAAAGTGAAACCGTCTCCCAACCAGCCCCGATTTCGTCTCCAGACAGGTCAGCTATTCCCGTTCAACCAGAAGCCACAGAAGTCACTGTGAAGGTAGGAGAAACTGATATTTCTCCTGTTGCATTGCCCGAAACGTTCTCTGCTCCAGTAGTTGAAGCCTCTCTCGACGAACCAGCTAGTTCAGAAAGTGAAACCGTCTCCCAACCAGTCCCAATTTCGTCTCGAGACAGGTCAGCTATTCCTGTTCAACCAGAAGTCTCTGTGGAGGTAGGAGAGAAAGTTATTCCTCCTGTTGCATTGCCCAAAACGGTCTCTGCCCCAGTAGTCGAAGCCTCTCTCGATGAACCAGCTAGTGCAGAAAGTGAAACAGTCATCCAAACTGAAACAACTTTAGTTCCTGTTGCCGAGGATATTCCAGCTTTACCTGGGCATTCAGCAATTCGTGTGGTCGAATCAGTAGCTACATCATCTACTATTTCTGAAAAATACAGGTTTGTAGATGGCGGAGTTTCTTCCGCATTAAAAGTGGATTCTGAGGGGGTTACTAATGAGTCGAATGCTCCTCAAGTTGAATTTCTGACAGAGGTAACGACAGAAAGCGTCTTGGCTGAAGCAGATAGGTCTTCAATCTTAACAGAAACAAAGGTGATTCAACCGAATACATTGATGAATGATTTGGAGAGTAAAGAAAAAATCTTGGTCCCTAAATCCAAATCATTGGACAGTGTTAAAATGGATATGAGTTCTCAGGAGATTGTATTGCCAGAAGTTCCAGAGAGAGAGCCTCAGATGTTCAGAAGAGAAATGGATGAAGAACGCAAAGAAACCGAGCTATTTGAGATGGTTGGATCTGTGGCAATTGTAGGAAGCACCTCTCAATCCTCAAATAATATGAGGGAATATGGTCAGAATCCGGCTCTTCACTCCAAAACGGATACAAAGCAAGTTTTAAGTGTGGAACAATCTTCAAAATCAGGTACAAATACTTCTGGGCAGATTATTGGAGTTAGCCTATTAACTCTCTTACTTGGTAGTGTTTGGGGACTATTAAAAAAAGCAAGTAGAAAGCAATAATCGAGGTTTAGAGAGTGAATAATCAGCGATTATCTATTGTAAAATTTACTTCGGAAGTATATTAAGACTCATGAAAAATAGATAAAAAGCTGGGAAAATCCATTGCTATAAGTGGGGAGTTCAATTAAAATTATCTTGTAACAATCAATCGAATGCATTCAAAAAATTTGTTACGGACGAAAGAAACTATTCCAGTCGGATTAGTTCATCATATTGCTATTTTATAGTTTGAGTTTAAGCGATATGAACACAAGATAATAGAAATTGGAGACAATGTTATGAACTTTTCAAAGAAAATGAAAAATTTTGCCATGCTTTCAGTAGCCTGCATGAGTACAGGTCTTACAGCGCTTGCTCCTGTTGTTAGCGCCAATACATCTGAATCAAATACTTACGTAAAATATAATACAAAAGAGACGGTTACTTACCGTCGCAGCTCAGCTGTGGATGTGACATTATCACAAAAAACAGGTATTCCAGGTGCACGAGTAGAGGTAAAACTAAAACAGAAGTATGCAGAAGCACCAGATGTTTACTTCATTTTGGGTGAAAACTATGTTATCCCACTCGATCAAACACCATCTGGCGACTATGCAGCTAATTTGACAGATGCAGATTTGAAAGGTGCAAAAAGATTCCGCTTAGAAATTATTAGTAAAATTCCACACGGTTCAGCAAAGAACATTGTAGAGAATAAATCATTCAAATTAGAGCCAAGTTTCCGTCGCTAGGATAAGGTTTAAAATTTGTTAAAAATTAGCTCATTTTAATATGATTGTTAATGGAAACGAGGCTGGGCATAAAGTCCAGCCTCGTTTCTTATTCGTGTCAACATCTTTTTTTGACTGACCAGTCAACTTCTTTCCCACTCCTGTTTCTCATAGTCTCAGAGCTGTGGATATGAAGAAATCTGATATAGTAAATTATCTAAGGACAGTCATAAAAACTCATGAAAAATAGATAAAAAGCTGGGAAAATCTATTGCTATAAACAGAAATTTCAATTAGGATTATCTTGTAACAATCAACAGAATGCATTCAAAAAATTTGTTACGGACGAAAGAAACTATTCCAGTCGGATTAGTTCATCATATTACCATTTTATAGTTTGAGTTTGGGTAATATGGACATAAGATAATAGAAATTGGAGAAAATGTTATGAACTTTTCAAAGAAAATGAAAAATTTTGCCATGCTTTCAGTAGCTTGCATGAGTACAGGTCTTACAGCGCTTGCCCCTGTTGTCAGCGCCAATACAGCTGAATCAAATACTTACGTAAAATATAACACAAGAGAAACAGCTAATTACACTCGTAATTCATATGTGGATGTGAAATTGACACAACAAACTGGTGTTCCTGGTGCGCAAGTAGAAGTATTCTTGAAACAATACTATGACGAAGCGCCAGATGTTTACTTCGTTTTTGGGGAACATAACTGTATTCCACTTGAACGCACAGCGTCAGGATCCTATATTGCTAACTTGACAGATGAGGATTTGAAGGGCTCAAAAGATTTCCATGTTGAAATTATTAGCAAAATCCCTTACGGAACACATAAGCATATTGTAGAAAGTAAATCATTCAAACTAGAATCAAGTTTCCGTCGCTAAGATAAGATTTAAAATTTGTCGAAAATCCCCCCTTTTTAATTGATGCTTTCAGCAACTATTGTAGAAAGCAACGACGTCAGAAATAGTGGAAGACTGGACTCAGGTTCAGTCTTTTCATATTCAACCAATCTCGAGGATAGGAGAATTTGTAGTTTATAATGCTAAATCATATAATAGATTAAAATCAGAAAAAGTTGACGGTGAGTTTAGGGGTGTTGTTTATAATAATAGTGTAGTGGCTGGTATACTAGATAGAAGTATTCTAGTTATTACAAAAGAAAAAATTTGTGATGCGCACCACAAAGGTAATAATTCTATCAAATCTTATGTTATATTTGAAGAGAGGTAATAATATGAATAAACTCGGTAAAGCAGTTTTGGGTCTAGCCCTTGCTGGAGGCTTAGCTTTTCCTATGGCTTCTGCTTCGGCGCAAGCAATCTGTTCGTATGATGATGTTTTACTTCATCAGAATCTGACTGAAGTTCAGCGGAAAGTATTATTAGATGAAAAAGACGTCTGTCTTGCTTCGCAAAAAGCGGAGGCTGCAAGTCTCATCAATAAGAGTGATTTGTCTCCACGTCAGAAAGCCAAGTACTTATCACTGGTCGAATTTGGCAGTAGCACAGAAGTTTTAGCTCTCATAAATCACTTTTCTGAGCTCCCTAGTCAGTTCTGATATGATGTATCTAATATAGAGATAGTATTTGAATTGATATAGTCGCATGTTAAATTGTTTGAAACTAGGATAGTAGCGTCCTAGATAGAAATAAGCAACGAGGTTCCCCCGTTGCTTATTGTATTTATTGATTGGATAACAACTAGTCCTAGTATCTACATTTAAAGGGTTAGTAGAATCTAAACTTATTGTATCTTATTTTTTGAGAATATATCTATTTGGAGAATATGGTGTACGGTCAAAGTTTGTTTCTTGATTGAGAATTTCTGTAGCAATTTGCCAACCGATAATTGGGCCATTTGTCAGGCCGGTAGAGCCTAGACCACTAGCTACCCAGACATTAGGCATGTCCTCAATATTTCCGTAGAATGGTGAATAAGTTGAAGTATAGGCGCGCGTTCCAATGCGAGTTCTGGCTACAGGATAGTTTGCCAAATCAGGCATGAATTCAGCTATTTTATCATGCATGGCTTGGATTTTTTCAGGGTCTAGTTCTAAATCGTACCCCATATCATCTTCATGAGTTGCACCAATAATGATTTTTCCATTTTCAAATGGTAGGATGTCAATCTCTCCGTAAGGCATACAAACTGGCCAATTATCAGTATCGAATTCTGTATCTAATTCTAACAATTGTCCTTTTTGTGGTCGAACATCCACTTGATAACCAAGAGGTTCAAGAATATGTGGCAACCAGGCCCCTGTGGCTAAGATAATATGGTCAGCAGTAAGCACTTGATTATCTACTTCGACAGTATGGTTGTCGAGCAGTTTTGCTTGTCCGTAGATACGTGTACCACCATTTTTCAAAAATTGTTCCTGAAGAATATCAATCAAACGCCCACCATCAATACGACCGCCACCTTCTAAATGGATACCAAAATAGTCTGGTTTAAGTAGTGGCAGGTACTGGTTAATTTCCGAGCCTATAAGCGGAGTAATTTCGCCAATAGTCGGAGTATCTATGCGACGTTCCTCGGCAATTTTTTGGATTTTATCAAGTAGTTCAGGCTTACTTTTTAGGCCGATGGTTCCAGTCTGTTTGAATGGAATTTCAGTAGCACCCGATTTTTCCAAATCGGCTACCAATTGACGGTAGAAAACAGCACCATCGGAAGTCAGCTTGTACCAGTCTTTATTTTTTTTCTGAGCCATCCATGGGCAGATGATACCTGCGGCAGCTCGTGTGGCTGTTCCAATACCTGAATCAATGAGAGTAAGATTGACTTGTTCTTCTTGGGAGAGATAAAAGGCTGCAGTAGAGCCAACAATTCCTCCGCCTATAATAATAACTCGTTTTTTCATAAGTTAATTATATCACAAATTCAGAAGTTTATTTATTTTTTTCAACATGATACAATAGAAAATAAGAAAAATTGAGGAGTTCGTGTGTCAGATATAATGTATCCTGAGGTCCTAACCGTTGGAAGTGGGGCCGTAAAAGTTGCAACAGTCGGAGATAGTTTGACTTATGGATATGGCTTGGAGAATCGTGAAAAAGATGCCTATCCTTGTATTCTAGCTGAGAAACTTGGGCATCACTATCAAGTTTCAAATTACGGATTGATTGGGCGTTCACTTCAGTCAACTGCAGATTTTCCTTACTTTAAAGAAAAGAATGCCCAACTTTCACTTGAGAGTGAAGCAGATATTGTCATCATCATGATTGGTAGTAACGACAGCCGAGGACCATATTGGAATAGGGAGAGATTTATTCGAGAGTATAGGGAAATGGCCGAGCAGTATATGGCTTTAGCAAGCCAGCCGGATGTTTATTTAGTCATCCCGCCTTACGTACCAACCAGTCGTTTTGGATTGAATAATCAAATTATTGAAGATGAATTACAAAAGATTATCCCAGCTATCGGAAATGAACTTGGTTTACCAGTTATTAACCTTTACACTGTGACGGAGGGACATCTTGAATACTATAGCGACGGTCTTCATTTGACACCGCTAGGAAATCAAGTTATTGCTGAAGAGATTTACCAGCATCTCAGACACTAATAGCTCTAAATTGTGGTATAATACTAGTGAAATGGAGAGATTATGGTAAAAAGAGATTTAATAAAACAAATCAGTTTATTGGTCTTATTGATTTTTGGAATCATTGGCCTACGATTTTGGTTACTTGAGCCAGTCACGATTACCCCTGAGATGGCAAATAGTTATTTGAAGAAAAACGACTTTATCATGACGGTGCGAAATGTTCGTCCGATTCATGGAGATTTTATTTTGTATAACCATGAGGGAAAAGAGTATGTGAGTCGTGTGATTGCATTGGAAAACGAGACGGTTACCTATATGGACGATGTTCTCTATCGTAATGATATTATTGTTACAGAGAACTATTTAAAAACGCCTCATTCACAAGAGAGTTATACAGATGACTTTACATTGGAAACCTTGACAAATGGAAAGTACAACGTCATTCCAGAGGGGCACTATTTGGTGTTGAATGATGTACGAACGAATCAACAGGATAGTCGTAGTTTTGGTTTGATTTCTAGTGATGATATTGTTGGTAGACTGACTTTTCGGATTAGTCCACTTTCAGAATTTGGTTTTATTAAGACAGGGCTGGTTCAGTAGAATCAGCTTTTTTTGTGTTGATACTCTTCGAAAATCAAAATTATCCGTTGTCAACTTGCCTTGATGAACTCCAGTTCTATCTTCGGCTTCGTTTCCTAGGCTACTTTTGATTTTCATTGAGTATGAGATGACTGGATCTGTATTTTGAAATTAGACTAGACCAATTAAAATGTTGACAAGGATGAAATCTTGTTATATACTGATTTCACTGGTCTTTTTAGATATAAATTAGACTAGACCAATTTTTAAAGAAATGAAAGCCGATGTTAACAAACATCGTAGGTGATATGTATGTGTGGAATCGTTGGTGTTGTAGGAAATACAAACGCAACTGATATTTTGATTCAAGGACTTGAAAAATTAGAATACCGTGGTTATGATTCAGCAGGTATTTTTGTGACGGGTGGTGAGCAAGCTCATCTTGTGAAAGCTGTTGGTCGCATTGCAGAATTGTCTGCAAAAGTTGGCGATAAGACCGAAGGGACAACAGGGATCGGTCATACTCGTTGGGCAACACACGGGAAACCAACTGAGAACAACGCTCACCCTCACACTTCTCAAACTGCTGGGCATGTCCTTGTTCACAACGGTGTGATTGAAAACTATGCAGAAATCAAGGAAGAGTATCTTGCAGGTCATGACTTGAAAGGTCAGACAGATACAGAGATTGCTGTGCATTTGATTGGTCAATTTGCAGAAGAAGGTTTGTCAACTCTAGAAGCCTTCAAAAAAGCATTGAAGATTATTCAAGGTTCATATGCCTTTGCCTTGATTGATGCTACGGATGCAGATACTATCTACGTTGCCAAAAATAAATCTCCACTTTTGATTGGTTTGGGCGATGGCTATAACATGGTCTGCTCAGATGCCATGGCTATGATTCGTGAGACAAGTGAATACATGGAAATTCACGATAAGGAATTGGTTATCGTGAAAAAAGATAGTGTTGAAGTCATGGACTATGATGGCAATGCGATTGAACGTGGTAGCTATACAGCTGAGCTTGATTTATCAGATATTGGTAAGGGGACTTATCCATACTACATGCTCAAGGAAATTGATGAGCAACCAACTGTTATGCGTAAATTGATTAGCGCCTATACAAATGAAGCTGGTCAGGTAACAGTTGACGCGGATATTATTAAGGCAGTACAAGAAGCTGACCGTATCTATATCTTGGCTGCTGGAACTTCCTATCACGCAGGATTTGCCGCAAAAGACTTCTTGGAAAAATTGACAGATACACCAGTAGAGTTGGGAATTTCATCTGAGTGGGGCTACAATATGCCACTTTTGAGCAAAAAGCCACTCTTTGTCATGATTAGCCAGTCAGGTGAAACTGCTGATAGCCGTCAGGTATTGGTTAAAGCTAATGAAATGGGCATTCCAAGTTTGACCGTAACCAACGTTCCTGGTTCTACCCTATCACGTGAGGCAACTTACACCATGTTGCTCCATGCAGGACCAGAAATTGCGGTAGCTTCCACAAAAGCCTACACTGCACAGATTGCGACTTTGGCAATCTTGGCTAAGGCTGTCGGTGATGCAAATGGCAATGCCTACGCGAAAGAATTTGACTTGGTGCATGAATTGTCCATCGTAGCTCAATCTATCGAGGCCAGCTTGTCAGAAAAAGATGTGATTGCTGAAAAAGTTGAAAAACTCTTATCAACCACTCGCAACGCATTCTATATCGGTCGTGGTAGTGACTACTACGTTTCTATGGAAGCCAGCTTGAAATTGAAAGAAATTTCATACATCCAGTGTGAAGGCTTTGCGGCAGGTGAATTGAAACACGGTACTATTTCCTTGATTGAAGATGGTGTTCCAGTCTTGGCCTTGATTTCAAATCATCCACACCTTGCAAGCCATACTCGAGGCAATATTCAGGAGGTAGTGGCGCGTGGTGCCAATGTTTTGACAATTGTAGATGAAGCAGTAGCTAAGGAAGAAGATGACATCACTGTTACAACTGTTCATCCATTCTTGTCAGCGATTGCTATGGTCGTTCCGACGCAGTTGATTGCATACTATGCGACATTGCAACGCGGTTTGGATGTTGATAAACCACGTAACTTGGCTAAGTCTGTTACTGTTGAATAAGAAGAAGGAAGGCATGGATTTCCAGCCTTCTTTTTGTACTATTGAAAAAATATACAAAATTTTGTTAAATTTATTAAAAATTCTGAAAAATTCTTTGAAATTAAGGATATTTTTTGATATACTAGAACCTAATAATTCTTTTAGGAGAGCTCTATGGATTATGTTTTGGAAGTTCTGCCCAGTCTACTAAATGGTGCAGCAGTCTCCTTGCAAGTATTTTTTCTAGTATTGATATTATCCTTGCCATTAGGAGCTGTTTTCGCTTTTTTAATGCAGATTAAATTTAAACCCTTACAATGGTTATTGCATTTCTATGTATTAATTATGCGAGGAACCCCCTTGCTTTTACAATTAATTTTTGTTTATTACGTTTTACCAAGTGTGGGTATTACCTTTGACCGAATGCCTGCTGTGATTCTGGCCTTTACGCTCAACTATGCGGCCTATTTCTCTGAAATTTTCCGTGGTGGTATTGAAGCTATTCCAAAAGGTCAGTATGAAGCGGCTAAGGTATTGAAATTTACCCCTGTTCAGACCATTCGCTACATCGTCTTACCACAGGTGGTGAAAATTGTCCTGCCAAGTGTTTTCAATGAAGTCATGACTTTGGTAAAGGATACTTCTTTGGTCTATGCACTTGGGGTTAGCGATTTGTTGTTGGCTAGTCGTACTGCTGCCAATCGTGATGCCAGCTTGGCGCCTATGTTTATCGCAGGTGCAATCTACCTATTGATGATCGGTGCGGTAACACTGATTTCTAAACAAGTAGAAAAGAAATTTGATTATTATAGATAGGAGGAAGTCATGTTAGAGTTACGCAATTTGTCAAAACGCTTTGAAGATAAACAGATTTTCTCCAACTATGATTTGGTCATTCCAGAAGGGAAAATTGTTGCCATCGTTGGTCAATCTGGCGGTGGTAAGACAACTCTTTTACGGATGTTGGCTGGTTTAGAGACTATTGATTCAGGAACTTTGATGTATAATGGTCAAGAACTGCCATTAGAGGAGTTGGGAAAACGACATTTGCTGGGCTTTGTCTTCCAGGACTTCCAGCTTTTCCCGCACCTATCCGTATTGGAAAACTTGGTTCTCTCTCCTATGAAAACGCAAAATATGTCGCGTTCAGAGGCGGAAGACAAGGCCCTTAAACTCTTGGATACTCTTGGACTTGCTAACCACGCAACTGCCTACCCATTTTCATTATCGGGCGGACAGAAACAACGTGTGGCTTTGGCGCGTGCGATGATGATTGATCCTGAGATTATCGGCTATGACGAACCAACTTCGGCCCTAGACCCTGAATTAAGAAAAGAAGTTGAGAAACTGATTCTTGAAAATAGGGCTACTGGAATCACGCAAATTGTGGTCACCCATGATATGCAGTTTGCTGAGAATATCGCAGATGAAATCATCAAAATTGAACCGAAACACTAAGAAAAGGAACAAATATGATGATGAATATTAAAAAAATGATGCTTGGAGCTCTTGCTCTTGTAACGACTTTTGCCCTTGCTGCTTGTGGCTCAAGCCAGTCAATGACCAAGTCTGATAATTGGTCAACTTACGAATCTGAAAAGTCAATCACAATTGGTTTTGATAAGACCTTTGTTCCAATGGGATTTGAACAGACAGATGGTTCTTACACAGGTTTCGATATTGACTTGGCTAATGCAGTCTTTGAAAAATATGGAATTACTGTAAAATGGCAACCAATTGACTGGGACTTGAAAGAAACCGAATTGAATAACGGGAATATTGATTTAATTTGGAATGGTTATTCTATTACAGATGAGCGTAAGGAAAAAGTTCTCTTCACAAATCCCTACATGGATAACCAACAAGTTCTTGTAACTAAAAAATCTTCCAATATTAGCCAAGTATCTGATATGAAGGATAAGATTTTGGGTGCGCAAGCAGGTTCATCTGGCTATTCAGTATTTGAATCACAACCAGCTATTTTGAAAGATATTGTTCAAAATAACGATGCAAGTCAGTATGCGACCTTCAATGAAGCCTTGATTGACTTGAAAAACGATCGTATTGATGGCCTCTTGATTGACCGTGTATATGCAAATTATTACTTGCAACAAGAGGGAATTATCGCAGATTACAACATCATTGATGCAGGTTTTGAAAACGAAGCCTTCGCAGTCGGTGCTCGTAAATCAGATACGACACTCGTAGAAAACATTAATAAGGCATTTGCTGAATTATATAAAGAAGGTAAATTCCAAGAAATCTCCCAAAAATGGTTTGGTGAGGATGTTGCAACCGATGCAGTAAAAAACTAATAATATAAGAAAAAGAGCCATGCGCTCTTTTTTTAATACTCTTCGAAAATCAAAATTATCCGTTGTCATCTTGCCTTGATGAACTCCAGTTCTATCTTCGGCTTCGTTTCCTAGGCTACTTTTGATTTTCATTGAGTATAAAACCAAAATTTAAGGTAAAGGAAAAGCCAGTCATTCGACTAGGCTTGTTTTTTTGAGATCTGGTGGAAAATAACAGTCCAATTTTCATGACGGCGCCAAAGTGACGTATGAACATAATCACCAATTTCAAACGTAACTAATTTTGATTTTTGGCTTATGGAGGTCATTTGGTAATTGGATAAATACGTCGTTTGGATGGGGTGGCCGGCAAGCATCTGAGTTTTATTTCGATAGCGGCCTTTGGCATCAATTAAGAGATACTGGTCGTCAATCAATTCTTCATATCCATTAGCATGCGCTTGTATCTCTGTTTCAAAACGGAAGAGTTTATCGTACACATGCTCATACATCTCATCGTGTGGAATTTCAGATGGTTCTACGTGAATATCCACATCAAAAACTCCATGTTTGAGTGTTAGGAGTTGCTCAACCTGCTCAGTCACTTCATGACTTTCATAAACGGATAAGTCTGGATTCATTTCTAAAACAACATCAAGGTAGATATTGGCTCCATAAGTCCGACCACGTTGTGATTTGACAGAAACGATTTTTGGGAGTTTGAGAATATCTTCCTCGTACTTTTTCAATAAATTTTCATCAAATCCATCAGACAGGGTAAAGAAGCTTTCCATAAAAATATCGTAGGCTGTTTTTAGGATAAAGAAGGTAATGATGATGGCTGCAATTTTATCGACAATAGGGAAGTTGAAAGCCGCAGCAAAGATTGCGATAGAAGTTCCTATGGAAGTGACTGCATCGGATAGATTATCCTTGGCAGCTGCTTCTAAGGCCTTGGAACGTACTTTTTTTGCCAAGCGGTTATTATATAAATAAACAGCTAACATAACTAGTGCAGAAAAAATTCCGACAATGGCCCCCATAATGTCTACTTCGATAGAAGAATTGCTGATTAGTTTTTGGAGGGTATCATAGAGTACTTGGAAACCAACGACAAACATGATGAAGGATGTAATCAAGCTTGCTAAATCTTCCATTTTCCAGTGTCCAAATTTATGATCGGTATCAGCTGGTTTCTGTGCCATTTTTAGTCCAATAAGTACAGCGATATTACCGATAATATCAGAAATATTATTGAAGGCATCTGCTCGTAAGGCATCTGAATGAAAGAGCTGTCCTGCAACGAGTTTGATACCTGATAAGATAATATAGGCACCGATAGATAGCAAGGCACCACGTTCAGCAAGTTTTAAATTGGTTACGTTTTGGTTCATAGCATCTCCTTTGATAAGTTTTCATTTTAACAAAAAGGCCCCTTATTTTCAAGGGGTTAGGCTGTTTTTTTGCCTGTTCGAAGAACCTTATAAAGGCGTAATAATATTGTTCCGCTGGCCATACCGATGGGAATGACTAAGGCTAAAGTTAAGACGGTAGTGATATTGGTTAGGGCTTGAGCGTGGTCACCAGAAACGAAATAAGTCGTGGTCATGTAGGCTCGATAGCCTGGAACAAGCGGTGCTAGGATAGCAAGTGAAAAAATAACAGATGGTGTTTTAAGTAAAATACTCATGATTTGACTAATGCAAGATCCGATAATTGCTGCAAGGAAGGTTGCAATCAGTACATTAGTTGGTCCTAATAATGAAAGATAGATGAGCCAGACTAGCATGCCTAGGAGTCCACCAGGGACTAGCATTTTTCTTTGAACATTGAGAACAATTAAGAAGGCTGCGATAGCGATATAAGAGGCGAGTGCCTGTAATAAGAAGTTAACTGGTGTCATAGATTACCTCACAAGCATAAAGGCCACAGTTGTACCTGCACCGAGCGATAAGATAATAAGCGCTGTTTGGAAAAATTTGGTCATCCCTGTATTGATATGATTGGTCATAAGGTCTCTTACAGCATTTGTAAAAGCAATCCCTGGTACAAAAGGCATGACTGCCCCTGCGTTAATTAAGTTGGGATTAATGGGGAGAGTAGTGGTTGCGCTTAATAAGTAAGAGGTAAGTGAGAAGATAAAGGCGCCAACGAAGGTGGTAACAAAATCAATTCCAACGTAGCGCTCGACAATCAGTGAGATAGGGAAAGCCAAGGCCGTTGCGAGGACAGCACCTGCTGCATCTAAAAGAGAACCTCCGAACATAATGGTAAAAAATGGTGCGGCTACTACGGCAGCTAAGGTTATTTGGATATTGTTATAAGGTGGCTTTTGTTGTTTGATTGCATTTAATTGGCTCCAAGCGTCTTCCAGGCTGATTTCTTTATTGGCTAGGGAACGGGAGATTTGGTTGACGTCACAAACTTTCTGCATGTCGTAATTTGAATTTACGATGCGTTTCATACGCGAAATATTCGTATGGTCGATGGAGAAAAAGATAGCAGCAGGGATGGCAAGGACATTGGCCTGTTCAATTCCTTGTGAATGTGCAATCCGAATCATGGTATCTTCAACTCGGTGAATTTCTGCACCGCTTTGTGCCAAAATGGCACCAGCGAGCATGAGCACATCTATGACCAAGTTTAGTCTAGGAGTATTTTCCATAAGTAAGTCCCATCCCTCTGCTAGTTATTTTTTTAATTATAACAAAATATAGGTGTAGGCAACATATTTTTTTAATAGATAGGCAAAATAGTTGAAAATTGTTCGGATTGTAGTATAATTGACTTATCAATGATTGATTAATCAATCAAAAGAGGTAGATAATGCAAGAAATGGAAGATTTGTTATACAGACTGAAAGTGGCAGATGAGACGATTTCCAATCTTTTTGAAAAGCAGTTGGGAATCAGTTTGACACGCTATTCAATATTGCAAGCATTATTAAAAGATGCACCCCTGCATCAGTTGGCTTTGCAGGAGAGGCTTCAGATAGACCGCGCAGCGGTTACACGTCATCTCAAATTGTTGGAAGAGAGCGGCTATATCATTCGCAAGCGAAATCCTGACAATCAGAGAGAAGTACTTGTCTGGCCAACTGAGCTGGCTAGGGAAGCGCTAATCACGAATCCTTCTGCCCACCACCAAGCTATCAAAGCTTTGATGAATCAGATTCTAACTGTTGAGGAGAGCGAGCAATTCTTAGCCACTCTTGATAAACTGTTGATTGGCTTGCAAAATCTACCTATATAATTTTTGAGAGGAGACATTATGTCTATTTTTACCACTATTCTAGCTAGTATCGTAGCTATTGAGCACCTATATATCATGTACTTGGAAACCTTTGCGACCCATTCAGATTCTACTAGTCGTGTCTTTAATATGGCAAAGGATGAATTGCAACGTAAGTCTGTGACGACACTTTTCAAAAACCAAGGTATTTACAATGGTTTGTTGGCTGTCTTTCTCTTGTATGGAATTTTCACAGGAAACCTTGAAATTACAACTATTTTTGTCTTGTTTGTTATTGGAGCAGCAGGTTATGGAGCTGTGACATCTAGTCCAAAAATTATCTTGACCCAAGGTGGACCAGCCATCTTGGCACTGATCTCTATTTTGTTGTTTAAATAAGTTAAAAAGCCTTCCGTGAGGAGGGCTTTTTGCAATTACTGAATATTCAGTTCTCCATCTAATGTAGAGATATAGAGGTAATTAGTGGCTTGGGGATTGGAATAGGTTGGAAGGTCAATCCCGCTATTATTTTGACTGGCATCTATGTAGATGTCCTTTTTTGTTTGTGAATGAAGAGAAATGTCGATTGAGCCATCGTAATTACTGATGCCGTGCCTTCCCTCTAGTTTTAGGTTTTTTGCTTTAAAATCACCATCCTCAACAGTTAGAATACTTCCGGTAGTATCGGTGATGTCCGCTGGACTTGTTAATGTGGACTGATTGATTGCTACTTCTCCATTGATGTGTAATAGCCTAATAAGGCTGATGTGACTGTTTTCAATCAACATGTCACCATTTTCAACAAAGAGTTGGAAATCTTGAATAGTCACTTTATCCAGATAGACATCTCCTTGAATGCTCCCTGAGAGTGTTTCGATTGTGCTATTTTTAGGGACCTGTAAGACAGGTTGGTAGTAGGCAACATTCTGGTCATTGACAAGATTTAAGATAGGTTCGAGTAAACCATCATAAGTAACGATGCCTTGATAGGCACTAGAAATGGTTAATTTTCCATCTTGAACTTGCTGGCTGAGGAGGTCAATGCCTTTGTGCTGATTTCGGTAATAGTGGAGGTGAAATTGTTTGTCAGGCGAGGGCATAATGGACAGTTTTTCATTAACTTCTATAGCCCTAATGTTACTAAAACTGGCTGTTTGGGGCTGAAAATAGTTTTCTGCAACAGTTTTCATATTTGTCCACCCGTCAGCAAAGTAGCCGATGAGGCTGAGAATTGTTCCAAGAGTGAACAGGCTCAGACTGATTTTCGTAAATGGCTTAAGCTGTTTCATGATAGCCTCCTTTGCGGATCGTTCTTTGTATCCAGTGTAAAACAAGCAAGAAGGTTTTGCTTCCAAGGTCTAGAGTGAATTTACTACCCAAGAGGGTGAGTGCCAAACAGATGAAGGCGAGGCCTGTGAAGAGGAGAGAGGAGGACCATGAGAGCGTGAAGAGGTCAAAGGCGAGGAGCATCTGGGCGATTGCGAGGCTGAGGAGGACAATCCAGAGTGAGATAAGGAGCAGAAAGAGGCTAAAGATGATTAGGAGAAGGGTGATGAAGAGGGCGACCAAAGTGATTGCTAGGGGGACGCCGATTGGTGCGGCAAGGATAGCGAGGATGGTCAACCAGACCATATTGCTTGTATTTGGCTTATCTTCAATCCTCTCTTTATCATAGAGATTTGCTAGGATTTCACGGGCTGCTTCTTTTGGACTGCCTAGCTCTTGAATAGCTTGCTCATCGTTTTCCTTTTCGTCAAAATATTCATTGAAATAGTCTAAGGTATCCTGAAAATCTTCTTTTGGTAGATGCTTTAGCTGTTTCTCGAGTTTCTGTAAATATTCCTTTCGGTTCATGATAAACTCCTTTATCCCACATTTAGTTGGCAGTCTTGACAATGAATAACTAGCTGAGCAGGGCTAATTTCTTGCTTGCAGCTCAGATGAGTGATGTCACCCTCTTTCATCATTGTAAATGCCATATCCTTTGGAAGTTTAAGGCTAGAATCTTCCTCCCAGATGTCCAAACTGATGTCCGTACTTGGTTGATAGGTTAGGACAGAATCTTCAGCCTGACAGTTTAGGCTCTTTTCAAGGACAAAATCCTTCAACTTCCAGACACAGTCTTCTAATGTTATCCTTGCATCTGAAAGGCTCATGCTTGAGAGAGTGATAACAGCATCACTAGCTTCCAAATTTATCACGCCCAGCTGACCATCTGAGAAAGTGAGTGTAGCGTCCTCTAGCTGTAGGGCAGATTTTGGACAACTCACTTTCGTCATGCTAATGCTGCTATCTTCTGCATTGATGACTAGCTGTTCACTCGCCTGCACAGCCGCCATCGTCAAACTACTATCTGTCGTTTTCAGATTGAGACTAGTAAGGGGCAGGAGTCTTGTAGGGATTTTGAGAATAGCAGAGCTGGTTTGCTGGTTGGAAAAGTAGAGGTGGTCTGGGAGTGGCTTGCTAGATAGGTACAAACTATCTTGGACTAGTTGATAGTCAAAAGCCTGATAGGATATCTCTTCAGAAAATGGATTGTGCAATACTACCTTGTCACCTTCATAGCTTTGTACACTAAGAGCCTGGTCTTCGAGAATAATCTGTAGATTTGAAAAATCAGGTAATTCTTCAATCTTCGCCGTCAATTCAATTCTTTCCCTAGCTTGATAGGCTGAATGTTTGAAATTGTTGAAAAAATTCTCCCAGTCAAATTGAAAGTCAAAATCAAAGTTGAAATCAAATGGTTTAGATGAATGTGGACTTGCTTGGTCTTTCTCGGTGATTAGGGCATCTTCAGGTAGATTGGCAATAATTTCTTTTGCTGCTTCATCAGGTGTTCCTAGCTCTATAATAGCTTCCTCGTCGTTATCCTTTTCGTCAAAATATTCATTGAAGTAGTCTAAAGCCTCCTGTCTGGCACTTGGATGAAGTTGAAATAATGCTTGTTCCAGTTGTTTCAAATAATCTGCGCGTGTCATTTTCGTAAGCTCCCTTCTATAATTCCGTCAATATGGTCTTTGTAGCTATTCCATTCACCCTGCAGGAAGGGGATGTGCTCACATCCAGCAGGAGTGATGGTATAGTATTTCCGCTTTCTCCCTTGAAATTCTTGGGTATAGGTGGTGACATAGCCAGCCTTTTCCAATTTTTTCAAAATAGGGTAGAGTGTGGATTCCTTTATAT
This sequence comes from Streptococcus sp. 2018110, assembly GCF_019754115.1. Lineage (NCBI taxonomy): Bacteria > Bacillati > Bacillota > Bacilli > Lactobacillales > Streptococcaceae > Streptococcus > Streptococcus sp. 2018110. The sequence continues at coordinate 363,938 of NZ_JAIJZO010000001.1, read as the reverse complement.
CAGCAACTATCTTGATGGTTTGACTGATTTCATAGCCGTAGGAATCCTGCTTTTCCACGATGGCTAAGACCAGAAATTCTATCAAGATAGAGGATACGGGGTAGTACATAAACTCACCTCTTTATCTTTATAGCCATCCAGTTTATCTTTTACTACTTCGTTAACTTGCTTTGCCGTACGCTAGTACAGCCTACAGCAATTGACACGAACTTTGTTCGCTTTATTTCCAACCTCCAACTATCTCCCAGATAGTTGGAGCGAGTATTAATAGCAAACTGAAAGGCTATGTATAATTATTTTATATATAAATTATATACCTATTATTTAGCAAAATCAAGCGATTATATAAAATTTTTATATATCATCAAAATTCTTGTCGATATGCTGTGCTAGTTTCATGAATGAACTTGAATTATAGTCACTAGTTTATCTTTGATTACTTCGACGTAAGAGGAAACTCCGTTTCCTTATTTCCAACTTCAAACACTCCACTGGATTGTTTGAACTCGCTTTGCCGTACTTCAGTACAGCCTGCAGCTCGTTGCCTTGTACTAAAAGCAAACTAAATGACTATAATAGCTCGTGCTCTTGGTTTTATCTTTGTTATCGGTTTAGGTTATACATTAAAAGCCAAAGGGATTGTTCGAAGGGAGGATGCGACAATCTTTTCTAGCTTAGTGATGAATATTACGCTACCAGCCTCTCTCCTTGTAGCTTCAGCGACAGCCCAAGTATCTATAGATTTATACGTTCCCTTCTTATTAGGGATTCTTTGTAATCTTTTTTTGGATATGGTGGGATACTGGGAGGCAAAGAAGTCTGGTCAACAGACTTCCGTCGGTCTTATGCAGTTATCAGGCTATAATATCGGAACCTTTACACTCCCATTTGTGCAAGCTTTTTTTCCGCTATCTAGTCTACTAAGCGTCATCGTATTTGATGCAGGGAATGCAATCATGGTTCTAGGCGGGAATTACAGTATCGCAGCTGGTGTGGATGAAGAGCAGGAAAGAATGACCGTTGCAACTTTTATAAAGAATCTTTTACGCTCAGTTCCACTAGTAGTCTATCTAGTTAGCCTATCGTTAGCAGTCTGTTCTATCAAACTTCCACGCGAACTTATCTCTGCGCTGACGATAGCCAGTAACGCCAATCCTTTTTTAGCCATGCTCATGTTGGGAATCTTGCTTGATTTAAAATTGAATTGGAAAGAAATTAGTCGATTGGCCTATCTTCTCTCTTTGAGGCTGGGTGCAAATATTCTAATAGCAGGAGTCATTTATTTTCTTCTACCTATTGATAAAACGATGAAAATCATGTTACTGGTCTGTCTAGTCTCTCCGATTTCAGTCATGTCCCCAATATATGCATTAAAGTTAGGTAGTCGCTCAGCTGAACCTGCCAATGTTAACTCCTTATCTATTTTGGTCAGTCTAGTCATGATGGTTCTTCTTATTTTTCTATTCGTTTAAAAAAGCCTCCGCGTATGCGGGGGCTTGATTGTATACTAGTCAATAAAGAATTCTTGTGGACCTTGGTAACGACTTCCATCATTAAAGGCGATGTAGAGGTTAAAGATAGGTGTAAGAAGAACATAGAAGATAGCTTGTACAGCTGATAAACCGAAGCTACGACCAAAATTGTAAACGAGATAGATGCCATATAATGGTCCTGCTAGTGGAATCAGTAAGAATAGAATGAACCATCTTTTTTCATAGCCAAAGGCGATGCATTGTTGGATATAGAGATTGTAGATTGGAATCAATGATTTCCAACCAGCGTAGCCTGCTTTTTTGAAGAGGATGTAGTTGGAAATAGCAACAAGAATATACCAAATAAATGAAAATAGTAGTGTTGTACCCCAAATGCCAATGAGAATTCCCTGTGCTAATGTTTCTTCTGTCATAATAAAACTCCATTTCTTTTTTTATAGTTCTATTATACCAGTATTAGCTCAATAACACAATATAAAATTGCATTTTTTTAAAATTTTTTCAGAAAAAAACGACTTTCTATTGAAAGCCGTTTGAAATTTTATTTGTAAGAGACGATTCCGAGAATGACATCGACGGCTTTTTCCATGGTTTCGAGGCTGACGAACTCGAAGCGACCATGCATGTTTTCACCACCTGCGAAGATATTTGGCGTTGGAATGCCCATGAAGGAAATCTTGGAGCCGTCTGTTCCGCCGCGAACAGGCTCAATTAGTGGCTTGATACCTAGATTTTCCATGACGTCTTTAGCGATATTGATTGGGGTCATGTCTTTTTCGATGATTTTCTTCATGTTGTAGTATTGGTCATGTAGGTTGACAATGACACGTGGAGTGTCAAAATTGGCATTCATCTTTTCAGCGATGTCCAGCATGAGCTGTTTGCGGGTAAGGAAATCCTCTTCCTCGAAGTCACGGATGATGTAGGTGGTAGAAGCAGTATCGACACTACCTTCCATGTTCATCAAGTGGAAGAAACCTTCATACCCTTCCGTTTTTTCTGGGCGGTCTGCCTCAGGAAGAGCATTGTGGAAATCAATAGCCATTTGGAAGGCATTGATCATCTGGTCCTTAGCAGATCCTGGGTGGACATTGCGTCCTAGGAAATCAATCTTGGCACCAGCTGCTGAGAAGGTCTCGTACTGGAGTTCGCCCAGCGGTCCACCGTCCATGGTGTAGGCAAAGTCCACATCAAAGTCTTCCACATCAAACTTGTCTGCTCCGACACCGATTTCTTCGTCAGGACCAAAGCCGACACGGATTTCGCAGTGCTTGATGTCAGGATTTTGGACTAGGAATTCAATCGCTGTCATGATTTCTGCAATTCCTGACTTGTCATCAGAGCCCAGCAAGGTAGTACCGTCTGTGGTAATCAGTGTTTGACCGTGGTAGTTGGCAAGTTGCGGGAAGTCTTTTGGATGCAATTCGTAGCCGGAAGTTCCCAAGGCAATTGGGTTGCCGTCGTAGTTTTCGATGATCTGAGGATTCACACCTTCTGCGTTGAAATCCGCCGTATCCATGTGGGCGATGAAGCCAATCTTACGCGTTAAACTTGGGTCGTTGGCAGGTAGTGTTCCCACAGCAAAACCATTTGGCAGGTAGTGGACATTCTGTAAGCCGATGCGTTTCATTTCAGGCAGAAGGATATTCTGTGCAAATTCGACTTGGTTCTGGGTAGAAGGGGTGGTTGTCGAATTTTCATCTGAGCGAGTATTTTCTTTGACATAGACCAAGAAACGGTCTAAGAGTGTTGGGTATTTCATATTGTCTCCTTATTTGTTCAAAATATGTTTTTCAATGGCCTTGGCAACGCCGTTGTTTTCATTGGTGTCTGTGATGTCCTGGGCGATTGCCTTGACCTGCTCGTTAGCGTTGCCCATGGCAATACCAAGTCCAGCAAATTCAATCATTTCCAGGTCGTTGTTGGCATCTCCCATAGCCATGATTTCTTCTGGTAGGATACCGAGGCGGTCTGCCAGTTTTTTCAAACCAGTGGCCTTGCTTGCACCGTTTGGTAAAATTTCCAACAGATAGTCCTGTGAACGAACGGTGGAATAGCCTTGGCTGAGTACAGGATTGTGTTGATTTTCAAAGGCATCAATATGCTCTTTTTCACCGACGAACATGGCTTCAAAGAAGCGATGCTGACCTGACTTGGCTTCTTTTAAATCAATTGGTTGAGGAGTCATTCCTACCAAACCTGCGTCTAAATTAACGCGTGCATTGGCTTTTTCTGCAAGAACGAAGTAGTCTTCCTCATCAAAGAGAGAAATTTGCACATCATCATTTTCAATAAAAGTGGAAAGATAATCAATATCAGAGATAGATAGTTCTTCCCAGTCAATCAGGCTCCAATCCTTTGTCGAATGGGTTGAACAGCCGTTATTGACAATGATAAATTCTTCCTCGGTGTCAAAGCCGAGCTGCTCTACGAATGGCTTAACACCAGCCAAGGGCCGACCAGTACAGAGAACAATCTTGACACCTGCTTCAACAGCCTGATGAATGGCATCAATCTGTGGCTGCATCAGTTCCTTTTTCTCGTTTAAGAGGGTTCCGTCCATATCAAGAGCGATTAGTTTAACCATATAAACCTCCTTGTTTTCAATACATCTAGTATAGCATAAAATGAGAAAGGAATGATTGAAATACTAAACTCTGTTCTATATTGTAAAATAAATTGGGTGGCGGATAGATGAAATGAAAGTGTAAAAAATAGAAGTGTTTCAAAAATGACAATGTTCATTATGTGGCAGGAAAGTCTAACATTGCTAGGGGATACAAAATATGGAGTATGAGCCATATAAACAAAGGTAAGGACTGTCTATGAAAGATGTTATAAAAAATAATTCAGATTTCAAGATACCGTTTTTCGATCCTCTGGAATGAATAGCACTCATGCTTGATTATGATTAAAGAATAGAGACAATGGAAATATCGGTTATGGACCAGTATTTTTTGGTATAATAGGGAAATAGAAGAGGAGTTATGGTATGAAGATTAGTGTTCAGAAAGAGTCCGAGATGTATCTGGTAACTATTTCCTACACTGTTCCAGCTAGTTTGGCGGAGTCCTGGGATTTGTTGGCAACGGATAGTGCTTTGGCTCGCTGGTTTCCATAGTTAAACATTGTAGGAAATACGCTGGTTTTTGAAATGGAAGGATTCCGTGAAGTTATGGATTTACTGGAATACCGAAAAAATGAGAAAATTGCCTACAGGTGGGATTCAGCAACAGTTTCATTTACACTGTCCCAGTTAGAAAATCAGACCTTGATTACTTTTGAAGAACGAATTCCAGAAGATTTTGGTAATGAATTTGCGAATGCTCAAAAAGACATGACAGGCTGGTTGGTGCAAAATGAATGTATCAAAAAAGTCTTAGAAGGTCAGGAGTCGCCTGTACGTCAACCCTTGCAGGAAAAGTGGAGGACTTTTCTGGAGCTTGAATTAGAAGGTCTGTGATTTGAAAGGAGGCTGTTATGAAAAAGTGGTGGGAACAATTGAAAGAAGAATATTATGAAACACGGTTTGATTCTAATGAAGATTGGATGGAATGGTTTATCAAACGGAAGATGACCTGGGGATGGAGATGGCCGACTGCCATAACGATTTTTGTCCTTTGGGCTCTATCGCTTCCAGATGCTAGAAATGCGGTTCGTTTCTTTTATTTTTTATTGGCGCTGGGAGTGGCTACGGTTTTACATAAATTAATATCTTATTTGAAAAGAAGAAAGTGAGAGCATATGCATCAAATTACTTGCCCCCATTGTGGGACGGCCTTTCAGGTCAATGAAACAGAATATAGTCAGCTTTTAGCCCAGGTGCGTGGTGCGGAGTTTGACAAGGAAATCCATGAACGATTGGAGCGGGAACGAGAATTATTAAGCCAGAAGGCTGAAAATGATTTGCAGGCTAGATTGAGTGATAAGGATAAGGAGATTCTGGAACTGACCGCAAAACTTGATAAATTTGCTAGTCAGACGGAACTGGAGATCAGCTCTGCTATTTCCCAAAAAGACCAAGAAATCCAAGAGCTTAAGGCTCAGTTGGGGCAAATCGGTCTTGCCAAGGATTTGGAGTTGCAGCAGGCGGTAGCTCAGGTGGAAAAAGAGCGGGATGCGGCACAAAATGCTTTGGTTTTGCAGGAACAAAAGCAAGAGTTAGCCCTGGCGACCACTCGTCAGGAGTACGAAGTACGGCTCAAGGCGGCGGATGAGCAGGTGGAATTTTACAAAAATTTCAAGGCCCAGCAGTCTACTAAGGCAATTGGTGAGAGCTTGGAGCAATTTGCTGAGGCGGAGTTTAACAAGGTTCGCTCCTATGCTTTTCCACGTGCCAAATTTGCGAAGGACAACGAAGTATCAGCGTCCGGTTCAAAAGGAGATTTCATCTTCCGTGATTTTGACGAGTCGGGCTTGGAATTTATTTCCATCATGTTCGAAATGAAAAACGAGGCAGATACGACCAAGACCAAGCATAAAAACGCTGATTTCTTTAAGGAGTTGGATAAGGACCGTCGGGAGAAAAAATGCGAATATGCTGTATTAGTCAGCATGCTAGAGGCGGACAATGACTATTACAATACAGGGATTGTGGATGTTAGTCATGAATATGAGAAGATGTATGTTATCCGACCACAGTTCTTTATCCAATTAATCGGAATTTTACGAAATGCTGCGCTTAATAGTCTGCAATACAAGCAGGAGTTAGCCTTGGTTAAGGAGCAGAATATCGATATTACTCATTTTGAAGAAGATTTGGAAATTTTCAAGAATGCTTTTGCAAAAAACTATCAATCGGCCAGCAACAATTTCCAAAAGGCTATTGATGAAATAGACAAGGCAATCAAGCGAATGGAAGCTGTCAAGGCAGCCCTGACCACCAGCGAAAACCAGCTTCGCCTAGCCAATAATAAACTAGACGACGTCTCCGTCAAAAAACTAACCCGCAATAACCCAACTATGAAAGCCAAGTTTGAGGCGTTGAGGGGGGAGGAAGATTAAGATTGAAAGTGAGAGTGGAGATATGGTGAAAGATAGAAAAATAATTTTGATTGATGGAGAGGACAAGTCAGAAAATATCGAATCGCTTCAATCGATTCGTTACAAAGGGAGGCTCTACTTTGAAATTTATTTTAAAAATAATGTCCAACCTTATCGCTACAATATGCAGAGAGTTGAGGTGCTGAAGTTTTCCAAACAGTTGAATCCTTCAGAGATAGGAGTTTATAGAAGGCAAGATGGGGTTTTATTAAATAATATTGAGTCAATTGTTGAATTCAATGGAACGCACTCACGAGCTTATATCATCCGCTACAAAAATGGCACTGGAAAATTATATATGGGGAGAGACCTAGAAATACGGCAAAATGAGTTGACACATTCAAATAGTCGTCATGTTTTTAGTTATTTGACAGAACTATCTAAGCTGAATCCTCTGAGAAACTCTGGGACTGATCAATTGCTCTTGTTAAAAAGGTATGAGGAATTGGATTACGTAGACAAAACAGTTGCTTTAGCGAGCTATCTAAGTCCCAGTAAGAAGAATAACTTGCCGCTTCATGGGGAACTGATTTTCCCTTTTGGTTGCAATAATAGTCAATATAAAGCAACAAAAAATGCCTTAATAAATCAATTTAGTGTCATTCAAGGACCTCCTGGAACTGGTAAGACACAAACGATTCTGAATATTATAGCTAATATAGTGATACGGAATAAGACGGTTCTAATTGTTTCTAATAATAATGCAGCCATTGATAATATTTACGAAAAACTGAAGAACTATGGTCTTGACTTTCCCGTGGCTTACCTTGGAAGTGAAAAAAATAAAAATAATTTTATTCTCAATCAGTATAGTATGTACCCTGATTTTTCTTCTTGGAGATTAAAAGATAATGGTATGGAAAGTCTTGATAAGGAATTAAATGAAAAGATTCGTAGGCTTCCTCGTATTTTTGAAATTCAGGAAGAAGTGGCTAATCTGAGACAAGAACTCTCAGAACTAGAAACGGAATATCATCATTTCAAGGATTTTTTTGAGCACATAGATATATCGCCTATAGAATTAAACCTATATTCTGCTAAGAAGTTATTTAAGCTTTGGAATGAATTTGAGGAATTCTATAAAAAGAATAAAAGGTTAGGTTTAATTTTTAAGATAAAAAACTTTTTATTATATGGTGTTAAAAACTGGGAACTTTATAAACAAGAATTATCTGATTTGACAATACAATTTCAGAACCTATTTTACCAGCATAAACAAACAGAAATAAGGAATAAATTAGAAACTCTTCAAGAAGAATTGGTTCACTTAAATGGTACGGAAGTTTTAAACAATTTGACCAGTGATTCATTAAAGATTTTCAAAAATTTTCTAGTTAGTAAGTATGGGAATGGAAGAAATAGAGTACAGTTTACAAAGGAAGATTTAAGGGAACAATCGAAACGAGTTCTTCTAGAATATCCTATTGTTCTTAGTACAACATTTTCATCAACAACAAGTTTAGGAAAGAATATTACCTATGATTATTTAATCATAGATGAAGCCTCACAAGTGGATATTACAACTGGGGCACTAGCATTATCCTGTGCTAAAAGTGTTGTAGTTGTTGGAGATAGTAAACAGCTACCGCATATTGTCACAAAAGATGTCAAAGAAAGTAGTGCTCAGCTTTTCCATAAATACGGTGTTCATAGTGGTTATGAATACACAAACAGTTTTCTTCAATCGGTACTAAAAGTGATTCCGAATATTCCAGAAACGCTATTACGAGAGCATTATAGATGTCATCCCAAAATTATCAATTTCTGCAATCAAAAGTTTTATAATGGTGACTTAGTGATTATGACAGGTGATAAAGGGGAAAAAGATGTTCTTCAGGCTATTAGAACACCTAAGGGAAATCACGCTCGTGATCACTATAGTCAGAGAGAGATTGATATAATTCTGAAAGATGTTATTCCAAATTATGAAATTTATCGGGAGCGGACAGGAGTTGTCACGCCTTATCGAAAGCAGAAAGAGAAGTTGCAAGAGCAAATTGATGATTTGGAAAGCGATACAGTCCATAAGTTTCAGGGAAAAGAAAAAGATACGATAATCATCTCCACGGTTGATAACAGCATAACACGTTTTACGGATGATCCGTACTTACTAAATGTGGCGATATCAAGAGCTAAAAATAAATTATTTCTTGTCATGACTGGGAATGAGCAATCATTAGATAAAAATATTAGTGATTTATTGGGATATATACAATATAATAATTTTGAAGTAAGAGAGAGCCCTGTATATTCCATCTTCGATTACTTATACAAACAGTATGAGCAAGAAAAGGAGGAATATTTTAGAAAACGAAAACGGATATCGCGATATGATTCTGAGAATTTAATGTATCATCGGATTAAGGAAGTATTTATGAGCGATGAAAAATATAATAGTCTAGATGTTATACATGACTATAAACTGCATAATCTTGTGAAGGATTTTACTCGACTAACAGAAGTGGAAGCGAAGTATGCAAGGCATGGAAATACGCACCTTGATTTTTTGATAATCAATAGACTTACCAAAGCACCTGTACTAGCTGTAGAAGTAGATGGACATGCATTCCACAAAGGTAATTCTAAGCAGTTTGAACGTGATATTATGAAGGATAACATTTTGAAAAAATGCAACATCCCCCTAATCAGGTTTAAAACAAATGAGAGTCAGGAAAAAGAAAAATTGATTGAAATATTGGATGGATTACTAGGAAGATAGCAATGAACATGATGGCATTTTCCAATATTATAATGACAGCCACCCTGTTGAAGACATGATTTTCAAACGTACTCCGAGCCAGATTGGACGTCATGTGGAGCTCTGCCATCCACCCAAAATCTTAGACAAGGTCAAGAAGATTTTTGAATTGCTCCGCACAGGGCGAAAAGACCAGGTGACCATGTGGTTCAAGTCTGAGAGTATGGGCAAGTTTGTCTATGTGGTCTATAAGGCCGTGCGTGATGACCAGGGAGAGTTTCAGGGCGTCTTGGAATACGTCCAAAATATCCAACCATTTTTTGAAATTGACAGAGATTTTCATCGGGAAATTTAATCCAACCAGACCGCCCACAAGTGCGGTCCTTTGTGTTATAATGAAAACATGATTTCAGGAATTATTAACGTCAAAAAAGAAGCGGGCATGACATCGCACGATTGAGTACATGTTGGAGGGAATGATGCTCAAAACCAAAACAATGATTGTCTTTGGTAGATTAGGAAAGCAAAGCCTATTTTATGATTCTGAAACCCAAAAAGTATATTTAAGTCAGCAAGAATACGCTCCGAGGAGAATATCAATATGGTTGGGAATCACTTTGGCTATGTTACTTTGTATTTTACTGAACAATATCGAAAAAATAAGATTTTTCGAAACCAACAATCAGAATATCTTGCTGTATAGTGTCTTAGTATTTGTTCTTCATTTTGTGATTGCTTTGTGGATAAAGGATGAGTACCTAGGTATCCCACTGGAAGAGTTTCAAGATTGGAAAAATGAGGAGTGGAAAAAGGCACTACAGAGAGAAACTAAGGCCGTCGTCAGTATTCCATTGGTCATAATTGTATCCGTTTGGCTAGGGGGGTCATATTCAATCCGTTTTCTACTGGATTTTTCAGCCGAAAATCTTCTGTTTTCCCTATTCTTCATTGGTATTGCGGATATTACCGTCTTTCACTCGAATTTTTTGCGACGTTTCCGTGCAAATCGTTTGTTAAGAGTGAGGCAGATGTAATTTGCTATACTTCATCAAGTTTCCAACCGGACCGCCCACAAGAGCGGTCCTTTGTGTTATAATGAAAACATGATTTCAGGAATTATTAATTTAAAAAAAGAGGCGGGGATGACCTCGCATGATGCAGTTTTTAAACTCCGAAAGATTCTGCAGGAGAAGAAGATTGGACACGGTGGGACGCTAGATCCAGATGTGACAGGGGTTCTGCCAATTGCAGTCGGCAAGGCTACTCGTATGATTGAGTTTATGCAGGACGAGGGGAAAATCTACGAGGGGGAGATTACCATTGGCTACTCTACTACGACAGAAGATGCATCGGGTGACCTTGTTGAGCGGACACCGGTTTTGGACATAGCAGAGCAGGCAGTTGATGAGGCTATGGCTAGTTTTGTCGGTACTATTACCCAGATTCCGCCTATGTATTCCGCCGTCAAAGTAAATGGCCGCAAGCTATATGAATACGCACGGGCGGGTGAAGAAGTCGAACGTCCCCAACGCCAAATTGACATATACAGTTTTGAACGTACCAGTCCAATTGAGTTGGCAGATGATTGTGCACGATTTACCTTCCGAGTTCGTTGTGGAAAGGGCACCTATGTCCGTACTCTTTCTGTTGACTTAGGGGCTAAGTTAGGCTACGCCAGTCACATGTCTAAGTTGGAACGAACTGGGTCAGCAGGAATGGACCTAGCGGACGCCTTAACTTTGGAAGAAATTTCTTTACTGGTAGCAGAAAATGATTTTTCATTTCTCCAACCTATTGAACGTGGTATCGGGGATTTACCTGTTGTAGAATTGAAAGAAGAGCAGGTGCAAGATGCTACATTTGGTCGATTTGTAGAATTGAATGCAGAAGCAGAGCGTTTAGCAGGCTTTCATGATGGTCAGTTGATTGCTATTTTTGAAAAACGCGACCAGCTGTATAAACCGAGCAAGGTTTTGGTCTAAGAAATTTCTCAATAACTGTGATAAAATAGAAAACATGAACATTAGAACAATTAAAGATTATAGTGAATTGAATCAAGAGGAGCCGACGGTTTTAGTACTAGGCTACTTTGATGGGATTCATCTTGGGCACAAGGCTTTACTTGATCGAGCAAGAAAAGTAGCAGATGAGCAAGGTTTGATAGTAACTGTTCTGACCTTTCCAGAGTCACCTCGGTTGGCTTTTTCTCGCTTTAGCCCAGAACTTTTACTGCATTTGACTAGTCAAGAGCAACGCTACCTCTTATTGAAAAAATATGGTGTTGATAATCTTATTTTGACTGATTTTACTAGTGAATTTGCTAACAATACTCCTCAGCAGTTTTTGGAGCGCTACATCAAAGGTCTCAATGCCCAGATTTTGGTCGCAGGTTTCGACTATCATTTTGGAAATTGCAGAGCAGATGTCAAAGATTTGACAGAGCTATTTGATGGCCAGGTAGAAATTGTAAGTGAAGTGAGCCTGGACGGAGAAAAAGTTTCTTCAACTCGCATTCGTCAGGCTATCCAGTCAGGGGATGTCTCTCTAGCTAATCAACTTTTAGGTTATTCATTTATGACGGAGGGAATTGTTGTTCATGGAGATGCCAGAGGGCGCACTATTGGTTATCCGACTGCAAATCTGGCTCCTTTTGACCGTGTCCATTTACCATCTGAGGGAGTCTACGTCGCTGATGTCGAAGTAGATGGAAAACGCTATCGAGCTATGACAAGCGTTGGGAAAAATGTGACCTTTGATGGAACTGAGATGCGGATAGAAACCCATATTTTTGGGTTTGACCGCTTTATCTACGGAGAAAAAATAACTATTTTTTGGCTTGAAAAAATTCGAGATATGGTCAAATTTGATGGGATTGAAGGTTTGATGGAGCAGATGAAATCTGATGAGGAATTTGCCTTGCAATGGGGGAAATATGCTTAAACGATTGATTCGTCATCCTTTTTATGAGAAGGCTATGACCTACATAGCTGTAGTCTATGTATTTCTTATCGTACTTGAATTAATGGATGCTAGTATTGCCAATTCTAGTGGCTATCGGGTACTGGATTGGCTCCTGTGGTTTATCTTTGTCTGCGATTATTTTGCTCAGCTTTATTATGCGGATGACATACTTGAATATGTACAGGGGCATATCTTGGAATTAATTGCCATTATTCCATTTGATTCATTCTTCAGTTTTCTTCGCTTGGGAAGACTTGCACGACTCTTCAGATTGGTCAAAGTAACGAGAATATTTGCCCTGTCTAATCGATTCTGGGATACAATCAACAAGCTTTTGCATACCAACAGTTTATCCAAAGTGTTGATGTTAAATATCTCAGCGGTGTTAGTTGCAAGTGTCTTATTATCAGTGATTGAAGGAAAATCATTCTTCGATGCACTTTGGTGGTCCATTGTAACGATGACAACTGTAGGGTATGGAGATATTGTCCCCCAAGATACGATTTCTAAAATTATAGCCATCCTCTTGATGTTGGTTGGTATTTGTACTTTTGGTATGGTTACCTCCACGATAACTCGTTTTTTCTCTGAAACAGAGCGTGAAACGAAGTTGGATACCTTGATGGCAAAAATTGATGAACAAAACGAAATATTGCTACGCTTAGAGAAAAAAATAGAATCTTTGGAAAAATTACAGGGAAGAGATTAGATTTACTATTGAAAACTCTTTTAAGTTAGAGTATAATATAAGAAGAAAAATGTTTTTAGAGGGGATGGAAGACATGATTACTTTATTTTTGTCACCGAGTTGTACCAGTTGTCGTAAAGCTCGTGCTTGGCTGACAAGTCACGAAGTCCCTTTTATTGAGCACAATATTATGACTAGCCCTCTAACTGCTGAGGAATTGAAGAACATTTTAGCATTGACAGAAAATGGGACAGATGATTTGATTTCTACCCGTTCAAAAGTTTTTCAGAAGCTAGATATTGATGTTGATGAGCTTTCTGTGAAGCAACTTATTGGGTTAATTGAAACCTATCCAAGCCTCTTACGACGTCCGATTATTTTGGACGAGAAGCGGATGCAGATTGGTTTTAACGAAGATGAAATTCGTGCATTTCTTCCGCGCAAGTACCGTAAACAAGAATTGAGAAATGCCACATTACGAGCAGAAATAGGATAAAAGATATGAACAAAAATTATTCATATCCACTTGATTTTTCGTGGAGCACAGAGGAGATTTCCTCCGTGCTTTCTTTTTTGAATCAGGTGGAGGCAGCTTATGAAAAAGGAGCAGATGCAGTAGCTATATTAGCTAGTTATAAAAGCTTCAAAGATGTTGTTAAAAGTAAGGGACAGGAACGTCAAATTGATCGTGACTTTGAAGCGGTTTCTGGTTATTCAACCTATCGAGTTGTTAAGGCTGCTCGAGATAAGGGGAAAGGAGTTATTCGTTTTGGAAACTAAGTATCACTTTGCCCAAACAATTGTCCTGGAGGCTGGAAATTTTCTCCGACAGCATCTACATGATGATCTTCAGATTGAAGAAAAGGGTGACTTTACAGACTTGGTAACGCACCTTGATAAACAAGTGCAAGAAATGCTGACTCAACAGATTCAATCTCGCTATCAAGGTGATGGGATTTTAGGTGAGGAAGGTGGAGACGTTTCTTCTATTCATGAGGGAAATGTTTGGGTTATTGATCCAATTGATGGCACCACAAATTTTATTGCTCAGAAAACTGATTTTGCCATTATGATTGCCTATTTTGAAAATGGAGTAGGAAAGTTCGGTATCATTTATGATGTCATGCGAGACAAACTTTTCCATGGAGGAGATTCGTTCCCTGTTTATTGCAATCAAGAACGCTTAAAGAAACCAGAGCTGCGCCCTCTTCGCCAGAGTTTGATAGGAATCAATGCACAGTTGTATGCAGCCAATGCACATGGAGTGGCAGAATTAGCAAATCAAAGTTTAGGTACAAGATCTGTAGGAAGTGCTGGAATTGGTTTCGCCCACGTTCTGGAAGGAAGATTATTTGCCTATGCTTCTTATCTGTGTCCATGGGACTACGCAGCAGCCAGTATTATTGGTTCCTCTTTAGGCTTAGTCATGTTAAGTTTTGATGGTCCGAGTCTGGCCTATGATAAGCGAGAGTTTGTCATGCTAGTATCAGAATCCCATCTTGAGGAAGTGAAGGGGTATATATTCTAATGCAATTACCACAGGATTTTATAGATAAATATAATCATTTGCTTGGTAGTGAAGCCCAAGCATTTTTTGAGAGTTTCGAACAAGACCCAATCTCAGGCTTTCGCACAAATCCTCTTAAAGAAAGCCAATTGGACTTTGAGCAACCAATCCCTAATATGACTTGGTCATACTATGGTAAGGTCTCAGGAAAGTCTCCAGAACATGTAACTGGCTTAGTCTACTCACAAGAGCCGGCTGCACAGGTTGTCGGTCAGATTGCAGCTCCGGAAAAAGGGATGAAAGTGTTGGACTTGGCAGCAGCGCCAGGAGGAAAGTCTACTCACTTGCTTTCATACTTAGAAAATACGGGGCTCTTGGTTAGTAATGAAATTTCCAACAAACGAGCAAAAATCTTGGCTGAAAATATTGAGCGTTTCGGAGCGAGGAATGTTGTTGTAACAAATGAATCAGCAGACCGCTTGGAAAAGGTCTTTCCAGGATATTTCGATATGATTGTCCTAGATGCTCCCTGTTCAGGTGAAGGGATGTTTCGAAAAGACCCCGATGCGATTCAATATTGGTCCAAACATTATCCAGCACAATGTGCAAGCTTGCAAAGAGAGATTTTAGAATCGGCCTTGAACATGTTGGCTCCAGGTGGTCAATTGATTTATTCTACTTGCACTTGGTCACCAGAGGAAAATGAAGAAGTAGTGACTTGGCTCTTAGAACAATATGATTTGGAACTGATAGACATTCCTAAAATCAATGGAATGGTAGAAGGAATCGGCTATACAGAAGTTGCTCGTATGTATCCCCACCATTTTGCAGGAGAAGGTCAGTTCGTTGCCAAATTTAGATTTCTAGGTGAAGCCAGTCAGAAAAAATTAAAACCAGGAAAATCCAATTTGAATAGAGAACAGCAAGCTCTCTGGAAAGAATTTGAACAGAAGCATTTAAAGGTTCAATTGGATGGTTTACTGCAGGTTTTTGGCGACAATCTCTATCTACTGCCACACGGCCTTCCTGATTTATCAAAAGTAAAGATTGCTCGAAATGGCCTTCACTTGGGGACGTTTAAGAAAAAAAGATTTGAACCAAGTTTTGCTTTAGGTCTAGCACTCCATAGTTCGGAGGTTAAAAATCGAGTGGAAATCAGCTTAGAAGAATTCTCGTCCTACACTGCTGGACATACAATAGCTGTGTCCAAGGATTTAGCTAATGGCTGGTATCAGGTAGCAGTTCAGGGGAACGGTCTTGGTTTCGCAAAAATTGTATCTGGAACGCTTAAAAATGGCTTTCCAAAAGGGCTGAGATTTTAAAATAAATCAGCAGATTTTTTTTGCAACTTGTCTTTTTATATGATATAGTGGATGAGTGGAAATATCTTGTAAATTCTATGTAAAATACAGAGTTAATTTTAGGAGATTCCACTGAAAAATGTAAAGGAAAAAACGAAATGAAAAAAAAGCAGAAGCTTGGAATTGCAGCTTTGTTTCTTTTGAGTAGTATGGCTCTTTCTGGTTGTTCTTCTTGGATCGATCGAGGAGAGTCTATTACAGCCGTAGGTTCGACAGCGCTTCAACCACTTGTTGAGGCAGCAGCAGATGAATTTGGTAGTGTCAATATCGGTAAATCCATCAACGTTCAGGGTGGAGGATCAGGTACTGGCTTGTCACAAGTTCAGTCTGGAGCTGTTCAGATTGGTAACTCTGACGTATTTGCTGAGGAAAAAGATGGTATTGATGCAAGTAAACTTGTTGACCATCAAGTAGCAGTAGCTGGTTTAGCCGTTATTGTAAATGAGCAAGTATCGGTTAAAGATATTACTACAGAAGATTTGCGTAAAATTTTTACTGGTGAGATTACCAACTGGAAAGAACTAGGTGGTAAGGATTTGGAAATTTCAATCATTAACCGTGCAGCTAGTTCAGGTTCGCGTGCGACCTTTGATAGTGTTATCATGGATGGACAAACCGCAGCTCAGAGTCAAGAACAAGATTCTAACGGTATGGTAAAATCTATTGTTGCTCAGACACCAGGTGCAATTTCCTACCTATCATTTGCTTATATAGATGATTCCGTTAAAACAATTAAGCTAAACGGTTTTGAACCAACTGCTGAAAATGTAGCAACAAATGATTGGCCAATTTGGTCCTATGAGCATATGTATACGATGGGAAAAGCGACTGATTTGACAGAAGAATTTTTAGATTACATGATGTCAGATGAAGTTCAAAATGGTATCGTTGAAAGTATGGGATACATTTCTATCAACGATATGAAAGTTGTGAAAAGTGCTGATGGCACGGTGACTGAGAAGGAGTAAGCATGAAAAACGAACAACTAGCAAAAGAGTTATCGTCTCCATCTAAAAATTCTCGATTAGAGAAGTTTGGTAAGGTAATTACATTCCTTTGTCTATCATTGATTGTCTTTATTGTTGCAATGATTTTGATTTTCGTTGCGCAGCGTGGATTATCGACTTTCTTTGTTGACGGTGTGAGCATCACTGATTTCTTATTTGGAAGCAAGTGGGAACCAAGCTCGAAAATATTTGGTGCCCTGCCAATGATTTCAGGTTCTTTCATTGTTACGATTCTGTCAGCTGTTGTTGCGACCCCTATCGCAATCGGTGCAGCGGTCTTCATGACAGAAATATCACCAAAACGTGGTGCAAAAATCTTACAACCTGTTATCGAACTTTTGGTTGGTATTCCATCGGTTGTATATGGTTTCATTGGTTTGCAAGTAGTTGTACCATTTGTACGTTCAATTTTCGGTGGAACAGGTTTTGGTATCTTGTCGGGTGTATTTGTACTTTTCGTTATGATTTTGCCAACAGTAACCTTTATGACGGTTGACAGTTTGCGTGCAGTACCTCGTCATTACCGCGAAGCAAGTTTGGCTATGGGAGCCACTCGCTGGCAGACGATTTGGCGTGTTATTTTGAACGCAGCTAAGCCAGGTATTTTTACGGCCGTTATCTTTGGTATGGCGCGTGCCTTTGGTGAAGCCTTGGCGATTCAGATGGTGGTTGGTAACTCAGCAGTGATTCCAACTTCATTGACAACGCCAGCAGCGACTTTGACTTCTGTTTTGACAATGGGTATCGGTAATACGGTTATGGGAACTGTTCAGAACAACGTCCTATGGTCCTTGGCCCTAGTCTTGCTCTTGATGAGCCTTATCTTTAACATGATTATGAAATTTATTACGAGAGAGGGTAAGAAAAACTATGCACGCTAAAAAATTTGATAAATTGGCGACTGGTATTCTTTACTCAATCGCTGGTGTGATTGTCGTTATCTTGACATCACTGATTCTTTACATCTTGCTACGTGGTCTGCCACATGTAAGCTGGGATTTTTTGACAAGTAAATCTTCATCTTACAAAGCTGGTGGTGGTATTGGAATTCAGCTCTACAACTCATTCTTCCTATTGGTTGTAACGCTCTTAATTTCTGTTCCCTTGTCAACCGGTGCAGGTATTTATTTGGCTGAATATGCTAAAAAAGGTCCATTGACGAACTTTATCCGTACCTGTATTGAGATTTTATCATCCCTACCGTCCGTTGTCGTTGGTTTGTTTGGTTACTTGATTTTCGTTGTTCAGTTTGAGTACGGTTTTTCTATCTTATCAGGTGCCTTGGCTCTTACAGTCTTCAACTTACCACAGATGACACGTAACGTAGAGGACAGCCTTCGTCACGTTCACCATACACAACGTGAAGCAGGATTGGCTCTTGGTCTATCACGTTGGGAAACTGTTCTCCATGTTGTTATTCCAGAAGCACTTCCAGGGATTGTAACAGGTATCGTCTTGGCATCTGGTCGTATCTTCGGTGAGGCAGCAGCTCTTATCTACACGGCTGGTCAGTCAGCTCCAGCTCTTGACTGGTCAAACTGGAATCCATTGAGTGTTACTAGTCCGATTTCTATCTTCCGTCAATCAGAAACCCTTGCGGTTCATATCTGGAAGGTAAACAGCGAAGGTACAATCCCAGATGCAACCCAAGTTTCTGCTGGTTCAGCAGCAATCCTCTTGGTTTTCATCTTGATTTTCAACCTTTCTGCACGATATATCGGTAAGAAACTTCATGCGAAAATGACTTCAGCAGCCTAGAAGTCTGACTTATAAGGAGAAAAAATGGCAGATTACAACTGGAATGAACGCCATATCATTACTTTTCCAGAGGAGAATATCGCCCTTTCGACAAAAGATGTTCATGTTTACTATGGTAAAAATGAAGCGATCAAGGGCATTGATATGCAGTTCGAAAAAAATAAAATTACAGCCTTGATTGGACCATCAGGGTGTGGGAAATCAACCTATCTTCGCAGTCTTAATCGTATGAATGATACTATTGATATTGCTAAGGTAACCGGTCAAATTCTTTATGAAGGAATCGACATCAATAGACCAGATATGAACGTTTACGAAATTCGTAAGCATATCGGAATGGTATTCCAACGTCCCAACCCATTTGCAAAATCTATTTATCGTAACATCACATTTGCACATGAACGTGCAGGCGTGAAAGATAAGCAGGTTTTGGATGAGATTGTTGAAACTTCTCTGAAACAAGCAGCCCTTTGGGATCAGGTAAAAGATGACTTGCACAAGTCAGCCTTTACCTTATCAGGTGGACAGCAACAGCGTTTGTGTATTGCACGAGCTATCTCTGTAAAACCACAAATCTTGCTTATGGATGAGCCTGCATCAGCCTTGGACCCGATTGCGACTATGCAGTTAGAAGAAACTATGTTTGAATTGAAGAAGGACTACACCATTATCATTGTTACGCACAATATGCAACAAGCAGCACGTGCAAGTGATTACACAGCTTTCTTCTATCTGGGTGACTTGATTGAATATGATAAGACAGCAAACGTCTTCCAGAATGCAAAACTCAAGTCAACTAGTGACTACGTTTCAGGACATTTTGGATAGAAAGGGAACAAATGACATCACCTATTTTACAAGTAAAAGATTTGTCTGTTTACTATAACAAGAAAAAAGCCTTGAATAATGTGTCAATCGATTTCTATCCAAATGAAATTACTGCTTTGATTGGACCATCTGGTTCTGGTAAGTCAACCCTCTTGCGTTCTATTAACCGTATGGGAGATTTAAATCCAGAGGTAACATTGACAGGTGCGATTGATTACAACGGAAAAAACATATACAGTCCTCGTACGGATACTGTTGATCTTCGTAAGGAAATCGGTATGGTCTTCCAACAACCAAACCCATTCCCTATGTCTATCTACGAGAATGTCGTTTATGGTTTACGTATTAACGGTATCAAGGACAAGCAGGTCTTGGACGAAGCAGTTGAGCGTTCCTTGATTGGTGCTTCTATTTGGAATGAAGTGAAAGATCGCTTGCATGACTCGGCAGTTGGACTTTCAGGTGGTCAGCAGCAACGTGTATGTGTGGCCCGCGTATTGGCGACAAGCCCAAAAATTATTTTGTTGGATGAGCCAACATCAGCACTTGACCCAATCTCGGCTGGTAAAATTGAGGACACACTTTATGGTCTGAAAGATAGGTATACAATGGTGCTAGTAACACGTTCTATGCAACAGGCATCACGTATTTCAGATCGAACAGGTTTCTTCCTTGATGGCGATTTGATAGAATACAATTTGACAAAAGAAATGTTCATGAACCCTGCAAACAAAGAGACAGAAGATTATATTACAGGTAAGTTTGGTTAGGCCTGTTAAAAAGAAAAGAGGTTTATATGTTAAGAGCGCAGTTTGAAGAAGAATTAGGAAAACTTCACAATCAATTTTACGCGATGGGAAATGAAGTTTTGGCTCAAATTAATAATGCTGTTCGTGCCTTTACAACTCATGATCGTGAATTGGCTAAAGAAGTGATCGAAGCCGATAAAAAAATCAATGATTTTGAAATTAAACTCGAAAAGAAATCTTTAGAGATTATTGCTTTGCAACAACCAGTTTCTACAGATTTACGTCGAGTAATCACTGTCTTGAAAGCAACAAGTGACTTAGAACGTATGGGAGACCACGCAGTTTCGATCGCAAAAGCTGCTATTCGTATGAAAGGCGAAGTCCGTATTCCAGTAGTTGAAGATGAAGTGAAGAAGATGGGGCGCGAAGTTCGAAAACTTGTTGAAGAAACTTTGGAGCTTTATCTTGGTGATGCGGATATGGAAGTCGCATATGAAGTAGCTGCTCGTGATGAGGTTGTTAATGAGTTTTATTCAAGTATCCAAGAATTGACAACGGAAGAAATCAAGAAGAATCCAGAATCCTTGGTTGCTGGTCGCGACTATTACCAAGTTTTAACCTACTTGGAACGTGTCGGTGATTATGCTAAAAATATTTGTGAGTGGGTTGTTTATCTACGCACAGGTGATATTACAGAGTTGTAATTCAGAAGTCCGAGAGGGCTTCTTTTTTATGTAATAAACTTTTATAAAAATGCTGGATTTCTTTAGCTTGGTTTAAGTTTTTAATACTATACTATTATCATCAGGTAAAGAGGAGTTATTTAGTGGGCCTCATTCTGATAATATTCTATTGAAAAGAGGAATTTCATGTCATTTATTAATCAATTTAAGTCACAGTCAAAAACAGTACTAGCTGCAGTTGCTATTTCGGCTGCTACCTTGGGCTTTGCAGGGGGGATGAGTATTTCGAAAAGCTCAACAGGAGTTTCAACACAAAGTCAGGCAAGTTTGGCGCAAAATAATTCTGCAGCAACAAATGGACAGGTAGCCGCATCTGCGAATACCCAAGGTATGCCACCAGGTCAAGGTGGAGCTAGCCAAGGCATGCCACCAGGTCAAGGAGGTCCTAGCCAAGGTACAACCCCTCCTGATGCAACAAGTGGAGCAACCCAGTCAAACTCGAGTACTTCTTCTGATGAAGTGAATGCTTTAAAGGAGAAGAATCAAGAAATTAAAGCTCACATTTCAGGGGATAGTAGTTCTTCTAATCAATAAACATTGAGATTTTGGTTTCTACTTGTTCCATGATATAATGAACACGTATCAATAAATAGTTAGATAAAGCCTACCCAGTCATTCATTTTTAGATGGTCACAGTGGGACTTTATCTAACCATTTCTATTAAAGACCATGCCCTGTGCCTAGGTCTTTGGTTTGTTTATTAAACCGAAACGTAAGGAGTATATGATGATTAAAATATTGTTAGTGGAAGATGATTTAAGCCTATCAAATTCTGTTTTCGATTTCTTAGATGATTTTGCGGATGTTATGCAGGTTTTTGATGGCGAAGAGGGCGTTTATGAGGCGGAAACAGGCGTTTATGATTTGATTCTTTTGGATTTGATGTTGCCTGAAAAAGATGGCTTCCAAGTTTTGAAAGAGTTACGTGAAAAAGGTGTTACGACACCTGTTCTAATTACAACAGCCAAGGAAAGTCTAGAGGATAAAGGCCATGGTTTTGAATTGGGAGCTGATGACTACTTGACAAAACCGTTTTATTTAGAAGAATTGAAGATGCGAATTCAAGCTCTATTAAAACGAGCGGGTAAGTTTAATGAAAACACACTAACCTTTGGAGATGTGACAGTTGACCTATCTACAAATATGACGATGGTAAATGGCGAAGAAGTTGAACTGCTAGGAAAAGAATTTGATCTACTAGTTTATTTCTTGCAAAACCAAAATGTTATTTTGCCAAAAACACAAATTTTTGACCGTATTTGGGGCTTTGACAGTGATACTACAATTTCAGTAGTAGAAGTATATGTTTCTAAAATTAGGAAAAAGTTGAAAGGAACGACCTTTGGGGAAAATCTTCAAACCCTGCGTAGTGTCGGGTACATTCTAAAAAATGCCTAAGCGAATCAGAAAATTAGTGTATACGGATAAATTTTCCTTCTTTATCCGTTATTTTGCAGTATTTACCCTGATTTTTGGCTTGATGACAGCTATCATTTTTCAATTAATGCGTTCAACTATGTATCAAAATTCCGATAATACCTTGAAACGGATTAAGGAAGAACCAGCGATGGCTGTTGGTTTTGCAATCGCAAGAACCTATGAGCCCAACTCTGTCTTTATACTTCAAGATAGCCCAACTAGTGAAGAAACGACGAGCTCTAGCTCAGATAGCATGCCTGTTCCTAAAGATCAAAAAAATACTAGAGATGGAGATCAGCTGAGATTAGGTGTCAATACTCATGTCTTACTCTATAGTAAAAGTGGAGAAATGGTCAATCCGGATACTTTTACTGGTTTGGCCGACCTACCGTTAGATAAGGAAAAATTGGGCGAAATTAAGGAAGCAACGGTTGAATCAAGCTTCGGTATGTCTGAAGATTATCGCTATGTGACGATTGAGCTGGCTACAGATGAACTAGGTTATTATTCGTCCTATGATATAAAATATGCGACAATTTTAGTGAATGTCAGCCAGATAAAATCCTCCATTGAGACCTATGAATCGACAGTTGCTATTGTTATGGTATCAGCTTGGCTCATTTCTATCTTGGCCAGTATTTACCTATCAAATCTTAGCATGCGTCCAATTCTAATCAGCTATCAAAAACAAAAGGACTTTGTCGAAAATGCTAGTCATGAGTTGCGTACGCCGCTGGCTGTTCTCCAAAATCGTTTGGAGAGCCTGTTTCGCCATCCCGAAGCGACGATTTTAGAGAGTAGTGAAAGCATCGGATCTAGTTTGGAAGAAGTCCGAAATATGCGATTATTGACAACGAACTTGCTCAATTTGGCTCGTCGTGATGATGGCTTAAAAGTCGATATGATCGATGTCCAACCGAACTATTTTGATGAAATCTTTGCTAATTACCTTATGATTGCCGAAGAAAATGGAAAAACACTAACAGTTAATAATTTGATTCATCAGCCGATTCGAACAGATAAGGTCCTGATTAAACAGTTGCTCACCATTTTATTTGACAATGCCATGAAGTATACCGACGATGATGGCAGAATTCAAATTACAGCTAATATCAAGGATAAATCTGTCTACTTCACAGTTGCCGACAATGGTTTGGGAATCAGCGATGCCGATAAGAAGAAAATCTTTGATCGCTTTTATCGAGTTGATAAGGCCAGAACACGTCAAAAAGGTGGTTTCGGTCTAGGATTATCGTTGGCTCAGCAAATTATTAAGACACTAGGTGGGAAAATCTCTGTTAGAGATAACCAACCGAAAGGAACTATTTTTGAGGTAGGATTACCTAAATAAAACAATATTATTAGGCTAGGAAAATTCTAGTCTAATTTTTTTGTATAGTTTGTCAGAAGCCTCCTAATTATGTTATACTTAAACAAGAATGGAGGTAAATATGAGGAGAGTTTCTCGTGGCGTTTTAACCATATTATTGTCGGCGACAGTCCTTTCTGCTTGTTCAGGAGGAGGACAAGAGCTGAGTGAACGTTTGGAAGCAGCTAAAATTGAATTTTCTAAAGAAAAAAAGCAACTAGAAGCAGAATTAACAGCATTAAAAGAAGAGGTTCAAGGAAATTTCTACTACCAACAATTGGATACTGATAAGGAGCGTCGTGTCTATCTCCAATTTGTTAATGGGCTCAGCAAGCGGATGCAAGTGATCGATATTGATTCTGTTAATGATGAAATATATTCGCGCGTCTATTTTTCTGTCGCTCATGATTATCCAGAATTTTACTGGCTGACAGATGAAGCGGCAATGAGTGGCGGAGTTGATATATTGGATTTAGAAGAGCCAGCGTATCCGACTGATTTATCTCCGACACGAAATAAAATAGAAGAGGAAGTGAATAAGATACTTGCTCAGGCACCAACAGGATCGGACTATGAGAAGGTTAAATATTTTTACGAGGTGATTATAAAGCAAACGGAATACGACCTTGAAGCCCTACAAACCAACTCTGTCACGTGGAGAAGTCAAGGAATTACCAGTGTGCTATTAGATAAGAAATCCGTTTGTGCTGGCTATAGTCGCACCTTCCAATATCTATGTAAAAAAGCAGGCATTGATTGTATCTATGTCACAGGGATTGCAAAAAATGGGCAAAACGGTGAGTTTGGGCATGCTTGGAATCTAGTCAAGATAAATGGACAATACTATGGTGTTGATACGACTTGGGGAGATCCAGTTTTTGATCAAGCTATAAGTGGAGAAGCGCATACAGATATTTCATACGATTATCTATGTGTCCCTGATGAAATATTAGAGAGAAGTAGAATTGCTGATACCGACCTCCTCGACTACTGGGGAGAAGAACAATATTACGAACCTAGAGCATTGATCTATCCAAAGTGTACAGATAATTCATTGAATTACTATGTTCAAAAGGGAGTTTATTTCACAAGCTTTGATGAAGCTGCAGTTTTACAGTCCATCACTGACCAGCGACTACAAGGTACGGATAAAGTAGTCTTGCAATTCGGAACAGCAGAAGCAATGCAACAAATGATTACATTGGCCTCTACTGAAAATAATGCTATTTTTCAGGCTTTGGGCGATGTAGGAGAGTATCAGTACTATTATAATGACCAAACCTATACATTTGAACTGGCAGATTGGTTCTAACGAATTAGTTTGAATCTCAAGGAGCGTGTTCTTTCTTAATAATAAAAAATAGGGAGTGGGAAAGACATCCATGGTGGCTCCGCCCTCAATGAAAACGAACATAAATCCCTCACTAGGTGTATAATCCTAGTGAGGGATTTGTGGTTGACGAGTTAATGATGCTATTCATCGAGGGAAAAACTAATCCACTTTGTCCCGTCTCCTTATGATGGAAAAAAATAAAAAAAAAGGAAACCCAAAGGTTTCTTTTTTAATTAAGCAAGTTTTGATGCAAGACGTGCTTTATCGCGGCTTGCTTTGTTTTTGTGAATCAAACCTTTAGTTTCTGCTTTATCGATTGCTGAACTAGCAGCACGGAAAAGCTCTTCAGATGGGTTAGCTTCAAATGCTTTGATTGCAGTACGCATAGCTGATTTTTGTGCTGAGTTTTTCTCGTTTTGTTTAACGTTCAATTCAGCGCGTTTGATAGCTGACTTAATGTTTGCCAATGGTTTCACCTCCACCCTTTCTTGTACTAACTATACCATTATATCTGAAAAGAGTATTTTTGACAAGTGAAATTTATTTTTTTAGATAAATTTTATCAATCTCATGGTTTTCGGCCTTATGAAGAATAATATCAGCACGGTTTCTGGTTGGTTCAATGAATTTTTCTAAGTTAGCTAGATTAATGTTTTTCCAAGTATTCTGGGCAATAGACAGAATCTCAGGGTACGTCATCTGGGTAAAACGATGGTAATAGTTGTTAGGGTCATTTTTTGCCAATGTCAATAATTTTTGGAATCGCTCCAAGTACCAGGTTTCAATATGCTCCACATCAGCGTCAACGTATACAGACAGGTCAAAATAGTCACTGACATAGAGGCGCTGGTTTTGTGGATTTTGAAATACATTGATTCCTTCAACAATCAAGAAATCTGGAGACTTAATCTCCTGAGTTTTGTTGGGGACAATATCATAGATTTCATGTGAATAGACAGGAATTTGGCAGTCGTAGCCGTTTTTTATCTTATCAAGGAAATCAATCAATTTCTCCATGTCATAGGACTCAGGAAACCCCTTTTTATTTAACAGTTGCCGTTCTTCTAAAACCGCATTTGGATGGAGAAATCCATCCGTTGTCACTAATTCAACCTTGGCGTGTTTAAATGTCCGAGCGATAAGAATTTGTAGCAATCTACTAGTTGTTGATTTTCCGACAGCAACACTTCCAGAAACGCCAATGATAAATGGTTGAGGCTTGATAGTTTTCTGTAGAAATAAACTCTTCGTAAAATTTAGGTCTTTGCGTGCTTTCCGATAGATATGGATAAGATTAACCAAAGGAAGATAGATGTCAGAAACCTCATGTAATTGGATGCGGTCGTTAAAACTTTTAATAGAATTTAGTTCGCTTTGACTAAGTGGAATGGTAGTCTTACGATGTAGTTGTTGCCAAGTGGCTCGGTCAATTTGTTCAAAATTTAAAAATTCATTTTTCATACATAATTCTTCCTATAGGTAAGCGTTTCAATATCGATTTCATTTTATCATATTTTTCATGTAAGAAAAACTCTTGAAAACGTTTTTAGGAAATGTTATAATAAGTACATGTCCAATATGTATTACGAAAAAAATCCTACAGTAGCACATGATATTCATGAAATCCACGTAAACTTACTAGACACCCCAATGTCTTTCATGACAGATGCAGGTGTTTTTAGCAAGAAGATGGTTGATTATGGTAGTCAAGTGCTTTTAAAAACCCTTCATTTTGAAAAAGGGGCATCGGTGTTGGATGTTGGTTGCGGTTATGGACCAATTGGTTTGACACTTGCTAAGGTGTTCAGCACCAAGACAACACTGATTGATATTAATAGCAGAGCTTTGGATTTAGCTACAAAAAATGCTGAGAGGAATGGTGTTACCGCTAAAATTTATCAATCCAATATCTACGAAAACGTGGACGAAACATTCAATCATATTGTTTCAAATCCACCTATTCGGGCCGGAAAATCGGTTGTACATGAAGTAATTGCTGGAGCCTTTCAACGCTTAGAGGCAAACGGAACCTTGACCATTGTCATTCAAAAGAAACAAGGTGCACCGAGTGCCAAGGCTAAGATGGAAGAGGTGTTCGGCAACTGCCAGATTATAAAGAAAGACAAGGGTTACTACATCCTTGAAAGTGTGAGAGAATGAGAGCAGTTGATTTAATTCAAAAAAAGCGTGATGGCTTAGAACTATCGTCTGAAGAAATCAAATGGTTGATTGATGGATATGTAGCCGGGACAGTACCGGATTATCAAATGTCAGCCTTGGCGATGGCGATTTATTTCAAAGGGATGTCAACACGTGAGATTTCTGATTTGACAATGTCCATGGTTGCAACGGGTGAACAGATTGATTTGTCTGCAATTCCAGGCATCAAGGTAGATAAGCATTCTACAGGTGGTGTCGGAGATAAGGTCACACTCATCTTAGCGCCATTGGTAGCAAGTTTTGATATTCCAGTTGCAAAGATGAGCGGTCGTGGACTTGGTCATACTGGCGGAACCTTGGATAAGTTAGAGTCAATCAAAGGATACCAGATTGAAGTTAGTCAAGAAGATTTCATCAAGCAAGTTCAAGATACTGGTGTTGCAGTTATTGGACAGTCAGACAATCTTGTCAAAGCTGATAAATTGCTCTATGCCCTTCGAGATGTGACAGCAACCGTTGACATTATTCCACTGATTGCCAGCTCGGTAATGTCTAAGAAAATTGCCGCAGGTGCGGATGCGATTCTTCTAGATGTAACAGTGGGAGAAGGCGCCTTCATGAAGACCGTTGAAGAAGCACGGGTTCTAGCTAAAACCATGGTGGATCTTGGGAAGGCGGTTGGGCGTAAGACAGTTGCAGTTTTGACTGACATGTCTCAACCAGTTGGAACTTCGATTGGAAATCGTTTGGAAATTTTAGAGGCTATTGAAATTTTACAAGGTAAAGGTCGAGAAGATGTTACCGAATTTATCTGTGAACTAGCCCAAATTATGTTGGGACTTGCTAATGTTGAGAAAAGCATTGAAGAAGTACGCCAACATATTGACAATGGTGCAGCTTTGAAGAAATTTGAAGAGATGGTCCTTGCCCAAGGTGGTGACTTAGAAGATTTATATCGTCCAGTTCAGGTTACACAGCAAGTTCCAGTTCTTGCGGAGGAGGATGGATACCTTGTGGGGCTTCCTGCGTTGGAATTCGGTCTCTTTGCAATGAAACTTGGTGCAGGTCGCGCAGTCAAGACTGACAATTTAGATTATGAAACAGGTATTGTTTTCCATAAGAAAGTGGGGGAAGCTGTTTCTAAAGGCGAGCAAATCGCAACGATTTATGCCAATGAAAATATTTCGGAAAACATGCTTACAAATTTCCGAAAAAATGTTAAAATAGATAAAGAAAGTGTAAAAACGAAAGAAATCATAGAGATTATTTCTTAATGTACGGAGAAAACCATGAAATTGAATAAATATATTGACCATACAATCTTGAAACCTGAGACAACACAAGAGCAGGTTGAAAAGATTTTGGCAGAAGCAAAAGAATATGATTTTGCAAGTGTCTGTGTTAACCCAACTTGGGTCGCTTTAGCAGCTGAAAGCTTGAAAGATAGTGATGTAAAAGTTTGTACGGTTATTGGTTTCCCTCTCGGAGCAAACACACCTGCTGTAAAAGCATTCGAAACAAAAGATGCAATTTCAAATGGAGCAGATGAGATTGACATGGTTATCAATATCGGTGCTCTGAAAACTGGAAATTACGATTTGGTTTTGGAGGATATTAAAGCTGTTGTAGCAGCAAGTGGTGATAAACTAGTCAAAGTTATCATCGAAGCATGTCTCCTTACTGACGATGAGAAAGTGAAAGCTTGTCAATTATCTCAAGAAGCTGGTGCGGACTATGTTAAAACATCTACAGGATTTTCTACAGGCGGTGCTACAGTAGCGGATGTTGCCTTAATGAGAAAAACAGTGGGTCCTGACATGGGAGTGAAGGCTTCAGGTGGTGCACGTTCGTATGAAGATGCCATTGCCTTTATCGAAGCAGGAGCGTCTCGTATTGGTGCGTCATCAGGCGTGGCAATCATGAATGGAGCACAGGCGGATGGAGACTATTGATTTAATTGAATTAGCTGTAAAAAACAGTCAAAAAGCATACGTACCGTACTCAAAGTTTCCAGTTAGTGCAGTTCTTGTAGCTAAGACAGGGGAAATATTTACGGGTGTAAACATTGAAAATGCGAGCTTTGGTTTGACCAATTGCGCTGAAAGGACAGCTATTTTCAAGGCCATTTCTGAAGGTGTGAAAGATTTTTCTGAAATCATTATTTATGGTGAAACAGAAAAGCCAATATCTCCTTGTGGAGCTTGTCGCCAAGTTATGGCAGAATTTTTTGATAAGGATTTAAAAGTGACCTTGGTCGCTAAAGATAAATCGACAGTCGAGATGACAGTCGGGGAATTACTTCCATATTCCTTTACAGACTTAACCTAGTCTGTATGACAGTCATTTGACTGTAGCAATATTACTCTGCAACAATGTAGTTGCAAAAAGATTTTTAGGAGGGTTCAGAAATGAACAAGAAACTTGTTGGACTTGGTCTAGCAGCTGTTGCGGCTGTATCTTTGGCTGCATGTGGTAACCGTGCTTCAAAAAGCAGTAGCTCAGAGGCATCTTCATCAGCGGACACATCTGTGAAAGCTGCTATCGTTACTGACATTGGTGGTGTTGATGACCGTTCATTTAACCAATCTGCATGGGAAGGTCTTCAAGAATGGGGTAATGCAGCTGGTCTTTCTAAAGGTAATGGCTACGATTACTTCCAATCAGCTAATGAATCAGAATACATCACAAACCTTGATTCAGCTGTTGCTGGTGGTTACAACCTTGTGTTCGGTATTGGTTTTGCCTTGGAGAGTGCGATTGCTGAGGTTGCACCAAATAATCCTGACACACACTATGTAATCGTGGATAGTGTTGTTCCAGATCAAGACAACGTAGTTAGCGTAGGTTTCGCAGACCATGAAGCATCATATCTTGCTGGTGTTGCTGCAGCTAAGTCAACTAAAACAAACCACGTAGGTTTCATCGGTGGTATGGAAGGTGTTATCATCGATCGCTTTGAAGCTGGTTTCGTTGCGGGTGCTAAGTCTGTAAACAAAGATATCAAGATTACAGTTGACTATGCAGGTTCATTTGGTGATGCTGCTAAAGGTCAAACTCTTGCAGCTGCTCAATATGCTGCAGGTGCAGATGTTATCTTCCACGCTTCTGGTGGTACTGGTAACGGTGTATTTGCTGCTGCTAAAGCAGAAAATGAAACTCGTAATGAAGCAGATAAAGTTTGGGTAATCGGTGTTGACCGTGACCAATCAGCAGAAGGTGAATACACTTCTAAAGATGGTAAGTCTTCTAACTTTGTATTGGCTTCAACATTGAAACAAGTTGGTACTTCAGTTAAAGATATTGCAACTAAAGCTGTCGCAGGTGAATTCCCTGGTGGTCAAGTACTTCAATTCTCATTGAAAGATAAAGGTGTTGAATTGGCAGAAACTAACCTTTCAGAAGATGCTTCTAAAGCAGTTGCAGATGCTAAGCAAGCTATCTTGGATGGCAAAGTAGAAGTTCCTGAAAAACCTTAATGAATTTCTTTTCGACAATTCCGATTCGGCGACCCGACGGGGTCGCCGTTTTCGGGCTGAGATTTTTCTCAGTAAAGCCTATCAGCTATGGTAGGTTTTACTGACAAAAATGGTATAGTTGATGAAGAATTTTAAGGTACTAAAGTAGTACTGAAGAATTTTCAGAAGGCTATAGTCAGAAAGGATAATAGATTATGACTAAGGATTATGTCATTGAAATGCGCAATATCACTAAGATATTTGGTGAATTTGTAGCAAATGACCACATCAATTTGAATGTCAGACGTGGTGAAATCCATGCCCTTCTTGGTGAGAATGGTGCGGGTAAATCTACTCTGATGAACATGCTTGCTGGCTTGTTGGAACCTACAAGCGGTGAAATTGTTATCAACGGTCAATCCGTGAAGATTGACTCTCCATCCAAAGCAGCCCAATTGGGTATTGGTATGGTGCACCAACACTTTATGTTGGTTGATGCTTTCACAGTTGCTGAGAACATCATTCTTGGTTCTGAAACCACCAAAGGTGGCGTGATTGACCTTAAAAAAGCTATCGCAGAAATTAAAGAACTTTCTGCTAAGTATGGTCTTGAAGTTGATCCAACTGCAAAGGTTGCAGATATTTCTGTGGGTGCACAGCAACGTGTAGAAATCCTTAAAACACTTTACCGTGGAGCAGACCTTTTAATTTTTGATGAGCCGACAGCTGTATTGACCCCTGCGGAAATTGCAGAGCTCTTGAAAATTATGAAAGCCTTGGTTGAAGAAGGTAAATCTATTATTTTGATTACGCACAAATTGGATGAAATTCGTGCAGTTGCCGATAGTGTAACAGTTATTCGTCGTGGTAAATCAATCGAAACAGTTGCCGTTGAAGGTGCAACAAACCAAGATTTGGCTGAGTGGATGGTTGGACGTTCCGTTTCCTTTAAAACAGAGAAAGTTGAAGCGAGTCCTAAAGAAGTCATTTTGTCAATTAAGGATTTGGTTGTCAATGAAAACCGTGGTATTCCAGCAGTTAAGGGCTTGTCGCTTGATGTTCGAGCAGGTGAGGTTGTTGGTATTGCCGGTATCGACGGAAACGGTCAAAGTGAGTTGATTCAGGCAATCACTGGTTTACGTAAGGTAAAATCTGGCTCAATCACTATCAAAGGTGAGGAGGTAGTTGGTAAAACTCCACGTAAAATTACAGAAATGCAAGTGAGCCACGTTCCCGAAGATCGTCATCGCGATGGACTCGTTCTTCCGATGACTGTTGCTGAGAACTTTGCGCTTCAAACTTACTATAAAGAACCGATTTCGAAAAATGGTATCTTGAACTATAATATCATTAATGAAAAAGCACGCGCATTAATGGAAGAATTTGACGTTCGTGGGGCGAGTGAACTCGTTCCAATCAAGGCTCTTTCAGGCGGTAACCAGCAAAAAGCTATCATCGCGCGTGAAATCGATCGCAACCCAGACCTTTTCATTGTTAGCCAACCAACACGCGGTTTGGACGTTGGTGCTATTGAGTATATTCGTAAGCGTCTCATTGCAGAACGTGATAAGGGTAAGGCTGTTCTTGTTGTTAGCTTCGAATTGGATGAAATTTTGGATGTATCAGATAGAATTGCTGTTATCCATGATGGTGTCATCCATGGTATTGTTGAACCTGCTAAGACCAATAAACAAGAGTTAGGCGTCTTGATGGCAGGTGGACATATTGAGAAGGGAGAAGAACATGCTTAATAAATATAAGAATTTGGCCCTTCCATTAATGGCTGTGGTCAGCGGTATCCTACTTGGAGCGATTGTCATGCTTGTTTTTGGCTACGATCCAATTTGGGGCTATGAAGAGTTATTCTATTCAGCTTTTGGTAATATCAAATCAATTGGTGAAATTTTCCGTGCAATGGCACCACTTGTTTTCACTGCTCTCGGTTTCGCAGTAGCTAGTCGTGCAGGTTTCTTCAACGTTGGTTTGTCTGGTCAGGCCTATGTTGGTTGGGTTTTTGCGGGATGGTTTGCCTTGGCGAATCCTGACTTACCACGTCCAGTTTTGATTTTGGGAACAGTCTTGATTGCTATGTTGGCAGGCGGTATTGCTGGAGCTATTCCAGGTATTCTACGTGCCTATTTGGGAACAAGTGAAGTTATCGTTACGATTATGATGAACTACATCTTACTCTATTCATGTAACTATATCATTCGTGATGTATTTGCAGATAGTTTGATGAAGAATACAGACTCGACAGTTAACGTGTCAGCAAATGCCTCTTACCAAACAGAGTGGCTCCGTGCATTGACAGATAACTCACGTATGAATATTGGTATTTTCTTTGCCATGATTGCAGTTTTTGTGATTTGGTTCCTATTGACCAAAACAACTCTTGGTTTTGAGATTCGCTCAGTGGGGCTTAACCCAACAGCATCGGATTATGCGGGTATGTCTGCGAAGCGTACGATTATTCTATCTATGATTATTTCAGGTGCTCTTGCGGGTCTTGGGGGAGCTATCCAAGGTTTGGGGACTTTCCAAAACGTTTACATTCAAAGCGGTAACTTGGATATTGGTTTTAATGGTATGTCAGTAGCGCTTTTAGCTTCTAATTCACCGTTAGGTATTCCATTGGCTGCCTTTCTATTCGGTGTTCTTTCTGTCGGTGCCCCAGGTATGGTACGTGCACAGATTCCACCTGAATTGATCAACGTTGTTACTGCATCAATCATTTTCTTTATCGGTGTGAAATTTATTTTTGAACAATTATTAAAATCTAGAAATAAAGCGAAAGGAGCGAAATAAGATGAATGTTTCAATTCTTGCCTTACTCATTTCGCAAATGTTGATTTATTCAGCACCCTTAATCTTTACCAGTCTTGGAGGAGTTTTCTCTGAACGCGGTGGTATTGTAAACGTTGGTCTAGAAGGAATCATGGTTATCGGTGCCTTTGCTGGTGTTGTTTTCAATATCGAATTTGCAGGGACATTTGGTAATGCTACTCCATTATTAGCTGTTATTGTAGGAGGTCTTGCTGGTGTTGTCTTTGCCGCTATTCATGCGATGGCGACGATTAATTTCCGTGCAGACCACGTTGTCTCAGGTACGGTGTTGAACCTTTTGGCTCCAGCATTGGGAGTTTTCCTAGTCAAGGTTATCTATAATAAGGGTCAAACTGATAGTATTACTGAATCATTTGGTAAATTTTCATTCCCTATCTTGGCAGATATTCCAATCATTGGTGAAATTTTCTTCAAAAATACAAGCTTGATGGGTTATGTAGCTATTGCAACAGCATTTCTTGCTTGGTTCATCCTTTATAAAACCAAGTTTGGTTTGCGCCTTCGTTCAGTAGGTGAACATCCGCAGGCAGCGGATACTTTGGGAATCAATGTCT
This sequence comes from Streptococcus sp. 2018110, assembly GCF_019754115.1. Lineage (NCBI taxonomy): Bacteria > Bacillati > Bacillota > Bacilli > Lactobacillales > Streptococcaceae > Streptococcus > Streptococcus sp. 2018110. Next base: position 329,968 of record NZ_JAIJZO010000001.1, on the reverse strand, counting down.
ACGCTATGCGTTATGCAGGTGTGTTGATTGCTGGTTTCCTTGGTGGTGTTGGTGGAGCTGTAAGTGCTCAATCAGTGAATATCAACTTCTCTGCAACAACAATCGTAGGTTCAGGTTTCATCGCTCTAGCAGCTGTAATTTTCGGTAAGTGGAATCCAATTGGCGCTATGCTTGCCAGTCTATTCTTCGGTCTTTCGCAAAGTTTAGCAGTAGTGGGTGGACAATTACCAGGATTGAAAGATATTCCAACGGTTTATCTTCAAATTGCACCATATTTGATTACTGTTATTGCCCTGTCTGCTTTCTTTGGTAAAGCAGTCGCTCCTAAAGCAGACGGTATCAACTATATCAAATCTAAATAAAAAGGTCCAGTGGACCTTTTTATCATGAGCTTGAAAATACGAAAGCGAATAAGGTCCAGTGGGCCTTTCAGATTGAAGAAAAAGTCCATTTTGGTCAATTTTCTTCAATCTTTTTTTCTTTATGTTGAAAATAAAAAAGTTCTCAGAAATGCCGAAATATCAATGTTTCTAAGAGTTTAATGACTTGCTATCTTTCGCAAACTTCTTCAATTTTTTATATATTTTTAGGAGTTTATCTAGGTTTTGAAAGGTCCAGTGGGCCTTTTTATCATGTTCTTTGCTGTATAGGAAATGAATAATTGTCCTATTCAAAGGAAGAGGAGTTATAGGGACTTTTGGTTGAGAATAGGAAGAATGACTGGTATAATAGTTTGTCACTAAGGTATGAAATGAGGTTAATTGTGAGACGATTGGTGTTAAATATTGCAATGAGTTTAGATGGATTTATTGCACGTAAGGATGGAAGCTACGATTGGATTGAAGGACATGGTACCGATAAATACGATACGGTCTTACAGTTTGATAATCAAAAATTCTTTAACAACTGTGATACAGTTGTGATGGGGAGAAAATCATTAGAAGATTGTCCGTTGGAAATGATTGAAGGATATCAGGAAAAGCAATTTATCGTTGCGAGTCATACTGAGCAGACGGACTATGGTAATGTGCGTTTCGTAAGGGACGTCATCGGGGAGATTATGGAACTTCGCTCTCAAGAAGGTGGAGATATTTGGTTGTTTGGTGGGGCAAGTCTGGTTCAGGACTGTTTAGAGGCGGGAGTGATTGATCACCTTATTATTGGGATTATTCCTACTATTTTGGGTGACGGTATTCCACTTTTTGCCTCACTTTTGGAAGAAAAGAAATTGCTCTTGGTAGAGTCAACTGTCACAGATGGAATTGCTATGTTACGTTATGATATTAGAAGGTAAAAAAGGCGAGCTATTGCTCACCTTTTTTACTATTTTATATAATTAGTTTTTTACACCAGCTGCAATTTCTGGGTTTGCGAAAGCATCATCGATGATGTCTTTCAATTGTTTAGCAGATGCTTGCATTTTTTGCAATTCAGCTTCGCTCAATGGGATATTGACTGGACGAACGATACCGTGGGCACCGATGATAGCAGGTTGACCGATGAAGACATCTTCAACACCTTCGTATTGGCCAGCTTGGTAAACTGACAATGGAAGTACTGCATTTTCATCATCAAAGATTGCTTTAGTGATACGCGCAAGTGCAACACCGATACCGTAGTAAGTTGCGCCTTTTTTGTTGATGATTGAGTAGGCTGCATCACGAACAGATACAAACAAGTCAACAAGACCTTGCTCATCAATATCGCGGTTATCTTGCAACCAGTCGTACAATTTCACACCAGCAACGTTGGCATGTGACCAAACTGCAAATTCTGAGTCACCGTGCTCACCCATGATGTAAGCGTGAACTGAACGTGCGTCGATACCGATTTTCTCAGCCAATGCTTGACGGAAACGAGCTGAGTCAAGAGAAGTACCAGAACCGATAACACGCTCTTTAGGGAAACCAGAGAATTTCCAAGTTGAGTAAGTCAATACGTCAACAGGGTTAGCAGCAACAAGGAAGATACCGTTGAAACCAGAGTTAACGATTTCTGTAACGATTTGTTGGTTGATACGAAGGTTTTTCTCTACCAATTCAAGGCGAGTTTCACCTGGTTTTTGTGGCAAACCAGCTGTCAATACAACCAAGTCTGCGTCATGAGCATCTGAATACTCAGCAGAGTAGATTTTTTTAGGGAATGTGAAGGCCAATGCGTGGCTCAAGTCTTCTGCATCACCTTGAGTACGGTCTTTGTTGATATCGATGATACCCAATTCTTGACCAATCCCTTGGTTAACAAGAGCATATGCATAAGCAGAACCTACGGCACCGTCACCGACAAGGATTACTTTTTTGTGTTGTTTAGTTGCAGTCATTGCTAAACATCTCCTTAGTTTTATTTGGGGATGACTTCATCCCGACCATAATACATTCTAGCATGTTTTAAGCTTTTTGTCACTTGTGAAAGCGCCTTTGAAAATGTTTACATGCTAGTTTCCAACAAAGAAATTTATTCGCCAATATGGTATAATAGAAGCACAATGACTGTTGAAAGAGGCATATAATGCAAGATAAAAATTTAGTAACGGTTAATCTGACCAATGAGATGAAATCATCCTTCATCGACTATGCGATGAGTGTTATCGTTTCGCGTGCTCTGCCTGATGTACGTGATGGTCTGAAGCCGGTTCATCGCCGTATTTTGTATGGGATGAATGAATTAGGAATTACACCGGATAAACCACATAAAAAATCAGCCCGTATCACAGGGGATGTTATGGGTAAATATCACCCGCATGGAGATAGTGCGATTTACGAAGCAATGGTTCGTATGGCACAATGGTGGAGCTACCGTCACATGTTAGTTGATGGTCACGGAAACTTTGGTTCCATGGATGGCGACGGAGCAGCCGCTCAGCGTTATACAGAAGCACGCATGAGCAAGATTGCGCTTGAAATGCTTCGTGATATTAACAAGAATACGGTAAATTTTGCGGATAACTATGACGCGAGTGAACGTGAGCCTGAGGTTTTACCTGCTCGTTTCCCTAACCTTCTAGTTAACGGAACGACTGGTATTGCCGTTGGTATGGCTACCAACATTCCTCCACACAACTTGGGTGAGACTATCGAGGCAGTTAAGCTGGTTATGGACAATCCCGAGGTAACAACACGTGAGATTATGGAAGTCTTGCCTGGACCAGATTTTCCGACAGGTGCCTTGGTTATGGGGAAATCTGGAATTCACCGTGCTTATGAAACTGGTAAAGGTTCAATAGTTCTTCGTTCCCGCACAGAAATTGAAGAATATGGAAATGGTCGTGAACGCATTGTTGTTACAGAGTTTCCATACATGGTCAATAAGTCCAAGGTTCAAGAACATATTGTCAAATTAGTCCAAGAAAAACGTATTGAAGGAATCACTGCTGTTCGAGACGAATCCAACCGTGAGGGTGTACGATTTGTTATCGAAGTTCGTCGTGATGCCTCAGCCAACGTCATCTTGAATAATTTGTTTAAACAAACACAGCTTCAAACCAACTTTAGTTTCAACATGTTGGCCATCCAAAATGGTGTACCGAAAATCCTTTCTGTACGTCAGATTCTAGAGTCTTATATTGAACACCAAAAAGAAGTAGTCACTCGCCGTACACGATTTGATAAAGAAAAGGCTGAAGCGCGTGCTCATATCTTAGAAGGCTTGCTGATTGCACTTGACCATATTGATGAAGTCATTCGTATTATCCGTAATTCAGAAACTGATGCTATTGCTCAAGCTGAATTGATGGAGAAATTTGACCTTTCTGAACGTCAGAGTCAGGCCATTCTTGATATGCGTCTTCGTCGTTTGACAGGTTTGGAACGTGACAAGATTCAATCAGAATATGATGAGTTAGTGGCATTGATTGCAGATTTGGCTGATATTCTAGCTAAGCCTGAGCGTGTTGTTCAGATTATTAAAGACGAATTAGAAGAAGTCAAACGTAAATATGCTGACCCACGCCGTACAGAATTGATGGTTGGTGAAGTTCTTTCCCTTGAAGATGAGGACTTGATTGAAGAAACGGATGTTTTAATCACCTTGTCAAACCAAGGCTACATCAAGCGTTTAGCACAGGATGAGTTTCAAGCTCAGAAGCGTGGAGGACGTGGTGTTCAAGGAACTGGCGTCAAGGATGATGATTTTGTACGAGAATTAGTCTCTACAAGCACTCATGATCGCTTGCTCTTCTTCACTAACAAGGGACGTGTTTACCGTCTCAAAGGCTATGAAATCCCAGAATACGGTCGTACTGCAAAGGGGCTTCCAGTAGTCAATTTGCTTAAATTGGAAGAAAACGAGGCAATTCAAACCATTATCAATGTAACTAAGGACCAGGAGGCAGATAGCTATCTCTTCTTTGCAACCCGCCAAGGTGTTGTAAAACGGACTAGTGTGTCAGAATTTGCCAATATTCGCCAGAGCGGTCTGAAAGCTTTGAATTTGAAAGAAGACGATGAACTCATCAATGTTTTCTTAACAAATGGTCAAGCAGATATTATTATGGGGACTAAGTTCGGTTATTCTGTACGTTTCACTGAAACAGATGTTCGTAATATGGGCCGTACAGCAACAGGTGTTCGTGGTATCAATTTACGCGAGGGAGACCAGTTAGTTGGCGCTACTATGATTTCTGATGACCAAGAAGTACTCGTATTGACGGAAAAAGGTTTTGGTAAACGTACACCAGCCAGTGAGTATCCAACCAAAGGTCGTGGTGGTAAGGGTATCAAGACTCTTAAAGTTGCTGAGAAGAATGGTTCTCTGGCAGGTTTGACAACGGTATCTGGTGATGAAGATATTATGGTTATTACCGATACTGGCGTGATTATTCGTACAAGTGTTGCCAATATCTCTCAAACTGGTCGTTCAACCATGGGTGTAAAAGTGATGCGCTTGAATGATGAAGCGAAAATCATGACCTTTGCCTTGGTAGATGCTGCCGAAATTAAAGAAGAAAAGGAATAAATAATCATGTCAAAACGTGAAAAAAAGAAGAAGCGTAAAGGTTCTTTTTGGCGCAATCTTTTAACAGTTGTATTGATACTGATTTCCCTAGCGTTGATATTCAACACCTCTATCCGTAATTTTATTATTGGCTGGAATACGAATAAGTACCAGATTAGCAATGTTACGACAGAGGATATCGAAAAGAATAAACAGGCTGAAACAACATTTGATTTCGATCAGGTTCAGTCTATTTCTACAGAGGCTATTTTAGCAGCTCAGTGGGATGCGCAACGCTTACCTGTAATTGGTGGAATTGCGGTTCCCGAGCTTGGTATCAACCTTCCTATTTTTAAAGGGGTCTTCAATACTTCGCTCATGTATGGAGCTGGTACCATGAAGGAAAACCAAGAGATGGGGAAAGGAAATTATGCGTTGGCCAGCCACCATATTTTTGGTGTAACTGGTGCGGCAGATGTTCTCTTTTCACCGCTTGATCGTGCTAAAAACGGCATGAAAATCTATATTACTGACAAGACCAATGTTTACACCTACGTTATTGATAGTGTGGAAATTGTTTCGCCTGAAAGTGTCTATGTCATTGATGATGTAGAAGGACGTACAGAAGTTACCTTGGTAACATGTACGGACTATTATGCTACGCAACGTATCATTGTAAAAGGAGTTCTTGAATCAACAACTCCATATAATGAAACTGCAAAAGACATCTTAGATTCCTTCAATAAGAGTTATAATCAGTATGATTATGGACAATAAAACATCTATATATTAAGGATAAAGAAGTGGTATAAGACTGAGGAGATATTCTTTGGTTTTATATGGCTTCTTTTTTTGCAAGATTTTACGAATAGATAGGTGAGGAGGAAATTATGTATCAAATTGAATTTAAAGAAGAGGCCACTCTACCTAGAGAACGTTTAGTAGAAGTTGGAGCTGAGCGTCTCAGTAATCAGGAATTACTAGCAATTTTTATTAGAACTGGAACAAAAAAAGAACCTGTTTCTATTCTCTCCAATAAATTATTGAATCGTTTGGAGAGTTTAGCGGCTCTAAGAGAATTATCAATTGAAGAATTGCAAAGTTTGACTGGAATTGGGCGCGTTAAGGCGATTGAAATTAAGGCTATGATTGAACTTGGAAAACGTATCAATCAATCAGAGCTACTCTTAAATGAGAGAATTTTGGGAAGTGAGAAGTTGGGACGTAAGATGATTCATGAAATCGGGCATAAGAAGCAGGAGCATCTTGTTGCACTTTATCTCAATACACAGAACCAGATTATCAGTCAAAAAACGATTTTTATTGGGAGTGTTAATCGTAGCATTGCAGAACCACGTGAAATTTTGCATTACGCAGTAAAATGCATGGCAACATCGATTATCATCGTTCACAACCACCCGTCGGGTTCAGTACAACCTAGTAGGAATGATTTGCTATTTACGGAGAATTTAAAAGAGTCCTGCGAAAAGCTAGGACTGGTATTATTAGATCATTTAATTGTTGGAAATAAGGATTACTATTCTTTTAGAGAAGAAAGTGAGTTATTTTAAAGTTTATTGACAATATAGTAGAAGAGGTCTTTTTCAATCTCACGTTTACCGTAGAGTAGTTCAGGATGCCATTGAACCCCTAAAAATTTAGTTGGGTAGGCTGAATGAACTGCTTCAATAATCTGTTGATTATCCGATAGTGCAATGATTTCTAAGTCAGGTGCTAAGTCTTTGATAGCCTGGCGGTGAAATGAGTTTACACTCGGATCGGACTTATATATGTTGTAAAGTGGACTGTTTTGAGTCAGTTGAATCGTTTGACTGACTTCTTGTCCGTCTATGTCTTGCCAATGTTCAGAAATTGATTGATGAAGGCTACCACCTTGAGCTACATTGTAGAGCTGTAGACCTCGGCAGATACCGAAGATAGGTTTCTGATTTTCTTGGGCAGCCCTTATGAGGGCTAATTCAAACTCGTCACGCTTTGGTAGATAATTATCGCTGTCAATAGTCCTTTCTTCGTGATAGTAACTTGGCTGGACATTTTGTCCTCCTGTTAGGATGAGTTTATCAATAAGATGGATATAATATTTTGCCAAATCAGGCTCTGTAACAGGAAGGATGAGTGGGAGTCCGCCAGCATCTTCAATAGCTTGTACGAGGCAAGTCTGGGTATAAGAAAGCAGGGGTTCTGTATGATCCCCTGTTTTATATTCATTTCCAGAAATACCAATAACTGGTTTTTTCATTGCTTATCCTTTTCGCATAAAGTAGAGTAGTGTCTGTAATTCACTAGTCAAATCAACATACTGAACAACGACATCTTTTGGGACAGACAAGTTAACTGGTGAAAAGCTCAGAATTCCCTTAACACCAGCTTCAACAAGAATATCAGTCACTTCTTGCGCTTTGACGCTGGGTACCGTTAGAATGGCTGTCTGAGAGTTTGCTTCGCTGATACGTTCCTTGATTTCTGAGATTGCATGGATTGGGATGTTTTCATCTGTCGTTCCAACAGCTGGATTATCATCTGCTTCAAAAGCCATGACTATTTTCATTTTATTTCGTTCGTGGAAGCGATAGTGTAGCAAGGCCCGCCCCATATTCCCGACTCCAACAAGCATAACATTGGTGATGGAGGTATCATTTAGAATATCTGCAAAGAAATCCATCAACTCTTTGACATTGTAGCCAAAGCCACGACGACCAAGCTCTCCAAAATAGGAAAAATCTCGGCGGACGGTAGCTGAGTCGATTCCGATAGCTTCGGCAATTTCTTTTGAACTAGCTTTTTCAATATTTCCTGCATAGAAACGTTTAAAAATGCGATAGTAGAGGGATAGTCGTTTGGCAGTTGCGCGTGGAATATCAGATTTTTTATCGTTTTTCACTTTAGACTCCTTTATTTCGATAGAATACGCTTTATCGATTATTTATATATTAAACAGTTCTTTATTCTATTCTAGTCCAAGTTTGTGAAAAAATCAACAGATTGATTTTAAAAAAAGATTAAACAGGAAACTGTCTAATCTAGTGTTTGTAAATAGCGATAGAGATCCCCGATTGTCCCTTTGTAATCCAGAGCTTGTCCGTCTTGTGTAATGCTGGTAACTGGATAATAGTCTGGGAGGGTTAAGCAACCGGAAAAAGCCAGAATGGCTGCATCTTTATTCTCAAATGTTTGGATACGTTCTTGCTTGTAAGCGTCAAGATAGTGAATTTCAATCATACTAACCCTCTTTTGTAAAGATGTTACGGTCAATCAAGCTATCCATGAGGAAATAGAATTTTTCTTGAATAACCTTGTTACTTTCTGGTTTAAAAATGTTTACCAGATGAAGACCAGACTTGTCGGTAATGTTAATTTTAAAACCTGTTAGGTCTTGATTGATAATAATTTTCAAGAGGAATCCTTGGTTTGAATTTGGAATTTCTTCCAGAAGACGTGTAAGCTGATAGTGACCTGCTTTGCTTTGTTCAAAGGTGTTATCACGGAGTGTATATTTTTTGATAGCAGGGCTAATGTGATAAGTAAAATTACAATCTTTTAAGGTAACTGATTGTTGAAATGCCATTTTAACCTCCAAGTATTTTCTTTAGTTCGATGATAAGAGCATCTATCTCTTCTTTTGTATTGATTTCAGATAGGCTGATACGAATGGATTCTTTCAGACGATGGGAGTCTTTTCCATACATAGCTTCTAAAACATGGCTATTTTGGACAACACCTGCCGTACATGCGGAACCGCTAGAAACAGCGATACCTGCCAAATCTAGTTGCATGAGTAGTTGTTCATTAAGTTTACCAGGAAAACCGATATTAAGGACATGAGGGAGATGAGGTCCAGCCTGATTGAGATAATAGTCTAAGCCAGACAATCCCTTGATAATATGTTGTCGCAGTTCACTGACATGCTTATGATGCGTATCTAAGGACTCATATTGTTCTGTTAGGGCAGTCGCCATAGCAGCAATAGCAGGGAGATTCTCAGTACCTGCTCGATGTTGCTGTTCCTGCTTTCCGCCGTGGATCAAGGAATCAAATTTATGAACTTTACTATACAGGAATCCCATTCCCTTTGGACCATGGAATTTATGGGCAGAGGCCGTGAGGAAGTCAATTCCGTAGTCAGAGGGAGCAATTGCAATTTTTCCAATTGCTTGAACAGCATCTACATGAAAGACGGCCTGATGATCGGCTAGGAGCTTTCCAATTTCCTTGATGGGAAGTAGCTGACCGGTCTCATTGTTAGCAAACATGACGCTGACTAAAATAGTATCTGGTCGAAGGGCATCCTGAATTTGTTGAGCGGTGATTACTTGATCGACTGGTTGGATATAGGTTACCTCGAACCCAAACCGCTCCTCTAGATATTGCATGGTATGGAGGACAGCATGGTGTTCGATAGCCGTAGTAATCAGGTGTTTTCCTTTGGATTGATGTGCAAGTGCATAGCCTTGAATAGCTAAAGTATCAGCTTCGGAGCCTCCAGATGTGAAAATAATTTGTTCAGGAGAGGCGGAGAGAATCTGAGCAATCTCTTGACGACTTTGTCTAAGAGATTGATTGGCTTTTCGACCGCTTTGATGGATACTGGAGGGGTTTCCATAATTTTCTTGAGCCACTTCCATCATCCGTTGGAGTGCAGTAGGAGATAGAGCAGTGGTTGCTGCATTATCTAAATAAATCAAAGAGTTTACTCCTAGTTTTCTTTTTCAGGACTAGTAAATTTGAAAAGTGGGCTGAGTGGCTGATGTTCTTGGATGCGGTGGATGGCATCTGCAATCAAGTCACTAGCTGTTAGGAAGGCGATATTTTTAGGATGCTGTTCTTTGCTTGCAACAGAATCGGTAACTAATATTTCTTTGATTGGTGCTTCATCTAAGAGTTGGGCTGCGGTTCCCGCAAAGAGACCATGGCTGGCAACTGCATAAATTTCAGTAGCACCACCTTCTTGGACAATTTTTGAAGCTTGTGAGAAAGTGCGACCAGTATTGAGAATATCGTCCACCAAAATAGCTTTTTTACCAGCAACATCACCAATAATATAGCCTTCAGAACGTTCAGAATCATCTTGAGCGTAGTCGATAATCGCAATCGGTGCATTTAGAAATTCAGCGATATTACGCGCGCGTTTGATACCAGAATTTTTAGGACTCACAATGACGACATCTTCTCCGCAGAGTCCTTTTTCCATGTAGTAAGCTGCAAAAAGTGGTTCTGTAAGGAGATTGTCTACTGGAATATCAAAGAAACCTTGAATTTGTGAAGCGTGCAAATCAAGAGTCAATACACGGTCGACACCAGCTTTAACCAGCATATTTGCAACTAATTTAGCTGTAATTGGTTCGCGTGGAGAAGCGGTACGGTCTTGACGAGCATAGCCGAAATAAGGGATGACCGCTGTAATGGTGTTGGCACTAGCACGTTTACAAGCATCGATCATAATCAATAATTCCCACAAGTGATTATTGACCGGATAGCTTGTTGATTGGATAATGTAGACGTCTACGCCACGTACAGATTCTTCAATGTTAATTTGAATCTCACCATCCGAAAACTGACGAGAAGACAGTTTTCCAAGAGGAATTCCAGCAGAATCAGCAATTTTTTCAGCAATATCACGGTTGCTATTGAGTGAGAATAATTTAATGTTATGTTCACCGAGTGGTTGTACCATTTTAAAGTAACTCCTTTTACACACTGAGCTTTTATGATGACATAAAAGTATTTTTTACAATAGATAGTTCTATTCTATCAAAAAAATGAAAAATTTTCAGTAGTGAAACTAAAAAATCAACCTTATTTGGCTGATTTTTTATAGTTATTTCATGTAGGCAGCTGTTCGTGCGACCTTACTACTCGCATATTTGAATTGAATTGATTTCTTCTTAAGGAATTCATCAAAAAGAATCTTCCCTGCATCTGCATCGGTCACTTCGACTTCTAATTCATAATCTTTTTGTCCCACATAATCATTTTCATCGAGGGCCATAAGACCTATAGATGTCTGTTTCTCATAGCGTTTTGTCGTGAGGCTTCCCCAGACAGCAAGTTTATCAAGTGGAATCTCTGTTGCAGAAATAATGTCAGAAATTTGTCCTGCTGGTAGTTGAAAATTTTCCAGTAAATGATGAGCAGTTTGGATGTCTAGAGCTTGGTTATATTCTTGATTTCCGACTTCTTGTGGAATTTTTAAGGTTAGTTCTGCTGAGTCTTCAAATGTACGAATACGAAGTGAAAAGCGGTGATTCCTCATATCTAGGTCTGGGGTATCAATGTAGTGGTTTGTTTGAAGAATTGGGCTCACATCTGAAAAGTCAGTAAGCAGGCGTTTGTATTCGGATTTGGTCAGTAAGGTTTTATACTCAATTTCAAGGTGGTTTTTCATGCAGTAAACCCTTTCAATGTGTTATAATAGATTAGTCTTTGTGTTATTCTAATACAATTTAAAAGTTTTGACAAGAAAGGGGCCGTATGGACTTTAACTGGGAAGAATTTTTAGACCCCTATATTCAGACAGTTGGTGAATTGAAAATCAAACTGCGGGGGATTCGCAAGCAGTATCGCAAGGCTAATCGGCATTCTCCAATTGAGTTTGTCACAGGACGGGTAAAACCGATTGAATCCATTAAAGAAAAAATGGTCCTGCGACATATCAAATTGGAAAATCTTGCTCAAGATATGCAAGATATTGCCGGTCTTCGGATTATGGTTCAATTTGTGGACGACATTGAAGAAGTATTAGCTATTTTGCGGAAACGCAAGGATATGCAAATTGTGCATGAACGGGATTACATCAACAATATGAAAGCCTCTGGCTACCGTTCATATCATGTGGTGATTGAGTATCCTGTGGATACTATAAATGGCAACGAGACGGTTCTGGCAGAAATCCAGATTCGAACCCTTTCCATGAATTTCTGGGCTACAATTGAACATTCTCTGAATTATAAATATAAGGGGAATTTTCCAGAAGAAATCAAGAAACGCTTGGAAGTTACAGCAAAAATTGCCTATGAATTAGATGAGGAGATGCGAAAAATCCGCAACGACATTCAAGAAGCGCAGGCCTTATTTGATCCTGCCTATCGCAAACTGAATGACGGTGTGGGCAACAGTGATGATACAGATGAAGAATACAGGTAGAAAAAAAATCGCTCTGCTCGCTAGTCGAAATCCTAAGAGTGAAGCGGTGTCCAAAGAATTATGGACAAAGTTAAAAGAAGCAAATTTTATTTTGACTCCTAAAAATCCAGATATTGTCATTTCTATCGGTGGAGATGGGATGCTTTTATCTGCTTTTCACAAATATGAAAAGTTGATTGATCGTGTACGTTTTGTAGGAATTCACACGGGTCATTTGGGGTTTTATACAGATTATCGTGATTTTGAAGTGGACAAGCTGATTGAAAATCTTAAGCTTGATACAGGTGCTAGAGTATCGTATCCGATTTTAAATGTTAAGGTCAAGATGACAGATGGTCGCATTGTCGAGGCGCGTGCCTTAAATGAGGCGACAGTAAAACGTCTTTCTAAGACCATGGTCGCAGATATTATTATTAACAATGTGCCCTTCGAACGCTTTAGAGGAGATGGAATTTCGGTTTCAACGCCGACAGGCTCAACAGCCTATAACAAGTCATTAGGTGGTGCTGTTTTACATCCAACAATCGAGGCATTGCAGATTGCAGAAGTGGCAAGTTTGAACAATCGTGTTTACCGCACCTTGGGTTCATCCGTTGTTGTCCCTAAAAAAGACAAGATTGTGATTGAACCAAAGCATAGTGACCGTTACTCGATTGCGGTGGACAATAAGACTTTTGTCTATGATAGTATTGAAAGTATAGAGTATCAGATAGACAATAGTAAGATTCATTTTGTTGCAACACCGAGCCATACTAGTTTTTGGAATCGGGTTAAGGACGCCTTTATTGGAGAGGTGGAGTAATGCGGTTTGAATTCATTGCTGACCAGCATACGAAAATAAAGACTTTCCTTAAAAAACACGGTGTCTCTAAAGGCCTATTAGCGAAGATTAAGTATACCGGCGGCAATATCTGGGTCAACGATATTGAGCAAAATGCAACTTACTTGCTTGATATTGGAGATAGGGTTACAATTGACATACCTGCTGAAGAGGATTTGACTGGTAGTTTGAAGCCGATTTTCTTTCCGTTGGATATTGTCTATGAAGATGATCATTTTCTGGCGATAAATAAGCCGGTTGGCTACGCCTCCATTCCTTCTGCCTTGCATTCATCCACAATCGCAAATTTTGTAAAAGGTTATCTTATTGAGCAGAATTATGAGAATAAGCAGGTTCATATTGTGACTCGTCTGGATAGGGATACATCAGGCGTCATGCTGTTTGCCAAGCACGGCTATGCCCATGCACGACTCGATAAGCAGTTACAGGCCAAGCTTATTCATAAACGTTATTATGCTTTGGTGAAGGGGAATGGGCAGCTAGAAGAGACAGGGGATATTATTGCCCCTATCGGTCGTCCAGAGGATAGCATCATTACCCGTTGTGTGACAAAGAATGGAAAATATGCTCATACTTCCTATCGTGTTGTGCAATCTTGGGGAGATATTCATTTAGTAGATATTCAACTACATACTGGGCGGACTCATCAGATTCGTGTTCATTTTTCTCACATTGGATTTCCATTGTTAGGAGATGATATGTATGGTGGAAGTTTGGAATGTGGGATAGAACGTCAAGCCTTACATTGTCATAATTTAGCCTTCGACAATCCTTTTTCAGCCGAAAGGATTGATTTGGAAGCACCGCTTCCTGAGGATTTTCAGGCTGTTATCAATCAGTTAATAAGTAAATAAATTTAAGGAGTTTGTTCATGAAAATTTTTGAGCAATTAGCTACAAAGCTAGAGGGTAAAAAAGTACGTATCGTATTGCCAGAAGGTGAAGAACCACGTATCTTGCAAGCGACAAAACGTTTGGTAAATGAGTCGGATGTAGTACCGGTCTTGCTTGGAAACCCAGATCGTATTAAGATTTACCTTGACATTGAAGGGATTACAGAAGGTTTTGAAATTATTGACCCAGCTCATTATGATAGATATGATGAGATGGTAGCTGCTTTGGTAGAGCGCCGTAAAGGTAAGGTATCAGAAGAGCAGGCACATGAGTTGTTGAAAGATGTTAACTACTTTGGTGTTATGTTGGTATATATGGGCGTAGTAGAAGGTATGGTATCTGGTGCGATTCATTCAACCGCTTCAACAGTTCGTCCAGCTCTTCAAATCATTAAAACAGAGCCAGGTGTATCGAAAACATCAGGTGCCTTCTTGATGGTAAAAGGTGAAGAGCGTTATATTTTTGGTGACTGTGCTATCAACATTGATCCAGATGCTCAAACCTTGGCTGAAATCGCTATCAACTCAGCACGTACTGCTAAAATGTTTGGTATCGATCCAAAAGTTGCAATGCTTAGCTATTCAACAAAAGGTTCTGGCTCAGGTCCTAAAGTTGATAAGGTGGTTGAAGCAACTAAAATTGCTCAAAAATTGCGTCCTGAGTTGGATTTGGACGGTGAATTGCAATTTGATGCTGCCTTTGTCCCTGCTACAGGTAAATTAAAAGCACCAGGTTCGAGTGTTGCTGGTCAAGCGACTGTATTTATCTTCCCAGGTATCTCAGCTGGTAATATTGGTTATAAAATTGCCGAACGTATGGGTGGATTTGCAGCGGTAGGTCCTGTTTTACAAGGTTTGAATCAGCCTGTAAACGACTTGTCTCGTGGTTGTAACCCTGATGATGTTTACAACTTGACCTTGATTACTGCGGTTCAGGCTTTGGAGCACCGTTAATATGAAATTTTTATCACGATATTTTAAGGACTATATTAAGGAATCCATATTAGGTCCAGTTTTCAAACTATTGGAAGCTTGTTTTGAGCTTTTGGTACCATTAATTATCGCCTATATCGTTGATACAATTATTCCAAATGGCAGCCGGGGAAACCTGGTTGCTATGCTTTTTTTACTGGTTGGTCTAGCATGTATTGGAATTATTGTTTCACTAATAGCGCAATATTATTCAGCTAAAGCAGCGGTTGGTGTGACTAAAGAGCTGACGAATGACTTGTATCAGAAGGTTCTTTCCCTTCCCAAGTCTAGCCGAGATATTCTTTCCTCATCCAGCTTGCTGACACGATTGACCAGCGACACTTTACAAATTCAAACGGGTATTAATACTTTTCTTCGTTTGTTTTTACGTGCTCCAATTGTCGTATTTGGTTCGCTCATCATGGCATTCTATATTAGCCCAAGTCTATCTGCCTATTTTCTAGGAATGATTATCCTATTGATTTTTATAGTGGCAGTCATTTCTGTTATGACCAGCCGTATTTATCAATCGATGCGAAAAGAATTAGATGGTTTGGTGGGGCAGGTACGTGAGACAGTGACTGGTTGGCGAGTGATTCGTGCATTTGGACAAAGAGAGCGGGAAATTAAGGCTTTTCAAGGCATAAATCAGATTTATAAGAAACAACAGCTGCAGGCTGGTTTTTGGTCTAGTCTTTTATCACCATTGACATTTTTAGTGGTCAACGGTACCTTACTCATTCTCATCTGGCAGGGAAATACAAGCATTTCAAACAACCTACTGGAGCAAGGGATGTTGGTCGCTCTTATCAACTACCTTCTTCAAATTTTAGTAGAATTGGTCAAGATGATTATGGTTGTGTCTACTCTCAACCAGACCTATATTTCAGCGCAACGTATTCAAGAGGTTTTTGACCAAACATCTGAGGATGTAGAGTCTAGTTTGCCAAAAGTGGTTAGTGAGGATCAGGAAATCATCTTTTCTGTGCGCCATCTTTCCTTTTCGTATCCAAAATCTGCTGAGGAGTCCCTGTCTGACATTGCTTTTGACTTACGTAAGGGACAGTTTATGGGAATTATCGGGGGAACTGGGTCAGGTAAATCCACCCTAGTAGATTTATTGCAGGCACTCTATTCAGTGCCAACAAATCAGCTCTCTCTCTTCATTGATGGAAAAAGTCCCAAGAATTTAAAAGAATGGCGGCAGCGAATTGCTATCGTTCCGCAACAGGCTCAGCTTTTTGCTGGAACTATTCGTTCTAATCTATCTTTAGGATTGGAAGAAATATCTGATAGTGACCTATGGTCTGCATTAGAAATTGCTCAAGCTAAATCTTTCATAGAAGACAAGGGTGGTTTGGATAGCCCAGTCGAAGCCTTTGGTAAGAATTTTTCTGGTGGACAGCGTCAACGTTTGACCATTGCACGCGCTATTTTACAGAAAGCACCGATTTTAATCTTGGATGATGCAACATCTGCTCTGGATTATTTGACGGAGAGTCGGTTATTGGCTGCGATTTGTCGTGAATTGCCTGAGCAAACCTTAATAATGGTATCTCAGAGAACCAATAGTTTACGGACAGCTGATCAGATTTTAGTCTTGGAACAAGGGCGTCAAGTTGGACTTGGTCGCCATGAGGACTTGCTGAGAAGCTCTGCCATTTACCAAGAAATTCACCAATCGCAACAACAAGGAGAGGAGGATAGCTATGAGACAATCTAGTTTTAAGGAACTGGTCAGATTGGTTCTACACCAGCCCCTTCGAATGTCCTTGATGTTGGTGGGAACTTTGGTGCAAGTCCTTCTGACAGTTTATCTGCCTATCTTGATTGGTCAGGCAGTCGATGCCGTATTGATAGCAGATGGTCAGGTCTTGCTCGGTATCTTAGGCAAAATGGTGATGGTTATCTTGCTTAATACGCTGGTGCAATGGTACTTACCTTTGGTAACCAATCGCTTGGTTTACGGAATGGTGGCCGACTTGCGTGAACAGGTCTATGTGAAGCTGCACCAGATGCCCCTATCTTATCTGGATCGTCATTCAGTTGGTGATTTGGTGGCTCGTTTTTCAAGTGATAGTGAGCAATTAACAAATGGTCTCTTGATGATTTTCAATCAATTTTTCATTGGTATCTTGACTATTTTCCTAACTATTTTCACTATGGCTAGGCTTGACTTGACGATGATGTTGCTGGTTGTGGCATTAACTCCAGTTTCTCTGCTTGTGGCACGCTATATCGCTAAGAAATCCTATGGTTATTATAGACAACAGACTCAGGCACGTGGGAAGCAATCTCAGCATTTGGAAGAGTCCATCAGTCAATTGACACTGGTTCAATCTTTCAATGCTCAAGAGCAATTTACGCAAGGTTTTCAAGTTGTGAATGACCAGTATGCGACCTATTCCCAACAGGCTATCTTTGCCTCTTCAACGGTCAATCCAAGCACTCGCTTTATCAATGCTATTATTTATGCCTTACTTGCAGGACTTGGAGCTCTGAGAATTATGACAGGGAATTTCACAGTGGGGGCACTGACAACTTTTCTCAATTATGCTAGTCAGTACAGCAAGCCTTTTAATGATATTTCCTCGGTCCTATCGGAATTGCAGAGCGCCTTAGCTTGTGCAGACAGACTGTTTGCTATCTTGGCTTTAGATAGCATTGACGATCAGGCTGAGCGGGAAATCGATTCGGAGGAGTTGAAGGGAGCTATTTCCTTTGAAAATGTGTCTTTCTCTTATAGCCCTGACCGTTCTCTTATAGAACAGTTGAACATTAATGTCAAATCTGGCCAAAAGGTAGCCATTGTTGGACCTACTGGTGCAGGTAAATCAACCATGATTAACCTGCTTATGCGCTTCTACGATGTAACGGCTGGTCAAATTACTTTAGATGGAGTTCCGATTAGCCAGTACAGTCGTGAGGATCTTCGCAGACAGATTGGGATGGTTTTACAGGAGACATGGATTAAATCTGGTACCATTCATGATAATATTGCCTATGGCTATCCAAATGCCACGCGGGAATTGGTCATTGAGGCGGCTAAGGCGGCTAATGCAGACTTCTTTATTCGTCAGCTTCCGCGGGGGTACGATACAGTTTTGGCAGATGGAGGTGAAGCCTTATCCCAGGGACAACGTCAGCTTTTGTCTATTGCGCGTGTCTTTGTTAAAATACCTAAAATCCTGATTTTAGATGAGGCGACTTCCTCTATTGATACACGGACAGAAATTTTAGTACAGGAAGCATTTGCCAAATTGATGGAAGGACGGACCAGCTTTATTATTGCTCATCGCCTATCAACCATTCAATCAGCTGACTTGATTTTGGTCATGGTGGACGGAAAAATTGTTGAACAAGGGAATCATGAAGCATTGATGGCTGAACAAGGCGTTTATTATCAAATGCAAACAAGTCAGCAGACAGAGGAGGATGAAAGTGTTAGATAAATTAAACTTACAACCGATTACGGTTTTAGATGACTATCAAGCTACAATACTCAATGAGAAAGAGGTGCTACTGACCACAAAGGTGACGGAAAAATCTCTCAATCCATACGGCATAGCACATGGAGGCTTTCTTTTCACATTGGCAGATTCAGTTGCAGGTCTGACAACGGTAGCAAGGGGGGCTTATTCTGTCACCCTACAGTCCAATATCCATTATATGAAGGCAGCTAATCTTGGTGATACCTTATCCGTCACTGGTTCTTGCACACATGATGGAAGTAGAACAAAGGTCGTCGAAGTTAAGATAGAAAACCAAGATAAACAGCTACTTGCTTCAGCAAGCTTTACCATGTTTGTAACAGGTAAAGTAGAATAAAATTCTTCGAACATCAAAAACAGACAGTCTTGGCTAGATTTAGAGAAACAAATTCATTCGCTCAATCTCCAACCTCCAAAGGTTCCCCAAACCTTTGTAGAGACGAACTTCGTTCGCTCTATTTCCAACCTCCAAAGGTTCCCCAAACCTTTGGAGCTAGTTTGATTTTGATTATAAACGATATAAGGGAGTTGGCAAAAGCTGGCACCCTTTCTTTGTGTTATACTAGATGTATGTTAGATTTGAAAGAATATGGAATCGAAATGTGGCCGGAGGAAAAGATTCAAGCTTTTCGCAAGGCACTCTTAGATTGGTATGATGCTAATAAACGTGACTTGCCTTGGAGAAGGACAAGGGACCCATATGCTATATGGGTTTCTGAAATCATGCTTCAACAGACAAGAGTAGACACGGTCCTTCCTTATTATGAACGTTTTCTCCATCACTTGCCTACGATTAGTGATTTAGCACAAGCACCAGAGGAGGTCATTCTCAAACTCTGGGAGGGATTGGGCTATTATTCGCGCGTGCGGAATATGCAAAAGGCGGCTCAGCAAATGGTGGAAGATTTTGATGGGCAATTTCCGACCACGCATGCAGTCATTTCAAGCCTAAAGGGCATTGGTCCCTATACTGCTGGAGCAATTTCCAGTATTGCTTTTAATTTGCCAGAACCAGCGGTAGATGGCAATGTGATGCGGGTTCTCAGCCGCTTGTTTGAGGTTGATTATGATATTGGTTTGCCTGCCAATCGCAAGATTTTCCAAGCGATGATGGAAATCTTGATAGATCCTGACAGGCCGGGCGATTTCAACCAAGCCCTGATGGATCTGGGGTCGGATATTGAATCGCCAGTTAATCCACGTCCCCAGGACAGCCCAGTCAAAGCCTTTAGCGCAGCCTACTTAAACGGTACAATGGATAAGTATCCAATCAAAGCACCAAAGAAAAAGCCGATTCCCGTGGCCTACCAGGGATTTCTCATTAGAAATAAAGACAATCAATTTTTATTGGAAAAAAATAATGAAGCAGGTCTTTTATCAGGTTTCTGGTCTTTTCCGCTTTTGGAAAAAGGAGCAATCGTTGACAAACAAGTCTCTCTCTTTGAAGTTGCAGAAGAAGTTGTTCAGCCAGATATTCGGCAGAGCTTTACGGAACTTTATGGTCTGACTGTTGATTGGCAGGAGCAAGAATTTGGCATCGTCCAGCACATTTTTAGTCACCGCAAATGGCAGATAGAAATGGTAGAAGGTGTGGCAGAAACACTTAACCTTCCAGAATCAAAAGAATTGAAATGGGTTTCTGTAGAAGATTTTCCTACCTACCCATTTGCTAAACCGCAACAAAAAATGTGGGAAAACTTTATCAAGGAAAAAGAAAAGCAAAAAAATTGACTTTGGAGCACATAATTATTTGAAAGCGTTTTATAATAGTGGTATAATCTAATTGAAAAAAGGAAATAGTTAGTTAAGATGTTGAACGCCATCTGAATTGCTGAAAGGAGTTCTTTAGCGTTCGTAGAAGTGTATATACTATTAGTCATCTTTCTCTAATAAAAAGAGAGGGATGCTAGTAGGGGGAAAAGTCCGTTATCCCTGTTTTATATCTATTTGTGATATCCATTGTCAAATGCATAGCATTAACTCATTATTTAGCCTTGCTACCCGGTTCAATCAGAAGTAGGCTAAGATTATTCGTGTCGTAACTACTATGTGTTCAAGATGTTGTAACTTTTGAACATAACCTTAGAAAATCACAAAAACCTCTAGCGATTTTCATCATAATAAGCAATCTCCACACTTTAGACAAATAGTAAGAGGACAATCAGAGACATAAGGGTAGCAGAATAATTATTTAATCATTAACTTGTTGTCAAATAACTATCTGGTAATGGACTTTTCCAATTTGACATATAAAAGGGAGGCTGTCATAGCCTCCCTTTACTGTGCTTTTCAGTTTGTTTTCAGTAGGAAAAAACGCCAGCTATACGAACAGACTTTCCAAAACTAGATGGAGGAATGTAGCCAATATAACTAGTGATTAACTAGGATTAGAAATCAATCTGGACTATAAATATCTACAACTTGACCAATAGGTCGAATATCGTCTTCTGGGTTAAAATAGATGTCATCATAGTCAGAATTGAGTGATTGCAAATAGTCACCTTTGAACTTTTTAACAAAATTTTCGCCATTGACTGAAAAAATTCCAATCGTATTTAGAGGAATATGAGGAGTTAGGCGAATGAAGAGATAGTCTCCATCCTCGATATGCGGAGCCATAGAATCTCCCACAACCTGAGCGATTGTATCATAAGATTGGTTATTCGGAATCTCATCGTTATAGAATGATACAAGATTGTTCATATCTGTATCCTGCCAGTAACCTGTACCGGCAGAAACCTTACCAGGAACAGGTAATTCGATTCGCTCCCGGTAGTCATCCAAGTGAAGAATAGAAGCAGAAGGAGTAACTGAGGCAGTTTGCATAGCTGCTAACTGTTCTTGACCAAAAGTTAACCATCGTGCATGGAAATCACCCTTTAATTCATTGTCCAAGGTTTGAATCTCTGGATGAATAGGCTGTTGAAAGAGTTTAAATTGGGAAGGAGTAATCGTTAAAGCTATATCCTGATTGGAATCTAGTTGCTCGATTAGCTCACCAACCGATATAGCCATGCCCTTAGCGACTTTTTCTAGTGTATCCATCGTTGGCAGGAGAGCTTTTTTGGTTTTGGGATGCTGGTTCTTTTCCAACATAGAAATATAGCCTTTTGTTAAACCAGATAATTCAGCGAATTTATCCATTGATAATTTATTCTTGCTTCGGTATTCTTTTAAAATATCACCTAAAATCATGGTTGTCTCCTTATCTGTTTAACTAATTATACCATTAAAAAATATTTTTTGCAAATTTTGTTTAACATGTTTGACAAAGGATCAAAACGGTGTTATGATAATCTCACAAAAAGAAAAATAGGAGTCGCAAATGAAAAGGATGACAGAGATTTCTTGGAATGATATTTATAAAGAGTGGGAAACCTATGCTAATCATTTTGGTTTGACGACTCCGATAAATGCTGAAAAATTGCGAAATCAGAAATCGAAGGATTTTGGAAAAGGAAGTCTGATTACGCTGGACTTATTAGCCGATTACGATGCTGATTCTGAGAAGACCGCAGCTATTTGGGTAGCTTCATTTTGTAGAGATTTAATACAAGATTACGCATATTTACTAAATGGTAGAGCCTATCTTACAGTCGATCAGATTTATTTTCAGGCACTCAAACAATTCCAGTCAGAAGCAGTAATATGGTCAAAACCTCTCACACGATTGCAACCGAAGTTATTTGTATCTTATCGTTTGTTGGAAAATCTTGATTTAAGTCATTATTCTTGTGTAGTTGAGTTAGCAATGTTGCAGGCTAGTATGGTTCGGACACAAATATTAGAAAAGTAATTATAACAGGAGAATGAAAATGTTTAATTTGTTGAATAAGAATGCTGAAGTATCGAAAGTTGCAGAGTATTGGAATGATACTTTGATAGAAAGAGGAATTTTGAGCGCTGATGAATTGCTTGAAGGAAAATGCTGGAGATGTAAAAGTTCTCATGGTGTAGCTGTGTGTCAGATTGTATCAAGCAAATGGAGCAAGGATACGAGCCTGGCTAATCAGATGGTCCTCTGTCTATCCTGTCAGCATGAAAAACCTAATGTAGCCGATACAGAAATTGTGTGGCAATGGTTAGAAGTTGAGAATAATGAACGTTACTGGACTCTACAAGGTATGGCAGAATATGAGAAAATGTATAAAAAATCAGTACTTCAAGAGTTATGGGATATGGGAATTAGAGATGGTGAAGAAGTCGAGACGCTTGTAAATAAAGTAACTAGCCTTTCTCGTAAGAATGATATTGTTTTAAATAGAGCAACCTTAGCAGGATTATTTCGCTGTGAAATTGAACAAATGCGTCGAAAGGCATTTCTAAATTGGACAGGAATTTTTAAGCTAGTCAGTTAACCGATACAGTTGTAGGAAAACATCTCATGCTGATTGGAGTAACAGATAAATAAAAAAGCGCATCAGCTTAGAATCTTAAAGGAAGAAGTCTAATGATGCGTTTATGGGATTATATTTCAGCTAATAAAAATTGGAGCGAATGCTTCTGTATTATGGCTATTAAAAATAGGGAGGTTATTCGATGTTAGAAATAAAACGATTCTCCTTTCTAGAAAATCGGTAACCGCAATGTTGACAACGATAATAAGTCCGATCAGCTTCATAGAGCATTGCAAACATAGCTCCCTCTATGCCATTGATTGCATGACCAATCATACCGGCTTTACGAGAATATCTTTTTTGTGTTGGAACGTAAGTTTGCAGTTTTATTGACTTACATTTTGGACATTTGAGCGCTTGTTTAGTGTCCATATTATTAGGATGGCGTCTGCGATAGATGCTATAAGAGATTATTAGTACTAGGAGGATAATCGGACCGATATATTCTATTAAGGTATTCATAATCTTATTGTAAATCTTGTCCTTATTTTATTCAAGGAAAATGAATATTATTTTTCTAGAATAACTGATCATGTGGCTATAGTTGTTAACTATACATCTCTCTAATATTTAAGTATTAGTCAAGATGGTAAAAATGAGGTAGAATACTGAAAAAGACCAAAGGAGTACCTTTATGACTAGAGAATTTTCATTTGAAACCCTTCAACTCCATGCTGGACAAGAAGTTGATTCTACTTCAAAATCACGTGCTGTCCCCATCTATCAAACTACTTCCTATGTTTTTAAAGACGCTCAAGAAGCAGAAGATTTATTTGCCTTGCGTAAATCAGGGAATATCTATACTCGTATCACTAATCCGACGGTCTCTACTTTTGAAAATCGTGTGGCAGCTTTAGAAGGTGGTATTGGTGCCTTGGCCACTTCTTCAGGAATGGCAGCTATCACATACACTATTCTAGCATTGGCACATGCTGGCGATCACATTGTGGCGGCAACGACACTCTATGGTGGGACTTTTAACCTATTCAAAGAAACTCTTCCTCGCTATGGTATTACAACAAGCTTTGTAGATATTGATGACTTTGAAGCAGTAGAAACTGCCATTCAAGATAATACAAAACTTGTATTTATTGAAACCTTGGGAAATCCTGTTATCAATATTCCTGATCTTGAAAAATTGGCAGAAATTGCACACAACCACCACATTCCGCTTGTTTCAGATAATACCTTCGCAACTCCATATTTAATTAATGTATTTTCTCATGGTGTTGATATTGCCGTCCATTCAGCAACCAAGTTTATCGGTGGGCATGGTACGACCATTGGCGGTGTGATTGTCGATAGCGGCAAGTTTGATTGGGCGGCATCTGGTAAGTTTCCGCAATTTGTTGAAGAAGATCCAAGCTATCATAACATTAGTTATACTCGTGATATTGGTGCAGCTGCATTTATTGTAGCAGTTCGTGTACAATTACTTCGTGATACAGGTGCTGCCCTTTCTCCATTCAACGCCTTCTTGCTTTTGCAAGGGTTAGAAACCTTGTCTCTCCGTGTAGAGCGTCATGTATCTAATGCTGAAAAAATTGTTGACTTTTTACTTAGTCATCCTCAGGTAGAGTCGGTCAATTATCCATCACTTCCAGCTAGTCCTTATAAGCCTTTGGCGGATAAATACCTGCCTAAGGGAGTTGGCTCTATTTTCTCTTTCCAAGTAAAAGGCGGAGCAGAAGAAGCGCGTAAGGTTATTGATAGTTTGGAAATCTTTTCCAATTTAGCAAACGTTGCCGATGCTAAATCACTAGTAGTTCATCCAGCTACAACCACGCATGCTCAGTTAGCTCCAGAAGATTTACTTGCTGCTGGGGTCACACCAAATCAAATTCGCCTATCCATCGGACTTGAAAATGTCAATGATTTGATTGAGGACTTACAGCTTGCTCTTGATAAACTATAAGCTGTAAAGCGAATATATTCGAAATACTATTAGAAAAGGAAATTGGGCGTGTGTGCTAATTTCCTTTTTTATATCTGTTCTAGTTCTTCCAGTCCATTCTCAGTTAGTCGGTAGATTCTTTGACAAACTTCTTTCAAAAAACGTCTGTCGTGTGATACACATACCAAGCCACCTGGATAATCGGCAAATAGTTGACGAATATATGGCTGAGAAGTAGGAGAGAAGTTTCGACTGGGTTCATCTAATAAGAGAAAATTGGCTTGATCAAGAACCATTTTTAACAAGAGTAACTTGGCTTTTTGTCCCCCCGAAAGTTCACAGATCTTGTGATGAACTTCTTGTCGTGTAAACTGCAGACTGGCTAGATGTGTTAAGATAAGTTGTTCCTGCTCACGATTGCCATTTTCTAATAAAATATCAAGTGGAGTTTTAGACTCATCAAGGACTTCTGAATAGTGCTGGGGCATGTAGCCCAAGTTTATGTCCGCTCGTTGCCTGAGTTCTTGATAGATTAACTTTAGAAAACTGGATTTACCAATTCCATTTTGTCCAATGATGCCAACTTTCTCTTGTCCATTTAAGTTGAAATGGATATGTTGAACTAATTGTTGCCCTTCAATGTTCAATTGGAAGTTTTCTAAGTGAAGCACTTGTTTTCTAGCTGGTAGTGGTGAAATGTCTGAGAAGAAGAGGGAAATGGCATCTTCATGAAAAGGAACTTGTGTGAGATTTTCCTTCATTCTTTCATAGCGTTTTTCACGTGATAAGACATTCTTCATTTTCTTGGCTATGAGCCGTCCTAGTGTGGCATCGTGGGTGTTGAGCAAGGTATGACGAACCTGTGATTTTTGACGTAGGTGTTTGTTCATAGCCTTGTCAAATTCTTTTTTGTCATTCCGAGCTTGTTGGACTTGCTTCTGATAGGCTTGTTGGCGTCTCAATGCGTAATCTTGGTAGTCAAGATCTTCAACCTTGGTCTGAGCAAGTGTTTTCTTTTTTACTGATTCTAGGTGAATGATTTTTGTAGCTGTTCTGCTAAGAAAGTCTTCATCGTGAGAAACAAATAGGATGGTCTTTGGACTCGTGATGATGTAGTTTTCAAGCCAAAGTAAGGTATCTAAATCCAAGTCATTGGACGGCTCATCCAGAAAAATAATATCAGATGGAGTTGCTAGAGATTTGATTAACTGAATTTTTAATTTTTCGCCACCTGACAGGCTTCCAATCAATTGTTGACTGGCAAATCGCTCACTGTCAAACTGGAGCTGGTCAGCATAGAGGTAGAGTAGGCCGTAATCAATATTGCTCTCTATATCTCCAAAGAAGTAGTCGTTCAAGGTTAGCTCTGCCATTTCCAGTGAAAGACTTTGGGGAATGTAGACTGGCGAGTGAAAATATCGGTGAATGCTGCCTGATATGAGCAGGTAGTCGGCGACAAGAGTTGAATCCATCAAGGTGAGTAATAGACTGGATTTTCCATTTCCTTCTTCGCCGATGATTGCTATTTTATCGCCAGGGTTAACAATGAGGTTTAGGTCATGAACCAGATTTCTCAAATCTTTTTGATGGTCGAGGGTTAGGTGTTGAGTGGTTAGTAGCATAAGGCCTCCTTTACAAGAAAAAACACACTACCTATTTAGTAGTGTGTCGAAATCTGCTCAAAAAGACCCTATTCAAGGAATAGAGGGAACAGAAAAATGGACGCAAGAAAACTACTAAATAAGTATAGAACTTAAATTGAGTTTACTTGTTATTGTCCATTTCTCCTTACCTCGCATGCTTTATTTGTTTTAATATAGCATATCGATAGAAGCTTGTCAATCGTGTGCTATAATATTCATAGATTTTGATAGAGATATATGTTAAAATGAACTTATTGTAAATGAGAGGGGATCCGAAATGGCAATCACTGGAATTGAGCAAGCAGACATTTTAGAAATAGACAAACAAGTCCGTTTACGTCGGTATGATGGTCAGCATGATTTTGCTTTTGAATGGCACCAAGATCTAGAATTGGTCTGGCTGGTTGATGGAAATAAGGAACCTTATACTTTGGATCGGCTCAATCGTATGTACGGCTATTTGGCAACAAATGGAGAATGTTATTTTATTGAAATACTTGAAAATGGTCAGTTTATCCCAATTGGTGATGTGACGCTGTTTGCAGATGATTTTGCCATTGCCATTGGAGATAGGCAGTATTGGAACAAAGGAATTGGAACCAAGGTATTGCAGCGAATGGTAGAACGTGCAAGGGAGCTTGGCTTTGTGGAAATACTTGTCGAAGAAATTTACGATTGGAATCTTGGTTCACGAAAGCTGTTTGAGAAATGTGGTTTTGAAGTTGTAGAGAAGACTAAGAAAGGGTGTTCTTACAAAAAGATGTTATAGGTATTAATTGTGAGATGTTAAAAAGCCTCTGACACGCTTGGTCAAAGGCTTTTTGTATTTTTACACGTTCAAGACCTTATCAAGGAAGTCTTGTAAACGTGGATGTTGTGGGTTGTCAAAGATTTGCTCTGGTGTACCATCTTCAAGGAACTCGCCGCCATCCGTGAAGATAACGCGGTTAGCAACCTTGCGGGCGAAGCCCATCTCGTGTGTGACGATCAACATGGTCATACCTTGCTCAGCCAAGTCTTTCATTACGTTAAGAACGTCTCCGACCATTTCAGGGTCAAGGGCGGAAGTTGGTTCGTCAAAGAGCATGATGTCTGGGTTCATTGCGAGGGCACGAGCGATGGCAACACGTTGCTTCTGACCTCCTGAAAGGCTGTCTGGCATAGCGTCGCGTTTGTCTGCCAATCCAACTTTTTCCAATAATTCCATGCCGACTTTTTCAGCTTCAGATTTGTCCATCAATTTGTGTTCGATTGGCGCAAATGTGATGTTATCAAGTACAGACATATGTGGAAAGAGGTTGAAGTGTTGGAATACCATTCCGACATTTGAACGGAAGGCGTCAACATCTGTCTTAGGATCGGTTAAGTCATATCCATCGACTGTTACTTGACCACTTGTAATGGTTTCAAGTAAGTTCATTGTACGAAGGAAGGTCGATTTACCTGAACCAGAAGGGCCGATGATACAAACAACATCCCCTTCATAGAACTTAGCAGTAATACCTTTGAGGACCTCGTTTTTTCCATAAGACTTGTGTAAGTCATGGACGTTGATTTTTAATTGAGCCATTATTTGCCTCCTTTTTCGAGTTTGCGTGCTAAGCGAGTCAAGAGTGTGATAACTACCAAGTAAATGATGGCAAGAATTGCATACATACGGAAGGATTGGTAGTTACGTGCAATAATGATTTTACCTGCTTGGAAGAGTTCGACCAAACCAATCGCAGAAATGATAGTAGTATCTTTCAGAGTAATAACAAACTGGTTGATAAAGTTAGGCAACATAATTTTACCAGCTTGAGGTAGGATAATCTTACGCATGGTTGTTCCGTAGGAAATACCCAAACTGCGAGATGCTTCCATTTGACCAGCTGGAACTGCCTGAATACCACCACGAACAATCTCAGCAATATAGGCACCAGAGTTGAGGGATAGGGCAATTGTACCAGCGACAAAGTCATTGATTGGAGATTGTTGACCAGTAATCGACTCGATTAAGTTTGGAATACCCCAGAAGATGAATGCAGCGACAATCATGAGCGGAATACCACGAACAACATCTACAAAAACAGATGAAGTAACACGGAGTGCTTTAACTGGGCTGACTGCAAACATACCGAAGATAATACCGATGACAATTGCAATAGCAAATGATAGAAGGGCAAGTCCAATTGTGATACCAAGACCTGAGAGCAATTGACCGTAGTTGTTTTTCAAAAGACCAACAATCGTTGTCTCATCAACAGTTGAAGTTGTTGCGCTTGCTTCTTCAGTTGAGTTGAAATACTTATTAAGGATTTCATCATACTTGCCTGATTCAACCAGGGCAGCTAAACCGTTGTTAAACATTTCAATCAATTCTGGGTTGGCACCTTTTTTCACGGCAAATCCGTATTCACCTGATTTTTCGCCAGGGATTGGTGTTGCAAAGTCGCGACCTTGTTGGATGGCATATAGAAGAACGGCTTCGTCATCCATAAGAGCATCGATAGAACCAGAGTTTAAACTGTCATACATACTTGAAGCTTCGTCGAAGGCTTTTAGGGTGTAACCATATTTTGCCTTGTTTTCTTCTAAGAAGCTATATGAAGCAGTACCGTTTTTAGCCCCAACAGTTTTCCCTTTTAAGTCTTCGTAAGAAGCGATGTCACTACCATTTTTAACAGCTAATAGGATGTTTGAAGTATAGTAGGCGTTTGAGAAGTCGAAGATTTCCTTACGAGCATCTGTGATAGACATACCTGCAATAACTGCATCAGCTTGTCCAGCTTGAACAGCATTTAGTGCAGCATCGAAACCAGGGTTTTGAATGGTAATAGTAAATCCTTGTTGTTCAGCGATTGCCTTGATTAATTCCATGTCAATCCCGACATAGTTACCTGATTCATCTTGGTATTCAAATGGAGCAAAAGAAGAATCTGCCACAATTGTATAGCTTGATTTGACAGGTGTTGCTTTAGCTGATGCGTTTCCTGTTAAGCTTAAACGAGATGAGTAGTCGGCACTTTCGGTAGAAGTGGTAGAAGCTCCCAACCATTTGTTCATGATTGTTTGGTAGGTACCATCCTTTTTCATCTCAGCTAAAGCTTTGTTAAAGTCTTCAACAAGATATTCATATTGACTACCTTTTTTGACAGAGAAACCGAATGAACCGATGGCTTCGCCGTCAATATCAATGCTTAGATCTTGACCTTGTTGAATAGCGTACTGAATAACCGCTTCGTCGTCCATTACAGCATCAACAGCACCAGCAGAAAGGCTATTATACATCAAATCTCCAGTATCAAAAGTTTTTACGTTGTATCCGTACTTGTCTTTATTTTCTTCTAGGAAGTTTTGGGCTGCGGTACCGTTTTTGACACCGACAGTCTTGCCTTTAAGGTCCTTATATGAAGAGATGGTATTTGCCTTTGTGGTAGCGATAACGATTTTAGTGTCGAAGTAAGGGTCTGAGAAAGTAAATACTTTCTTACGCGCTTCGGTGATAGTTGTACCTGCCATTAGGGCGTCCGCAGATCCAGCCTGTACAGCGTTGACAGCTGCATCAAATCCTGGGAAACTTTGATTCATGGTCCAACCTGAGCGCTTGGCTACTTCGTTGATGATGTCAACATCTAATCCTTTATAAATTTGATCTGAGTCTTTAAACTCGAATGGGGCGTAAGCATTGTCAAATACGACATCAATAGTATCGTCAGCTTTAACGCCAGTAAAAATAAAGAATACTGGCAGAATGCTTGCCAATAACATGAGTAGTTTTTTCTTCATTTCCATACTCCTTCTATTATAAAATAACTGTCCTAGTATATCATATTCTGAAAATTAATGCAAAATTGAGGTTTTTGCAATGTTAGAATTTCTGACATACAAAGTCATTAAAATGTGAGAAAATTTAATATTTTAGGGCAATTGATTTTGAGTAAGTTCAAGCGGACTTGTGGTAAAATAGAATAGTGAAAGGAATGGGTATGATTGTTCGTTATAGCAGATGGAAATCTATGTTGGCCTTGGGTCTGAGTTTGTTTTTTGGCTTGCCATTGTCTTATGTAACGGTTGTTTTATTTATCAGTTTATGGGGAGAAGATGTAGCGACAGTGACCCTCGGTGGGATTGTGTTTTTACTGATCTTTGGCATTCCAACCTTGTCTTCACATCTGGTTATTATCGTTTCTATTCAGCGCCTCTTTTTTGGATTAAAAGCATTTGAACTGACAGAGAATCACTTTGTTCTCTATCGGGGAATATTTCGAAGAAAAGCTGTGTCCATTCCTATAAAAGAAATTGAGTTTATAGGAATAGAAGAGCCGACGCTAGGAGCAGGCTTGAGCCGTCTTTTTGGAAATGTTTCTGAAAAAACAGTAGAATCTGTAGGGAAGACAATTGCATTTGCGACTGGGGCTAAAACGAGTGCAAGGGCCAGTTTGTCGGACACCTACACGCACTTATTGATATTATTTCATGACAGTGAGCGAGCTGTCTTTTATGCTAAACAATATGGAATTAAGATAAAGAATTTATTGAAATACACGGCGGAAACTTCGATTCTTGATATTGAACCCGGACCAATTGAGCATTTTTCCGAAGAGAAGTTGCAAGATTTACTAGAAGAAAGAAAATTGAACAAATGATCAATCGAAATACTGAAAACCAATTTAAACTTGTGTCAAAATATGCACCGTCTGGTGACCAGCCCCAAGCCATTGAAACCTTGGTTGATAACATCGAGGGGGGCGAAAAAGCCCAGATTCTCATGGGGGCGACTGGTACTGGTAAGACCTACACCATGAGTCAGGTCATTGCCCGTGTCAATAAGCCTACTTTGGTTATCGCCCACAATAAGACCTTGGCTGGTCAGCTCTACAGTGAGTTCAAGGAATTCTTCCCAGAAAATGCGGTCGAATACTTCGTGTCTTACTATGATTACTACCAGCCAGAAGCCTATGTACCGTCTAGCGATACCTATATTGAGAAGGACAGTTCGGTCAATGATGAGATTGACAAACTCCGTCACTCAGCGACCTCAGCTTTGCTAGAACGCAACGATGTCATCGTCGTGGCCTCCGTTTCCTGTATCTACGGTTTGGGATCGCCTAAGGAATATTCAGATAGCGTGGTCAGCCTGCGCCCAGGTCAGGAGATTTCCCGTGACCAGTTGCTTAATTCCTTGGTCGATATTCAGTTTGAGCGCAACGACATCGACTTCCAACGAGGACGTTTCCGTGTGCGTGGAGATGTGGTGGAGATTTTCCCAGCTTCTCGTGATGAGCATGCCTTCCGTGTGGAGTTTTTCGGGGATGAAATCGACCGCATTCGTGAGATTGAGAGCCTGACAGGTAAGGTTTTGGGCGATGTGGACCACTTGGCGATTTTCCCTGCCACCCACTTCGTGACCAACGATGACCACATGGAAACGGCTATTGCCAAGATTCAGGCGGAACTGGAAGAGCAGCTCAAGGTCTTTGAGGCAGAAGGAAAACTCTTAGAAGCTCAGCGATTGAAACAACGAACCGACTACGACATTGAGATGCTTCGGGAAATGGGCTACACCAACGGAGTTGAGAACTATTCTCGCCACATGGACGGGCGAAGCGAGGGCGAGCCTCCATATACCCTGCTGGACTTTTTCCCTGAAGACTACCTGATTATGATTGACGAGAGCCACATGACCATGGGTCAGATTAAGGGGATGTACAATGGTGACCGCTCACGCAAGGAGATGTTGGTCAATTATGGTTTCCGCCTCCCGAGTGCACTGGACAATCGTCCGCTGCGCAGGGAAGAATTTGAGAGCCATGTCCATCAGATTGTCTATGTATCTGCGACGCCGGGTGATTATGAAATGGAGCAGACCGATACCGTTGTCGAGCAGATTATTCGGCCGACAGGGCTTTTGGATCCAGAAGTGGAAGTCCGTCCAACCATGGGTCAAATGGATGACCTTTTAGGTGAAATCAATGCCCGTGTTGAGAAGGGTGAGCGGACCTTTATCACTACCCTGACCAAGAAAATGGCAGAGGACTTGACCGACTACCTGAAAGAAATGGGCGTCAAGGTCAAGTATATGCACTCGGACATCAAGACCTTGGAGCGTACGGAGATTATCCGTGATTTGCGCCTGGGTGTCTTTGATGTCTTGATAGGGATTAACCTCTTGCGTGAAGGGATTGACGTGCCAGAAGTCAGTCTGGTGGCTATTCTAGATGCTGACAAGGAAGGCTTCCTCCGTAATGAACGGGGGCTCATCCAGACAATCGGACGGGCGGCTCGTAACTCTGAGGGCCATGTGATTATGTATGCGGATAAGGTCACTGAGTCCATGCGGAAGGCAATGGAAGAAACAGCCCGCCGCCGTCAAATCCAGATGGCTTATAATGAAGAACATGGTATTATCCCACAGACCATTAAGAAGGAAATCCGTGACCTGATTAGCGTGACCAAGGCTGTCACTCAGGACAAGGAAGAAGTGGTGGACTTCAATGCTCTTAACAAAGACGAACGCAAGGCTATGATCAAGAAACTGGAAGGTCAAATGCAGGAAGCTGCAGAAGTGCTTGACTTTGAACTGGCAGCCCAGATTCGTGATATGGTCCTGGAGCTGAAAGCGATGGGGTAGGAGAATTGATAATTTTCAGTCTTATAATAGTTATACTATTGCACAATGAAAGAGAAGAAAATGAATTTTAAAGATGAATTCTATGGTTTTTATAGAAATGATTTGAGTATTGATTCAATAACTAAAGAAAATACAATTATTGTATTTGATACCAATTCGTTATTGAATGTATTTCGCTTTACTCCCGAAGCAGCCAAAAAATATTTTGAAACAATAGAGAAAGTTCAAGATTTTATCTACATTCCCTACTTAGTTGCATTGGAATTCCATTTTCATAAATCTGAGACTTTATTGTTAAGTAAAGTGAATGTTGAAAAATTTAAGAGTAGATTCAATAAAAATTGGAATAAGATAAAAAGTGAGGCAGCTAAGACATTATTTTCTAGTCTAACTTTTCGAAATGACTTACAGCAAGAGGAGCTGAGTTCTTACTTAAGTAGTCTGTTAGATTCAAGTGAATTAGGAATAGAGGCGAAACTACTGGAAAAGATTTCTTCAATAAGTGACACTCAAAAAGCAACTTTTTCTTCATTAATCGAGATTTTAGAGCAGAAGACACGAAAACGCTATGGGCAGGATTGGATAAATGAGGTTGAGAAACGAGGAGAGGAACGCTATAAGAAAGATATTCCGCCGGGATTTAATGATAAAAATAAGAAAGACAGCAGAGGTTATAATGGTATTGTCTATCAACAAAAGTTTGGGGATTTAATTATTTGGGAAGATATGCTGGAAAAATCTTCAGAGAGTGATATAAAAAATGTTGTATTTGTGACATCTGATGGAAAACGTCCTGATAAAACTGATTTGAATTATAAAGTATTAGTTGGAAAAGATGAAAAGGGTAAAGATAAATATCAGGTGGTTGGACCGAGAATTGAACTGATTGAGGAGATGAGGGAGAAGTCAGGAGCTAGTTTTTATTTGATGGATGAGCTTGAATTTATTAAGAGATTTTCTGGTAGTGAAATCTCTAACCGAATGGCTAAATCAATTGGTGATACCCTTGAAGAGCTTGCTAATTCAATGTCTTCGTTAGCTCCCCAACAGTCGAAAGATATGGTTCAAGCCTTTACGAAGGCAACATCATCTTTAAGTAATAGTTTTACTTCTAAAGTTGAGAGACGAGAGGTTACGGATATATTTGAACTTGAAGAAAAATTGAATCAAGATTATAACATTATGGATTCGTTGGCTGAATATGTTGAAGATAAGTTACCCAATATGGATTTTGAAGGAGAATATTTTTCAGGCTGGGGAGAGTTTGAAGATATTCATATATTGAGTTCTAATATTGATGAGTATGCTTTTGAAGATAATTTTTATGAGATTACTTGTACTGCAATTGTTAATGCTGAAGTAGAATTTAATATTGTTACAAAAAATCCTGATTTTGAACAAGGAGAAGAAGAATTCTTTTATGAATCAAGCAGTCGTGATTTAGAATTTACGATTGAGTTTACGTATGATATGGATTATGATATGTTTGAAAATATTGTAATTGTTGATTATTATTTCATTTAATATCTTTATCCATTTAGATGAGTTATAATGGTAAATGAGTAGAAGGAAATATGTACTAGTTTAATTTTAACTGAAGCTCAGACCGCTGCAGAAGTACTTGACTTTGAATTGGCAGCCCAGATTCGTGACATGGTTATTGAGTTGAAAAATATGTAGTAAGAGTTGCTAAATTCAGTGATTTAAGTAGAATGAAATTACAATAGGCGGCAGGTAGAAATTGACCTGCCACCTTTTATAATACTTAAAATTTTTACTTGGGGACTTAGGGACAAAAAATTTGTCCCTATCCCTATAAAAGGTTATAATGGTTTCTATACTATTTAGGGAATAGGGGAGTTTTTATGAAAAATATTTTTGGTGAAAAACGACAGCGGTTCGGTTTTCGGAAACTGTCAATTGGACTTGTCTCGGCAGCTGTAGCAAGTTTGTTTTTTGCATCGTCGGTCGCAGCAGCACCGTCAGCTAGTGCTCAGTCTATCAATTATTCCTATGTGACAGAGCAAGAATTGACAGATGCAGAAAAGGAGTTGATTATTCGTGACTTGCCTGGCTTAGCTCAGGAAACGGATGCAAATTATTACCTGATCTATCGTCCAGCTACTGGCACAGCATCTACTCCATCGACAAGCACGTCTCAAGTTTTGCCAAATACTGGCTCCGTAGAAACCGGACTATTGGTGGCGGGCGGAGTGTCTCTCCTATTATTGGCTGTTAGATTTGGTAAAAAAGGTAAGAAAGAGTTGGCGGGCGTCATCCTTTTGACAGCTACGGGAGCAAGCTTCTTGGGTCCAACTAGCTCAGCATTGACGAGTCAAATCTTGGCTCAATATAACCATGCTATCGAAATATCTGCCGGACAAGCGTTACCGGCCCCAGCTGAGATTGATGGCTACGTTTATGTAGGATATTTGAAGGATAGCAAAGCTATTGAACAAACTACTTCGGAAGAGGAAAAAACAGCGGAATTCCCAGCTTCAGAAGGAATCCGTACAGAAACCATTGTCAACAAGACAGAGGCCATTCCATTTGAAATTCAAACCGTAGAAAATCCCCAATTATCTGCGGGGACAGAGCGAGTGGTACAAGAAGGACAGGATGGGGAGCGTACTGTAACGATTAAACAAGTCCATTCAAAAGGTCAAATTATTTCGGAAGAAGAGATTTCCTCGACGGTTACAAAAACTGCTGTTCCAAAGATTGTTGAAGTTGGTACAAAACAAGCAACCGATGATATTGTTACAGAAGTACCAGATACAGCGCCTAGTCACGAGTTACCTACCTTACAGATAACAGAAGAAGTATCTACCTACACGGAGTCTATTCCTTTTGAAACACAAGAAGTTGCTGATGACACCTTGCTAGAAGGTACAAGACAGATTGTGCAAGAAGGTAAAGCTGGACAAAAGACAATTGAGACAAAGAAAACCTACATCGACGGTATTTTAGTAAAAACAGAAACCGTTTCTGAAACGATTAACCAAACTGCTGCTCCACAGATTATCCATGTTGGAACAAGGCCAGTCACAAGTGTACCAGATTCGGCACCGAGCCATGAAGTTCCAACGATTTCTTTAACGGAAGAAACACTAACTCATAC
The DNA here is from genome assembly GCF_019754115.1 of Streptococcus sp. 2018110. Classification (NCBI taxonomy): domain Bacteria; kingdom Bacillati; phylum Bacillota; class Bacilli; order Lactobacillales; family Streptococcaceae; genus Streptococcus; species Streptococcus sp. 2018110. The sequence goes on along the minus strand of NZ_JAIJZO010000001.1, from coordinate 294,011 downwards.
AGAAGCTATTGCCTTTGATGTGCAAGAAATCTATGATGCAAACTTGGCAGAAGGCAGCCGTGAAGTTGAACAGAAGGGACAAGCTGGTGTTCGGACAATCGAGACTAGGAATTATTATGCCGATGGTGTACTGATTAAATCCGAACAAGTTTCAGATGTAGTGACAAAAGCGCCAGTAACAGAAGTTGTAAGAGTCGGCACGAAAACAGCAGATGTTCTTGGAGTTGAAACCGTTGTCGCGACAGAAGAGCTTCCGTTTGAAACGATAGTCACAGAAACAGAAGAATTTTATGTTGGAGAAGAAAAAGTTGTTAATGAAGGTAAGGTTGGTTCTAAGGAAGTTACCACTACTTATCAGACAATCAACGGAGTCCGTCAACCAAACCCAACAGTGATTGAGAAAGTCCTTGAAGAGCCAACAACGAAAGAGGTTCTCAAAGGCACCAAGCCAATCGAGGGTACCGAATCAGACACAGAAACGGTTGACATCGCTTTTGAAACAGAGTATGTTGCTGATCCGACACTGCTAGAAGGTAAGACAAAAGTTGTAACAACAGGGGTAAATGGTTCTAAGACAGTTACAACAACTTACCAGACTATCAAGGGAGTTCGTCAGGAAAATCCTACTGTAACAGAAGAAATCACCAAACAACCAGTCAAGCAAGTGATTGCGCGTGGTACAAAAGTTGAAAAAGTCCCACAAGTGATTATCACAGACTTGGTTGAAAATGACGATGTCAAGTCAGCGACAATTAGCTACAAGTTGACAGACGAAACTGCCAACTTCCAAAGAGCTGTTGCTCTTCTCTATGATAATACAGGTGCCTTGGTACAGGAACAGGCCATTACAGATCCAAATGGCAAGTTGACACTTGAAAATCTTGATTTCTACACAGATTACACTGTTAAGACTAAGATTTTCTACACAATGGCAGAGCAGGAACAAAGCTCAGAACAAGAAGCTGTTCTTGAAAGCATGCGTAAATTTGATTTGGTCTACAAGAAGATTGAAATCAAGGATATTGATGCGGTGACTGTTTACCGTCGTAAGAATGGTAGCTACATCGGTCAAGAATTCTTGGAAGAACTGCCAACAACCACAGATGAATTGTTTATCAAGGTGACTTCAGACCGCTTCAAGGAAGTATACCTACCTGTGTCAAGCATTGAAGAAACAACCTTGAATGGCAAGGCAGTCTTCAAACTAGTTTCATCCTTTGATGAATTGGTGCAAGATAAGGATGCCAAATACATTGCCAACCGTGAGTTTTACATTCCGAAGATGGCGACGGATGCCAATACCTATACATCCTTCAAAGCTTTGATTGATGCTATGAAGGCAAATCCAAAAGGTACCTTCAAACTAGGAGCGCATTTGGACGCAAGTGAAGTTCCTGTTGGAGATGTTGCATCGTATGTGACCAACTTTAGTGGCACCTTGGATGGCTTAAATGACGGCTACGCCTTTTCTATCAGCAACTTGAAAGCACCATTGTTCTTTAACCTTGGTGGTAAAGTTCAAAACTTGGACATCAAAAATGCAAGCCTAAACACAACCTCTAAGAACCCACTTGCGACAATTGCTATCAATGCCAATGGAGCAACCATTACAAACGTAGCAGTAGAAGCAAGCCTTAAAGGTCCGCAACATGTTTCTGGTCTAGTTCATTCTGCAACCAACTCTACTATCAAGGATGTATCCTTTAAGGGTAGTATTGAAGTAACTGGAACCGATGCAAGCCTAACTGGTGGTATCTTGGGTAACGGTACGATGGCAAGTGTTGGAAATGCTAAGGTTGATGCGACCATTACCCTTCCAGGTACGGCAAATCAAGTAGCTGGTGGTATCGTCGGTCGTACCATGCTTGTCTACGATGTACCAGGAAGTGTCTATAATTCTTATGCAACTGGTTCTATTGTGACGACTGAATCAGCTGCCATCGTCGGTGGAATCGCAGGTGCCAACCAAGTAACGGGTGCCTATGCTCCATATAGTGGTAATGTTAACAATGTTATCAGTGATATGACTGGTGCGACAAGCATTATCGGTCAACCAGCAAATCCAACTGGTAAGATTAAAGACGGTTTCACTACAATATCTGATAGCTTGACCAACGTCACCGTTATCACTGATGAAGAAGCGCAAGCAAAAGTGGAAGCTATGGCTATTCAAGCGACAATTGACGATTCAGTTCCGCTCAACCTAAACAACTATTCAGTAGATTACTTGACCTTGGATAAGGCACAGGCTGACCATGAAATTGCCTACTACAACATGGAGAAAATCTTGCCATTCTACAACAAGGAACTTCTTGTCTATTATGGAAACAAGATTGCGACAGATGATAAGCTAAACAAGGTTCGTTTGCTGGATGTTGTACCAATGAAGGACAATGCTGTAGTTGCTGATGTCTACGCTGAGAAGGCCAATATCAATAAGATTATGCTTCACTATGCAGATGGCACTGTGGATTACAAGACAGTTTCTTATCTAGAAGATTTCAAGAATAATCATGTGGTCGAGTACACCATTTCAGGTACGAACTTGATTTACACGCCAGAATCATTCTTGAATGACAGAAGTGCCCTTGTCAATGACTTGGTAAGTAGCCTTTCTTCGGTTGTCCTTGACTCGGATGCTATGAAGGCTATTATCAATTATCCAACGACTTTGAATGCGGATACTCAGACTGGCACAGCTAAAGACTTCTACTTTGGTGAAAGCTATGAACAAGTGATGGCCAACCTAGAGAGCAACGTTCGTAAGATTTTGGTTGCTAGTCTAAATGGTCAAGGTCAGGCTTCTGAAGACTACATCAAAGAGAAAATCACCAATAACAAAGAAGCCTTTGTGCTCGGTTTGACTTACTTGAACCGTTGGTATGACATCAACTTTGGAGAGATGAATACCAAAGATTTGACCATCTTTGAACCTGACTTCTTCGGAAATGATGCGGCGTCTGCCCTTGATATGATTCTTGCAATTGGTAATGGTGGCTATGATGTTCTTCGTGCCCACAATAACGTGACCACTTTTGCATCTATCATTGGTAAACAAAATAATCAGACCAAGCTTTTCGATATGCTGGAAGACTATCGTCAGCTCTTCTTACCAGAAATGACTAACAATGAATGGTTCAAACAAACCACTAAAGCCTATGTGGTTGAAGGTAAGTCTTTGATTCCAGAAGTGGCTGCTAAGCAGGAAACGACAGATACTTACAGCAAGTACAATGTCGGTGCCTACAGCAAGATTGTGAATGACACGGTGTCTAACCCAACTTGGAAGTACAACCACATGCTCTTGCCACTCTTGACCCTGCCACAAGAAAATATCTTTATCATCACCAACATGAACACCATCGCGATTGGTTCATATGAGCACTATGTAGATGATTATTCAACAGTGGAAAATCGTGATAAGGTTCGTCAGATGGTTGATTTGGCGGCAGAACGTCAGCGTGATAATGCAGACTTCTGGTATAAGATGATGGACGAAGCCAACCGTGACAAGCTCTTCAGATCTGTCCTCAATAACGAAGGTTACATGATGTATGGTCCAGACGGCACGAAGTCTTATCGCAACTTGACAGCCGATGTTGATGCTATCCAAGATTTCTACGGCCCTATCAACAAGTGGTACCGTGAGCATCCGTCTATTAAGACTGCCTTTGCGGATGGAAGTGAGACCTACTATATCACTTACGATATGCTGTCAGATTATGGCACAGCCCTTTATACCCACGAAATGGTCCACAACCAAGATGGCGATATTTATCTGAAAGGCTATGGCCGCCGTATTGGTCAAGGTATGGAAGTTTATGCCCAAGGTCTTCTGCAAAATGTCTTCAATGTCACTGAGATGAACCTTGGATTCAACGCTGTCTATAATAGCGATGATGCCAACCGTGTCCATGTCGGAGATCCAGTTGCACGTTTCAACAGCGAGGCTGATTTCAATGAGTATTACCATAATCAGTTCGATGTGCTTTACTTACTGGATTACTTAGAAGGTACAAACATTTTGGCTCAATCGGATGCAGCGAAGAAAGCATGGTTGCGTAAGATTGAAAACTACTATGTCCAAAATAATGGTGTTGATACCCATGCTGGAAACTCTGCGCGTGCATTGACAGATGACGAAGTTGCAAGCTTGAAGTCCTTCAATGATTTGATTGATCAGAGTATTATCGTTCAGCGCCAGTATGTGAACAATACAGCAAACACAAGCAAGAAGTGGGATCGAAACAGTTATGTCAGCGTTCCAATGTTTGCAGCTAACTTCTCAGCCCTTTCAAACTCAAAAGGTTCACCAGGCGACATCATGTTCCGCCGTATGGCCTTTGAATTGATTGCAGCTAAAGGCTACACAGATGGTTTTGTGCCGTATGCTTCCGGGCAGTTGTCTGACCTAGCTATGGAAAAAGGTTCTAAGATTTACGATACATGGACTAAAAAAGATGTTGGTTTGATTACAGACAATCTTGTCTTAGACTATGTATTCCAAGGTCAATATACTTCATGGGCTGATTTCAAGAAAGCCATGTTTACTGAGCGTTTGGAAAAAGCAGTAGCAGGCAAACTCAAGCCGTTTACCATGCAGTATGAACTAGGTGTTGCAAATTCTACCAAGGAAATAACCATCACAAGCTTTGAACAGTTGCAAAACTTGATGAAAGAAGCCATGGAGGCAGACATCCAAGCGAACAGCCTCAACTTGAACAATAGTCGTGTTCATGCACTCAAAGTGAAAGTTTATCAAGCCTTGATGAACTCTACAAATGACTTCAGAACATCGATTTTTAATTAAATAATTATTAACAAGTTGGTCTTGTGCCAACTTGTTTTTTAATGTATACTAGAGGAAAAAATTCGGAGGTATATTAGATGATGATTAAACCACTGGAAACGGAAAGTGAAATGCTAGGCAAGGCCTATGTTCATTGGAAATCGTGGCAGGAAGCCTATGCTGACTTGTTACCTCAGGAATTTTTAAAGAATACTTACACCTTAGAACGCTGTCAAGACTGGGCGGTTCGGTATCCTCAGAATATCCTGATTGCTGTGATGGATGATAAGGTGGTTGGCTTTGCCTGTTACGGCTCGTCTAGTCAGGAGGATTTGCCAGGAGCAGGGGAGCTCTACGCCCTCTATGTCTTGGCGGACTATTATGATCAGAAGATAGGCTACCAGCTCATGCAGGCGGCTTTGGCAAAATTGCAGAGCTACGAAACCGTTACTCTCTGGGTATTGGAGGGGAATGCGCGTGCCATTGCCTTCTATGAAAAAGTTGGCTTCCGATTTGATGGTGTCAAAAAAACGGTCAATTTAGGTGGGGAACGTACAGAATATAGAATGATTTTAAAACAGAAAGAGAGAAAAAATGGCTAGAAAAGAAATGGTCACTTTGACTAACATGTGTCTAATCGAAGATAAGGAAGGGAAGGTCGTTGTACAGATTCGAGATCCCAAGCGTTATCGTTGGTCTGGTGTTGCCTTTCCAGGTGGGCATGTTGAGGAAGGTGAGAATTTTTATGACTCGGTTGTTCGGGAAGTTGAGGAAGAAACTGGCCTGGTCATCACAAATGCTCGCCTGGTTGGTGTTAAACATTGGCCCGACAAGGAAGGGCATCGCTATCTGGTCTTTCTCTATAAGGCGACGGAGTTTACTGGAACCCTCCAATCAACTGAAGAGGGAGAGGTGCGTTGGGTCAAGAAAACAGACTTACCGCAGATGGACTTAGCCTATGATTTGCTAGAAATCCTAAAAGTCATGGATGATCCAGATTTTTCTGAGTTCTTTTATACTCGAAAAAATGACGATGGAGATTGGGATAGGAATTTTAGGTAGAAGCTAGAAATAGCTTCTTCAGAACGTAGACAAACTCCTAAAAATATATAAAATTGAAGAAGTTTGCGAAAGATAGCAAATTATTAAACTCTTAGAAACATTTATATTTCGGCGTTTCTGAGAGTTTTTTATTTTCAACATAAAGAAAAAAGATTGAAGAAAATTGTCCAAAATGGACTTTTTCTTCAATCTGAGCTTCTTTTTTATTTGTGTTGTAATTCGCAGGTATTATTATATAAAATAAGGAATTATTGGATATTGAACGGCTATTTATTACTTGATTTGTCTGTAATTTCGGTTGCCTAGTATATTTTTATTGGATATATATTCTTTTTTGAAATTAATAATTCTTTGTGAAAACGTTGACAATTAATAAATTGTATATTAAGATGAAGTCATATCGTATGCTTATATTACTAATAAAAAGAGGAGGGTGTATGGGAGTAGACAATCTATTTTCAATCGGTAGGGCAGCTGCAATGAGCTGTGTTTCAACGAAAACACTACGCTATTATGAAAGCTTAGACCTAATCCATCCTACGCATATTTCGAGTGAGAATGGATATCGGTATTATGATAAAGAAACTTTACTGTTGATACCGCTAATTAAGTACTATCAGCAAGTTGGTTTGAATCTAAAGAGAATTAAAGAGTTAATTAGTGTAGCTGGTTGTTCAACACACTATCATCATCTCAAGAAAAGACGCGATGAGATAAATGCAGAACGTGAGGAGTTATCAATTGCGCTTTCATCAGTAGATGATTGGTTAGAGTTGATTATTGAGGGGGAATTATGTTTACAGAATCTGAAGTTATCTGCTATTTCAAAGTCTGAACCCATTATTAGTGTTAAATACTATTCCGAGCAGTCTAGTTATTGTTACCTTGAACAACCTTATCACTATAATTATAAGGAATCAATAATAAATCTTGAGTGGATAAGGCACTTAGAATCGCATAGCTTAGAGGTGTCGGGTCCTGTTATATTAAAATACAGTTCTTATCTAAGTAAGATGAACGGAGAAAGTGAGTTTGCGACAATTCTGCAACATTGCTTTCCAGAGTCAGAAAGCTTTTCAACTTTTGGAGGTTTCATGGCTTTGAGTTGCTATCATATAGGACCGTTAGAGTGTATAGGTAAAACATACGAGCGTTTGATAGATTATGCTGAAGAACATAAATATGATTTAAAAAATGAATGTTATGAGAGACATGTTATTGACTACTGGGTTACTCAAAATTTAGATGAATTTGTAACGGAAATCATTATTCCTGTTGTTACACAGGAGGAAATTAATCGAAAATAACATTTTATTAATGGAATGGATTGAGGATGATATAAAATATCATCTTCAATCTTTTTATTATGGCTTCGAGCCAGTTTTTCTCGTAGAGAAAAACAAGAAAACCACCAGCTATGCTGGTGGCTGACAAGGCTTTGAGCTTCCATTTCTTTTTCCTGATATAATCTAATTGTTCAGGTTAGATAAAGGAGGAAAAAGAAATGGCTAAAACCAGTTACAGTTTATCACATATCAAATGGATGTGCAAATATCACATAGTTTTCACGCCTAAGTACCGTAGAAAATCCATTTACTACAAAATTAGACAGGACTTAATTGATATTTTCCGTCATCTATGTCAATACAAAGGCGTGGAAATCATTGAGGGACACATGATGCAGACCATGTTCATATGCTTGTCTTGATACCTCCGAAACTTTCGATTTCCGATTTTATGGGATATTTGAAAAGCAAAAGTGCTCTAATGATATTTGATAAACATGCCAATTTAAAATATAAGTATGGAAATCGAAAGTTTTGGGCTAGAGGCTACTATGTTAGTACCGTTGGACTGAATGAAAAGACAGTTGCGAAATATATTCGCGAGCAGGAGAAAAATGACATTGCACTTGATAAATTGAGTGTCAAAGAGTATGAAGATCCATTTTCAGATGGCAGTTTTAGAACGAGATAAAAGCCCGTTGTTACGGGCATTAGTCAAGTAATTACAGCACTAACCTGAACGAAGTTCAGCGAACGTCTTTAGACGTCGCTGGAGAGAAACGGCTTATAGCCGGTGTACAAGCCACCCGTTTTCACGGGTGGTTATGACTATGGCTTCGAGCCAGTTTTTCTCGAAGAGAAAAACAAGAAAACCACCGGCTATGCTGGTGGCTGATAAGGCTTTGAGCTTCCATTTCTTTTTCATGTTATAATCTAATTGTTCAGGTCAGATCAAGGAGGAGTAAACTAGTCCAGTGGACTAGTTTAGCATGGCTAAAACTAGTTACAGTTTATCACATACCAAATGGATGTGCCAATATCACATAGTTTTCACACCTAAGTACCGTAGAAAATCCATTTACTACAAAGTCATAACCACCCGTTTTCACGGGTGGTTATGACTTTACAATTACAAAATACAGTAATTTTACCCATCTTCCAAACTTTTACCTAAGGATAAAGTTTTCCAAACAAATTTCTTGCAAAATATATAAAATTATGCTTGGTTATTAAAATTGTCGGAACGTTCTAATCAAAATAATAAGCATATTTGAGGTAAGTATCAATGTAAGAGATAGGAAAATAGTGAATTAATTCATAAATCTCGAAATAATAAAATTATTTTTGTAGATTATAAAAAAATAATTGACTTTGACTTTATGGAAGGGTTTACAATGTTACTGTAACAAGTATTTTATTGCTCTATTAAATGATTAACATAGTTATCAATTTAGTAAAAAATATATAAAGGAGGTAGTGTCATGAGTTCTGAAGCATTGGGAATGATTGAGACTAAGGGATTAGTCGGCTCAATAGAGGCGGCTGATGCAATGGTTAAAGCAGCAAACGTTACTTTAATCGGAAAAGAACATGTTGGTGGCGGTTTGGTAACTGTCTTGGTTCGGGGAGATGTTGGTGCTGTTAAAGCAGCAACGGATGCTGGCGCTGCTGCGGCACAAAGAATAGGAGAACTTATATCAGTTCATGTTATTCCACGTCCTCATAGTGAAGTGGAAACTATCTTGCCTACGACTAAATGAGTAGTGGTTTGCTAGAAATGGAAGGTCATTTGTATGGAACAAACAACAAGCGCTATTGCACAACAAAAAATGGTTGAAACGACTCGGAAATTCCATATTGCAGGTATCCGAAGCGGAGTTATTTCTGGCTTATTTTATGGATTATACTCATTTGTGATTATGATACTACAAGGTTTTGACCCCATTAAGTCAGCCGTAGGTATTCTAGCCGCACCCTTTGTAATGGGGGCGATTAACGATTTTCTCGGCGGATGTATGCTCTTATTAGGAGTTATAAAAAATGGAAAGTTTCAGGAGCTCGGCAGGACGCTGGCTACTAAACCTGGCAAAATAATGGTATTAGGTTATATTCTAGGAGGGCCAGTTGCAAATGGAGCTTATTTAGTTGGGTTATATTTGGCTGGTGCATTTGCAATTCCGATTTCAGCAACTACAGCAGCCTTTGGAGCACTTTTTTCCGCTATTTTCTTGAAGCAAAAATTAAATATGCGTGTTGTTGCGGGGATGTTGATGTGTGTCGCTGGTGCAGTCGTAATTAATCTAGTGAAGCCTGAAGGAGCTCCTAATTTCACTTTAGGAATTATTTTAGCGGTTGTAGCCGCAGTATGTTGGGGGCTAGAAGGAACTATTTCAAGTTTTGGTGGCGCGATGCTTGACTCAGAAGTTACAGTAACGTTACGCCAATTGGTTTCAGGTTTGATACAAATGGTTATTATTGTTCCAATTATCGGAGCTACCGGCTTGTTTACCGCTACACTAACCTCTCCATTCTTAGTATTCCTTTTATTAATTTCTGGGACTCTTGTAGGTATTTCATATATGGAATGGTATCGTTCGAATGCAATGGTCGGTACTGCAATTGGAATGTCATTAAATATCACCTACGCTCTCTGGGGTGTTCTGTTGAGTATTCTCTTCTTAGGACAACCAATTACTACAACAATCGTAGTTGGTTCACTTGTTATTATTGGAGGAGCGATACTAGTAACAACTAACCCATTGGATTTTTTTAGAAAAGAAAGGGAATAATCCATGAAATTATTACCAGCAAGGACTGCTGTACTTAATTATATGAACACTGTGGAAGAAGCAGATGTGTTCCAAGTTATGTCAGCTTTAAAATCTCAATTTGGAAATGAAAAACAGTTTAGGGAAGATTTATTCCTAGAACATTTAATGTCTTTGGAATGCAATGGTTATCTGGTTCAAACTGGATATGATTTAGATGAAAATGGTAACTTACGGATACGTTATCAAATAAACGATGACGGTAGGTATGCGGTAGAAAAATATATCGCAAAAGAATTTCGAAGCTAAAGGAGTAGAAAGATGAGATATCGTGGTGGTCAAGCCTTAGGGCTTGTTGAAACGGTTGGTTTAGTACCAGCTCTAGAAGCGTGTGATAAGATGTTGAAAGCTAGTAATGTTAAGCTAGTTTCATATGAAAATGTTGGCTCTACATTAGTAACAATAATGGTAGTTGGTGATGTGGCGGCAGTTGAGGCATCCGTAGAAGCTGGTGCACGTGCAGCAGATGCAATTGGGAAATTAACAGCGCACAATGTGATGCCTAGACCGATTTCGTCAGTTGGCGATATGGTTTCTGTACATGATATTGATAATTGATAAAGGAGCAAGCAATGGAAAGATATCAAGCGATTGGAGCAGTGGAGACATTCGGTCTTGTCTACGCACTTGAAGCAGCAGATGCAATGGTAAAAGCTTCAGACGTCGATGTTATTGCGTATGTTAATACTGCATCTGGCTATATTGCAGTAATTGTTCAAGGTGAGACTGCTGCTTGTAAAACAGCAGTAGAAGCAGGGGTTAAGGCGGTAGAAAAGATGGGGACTGAAGTATACAGTAGTGTCGTTATCCCAGGACCTCATGAAGATTTGAAGAAAATTATTGATCGATATTCATTGGAAATGATGTTCCCAGAAGAAACAGTAGAATAGGAAAGTGTGGACGATATGAGATATATTGACAAAGATTTGGAATCAATTCAAGAGATACGAAATTTGCTTCTGAACGGTCAAATGTCTTTTGTTCATCTGGAAAAGTACGGTCAAGAAGATTTAGATACCATTATCTCTATTTTTATAAAGTCTTTACAATCTAGTATGAGAGGTTATGTTCATGATTTTGTTGCAGGAAACGATTATGGCGTAGAAGAAGATGAACTTTTCTTGTGTACACATTTTATTAAACGTTTTGGTGAGACATTGCAGAATGAGAACTATGTTGGTATTATTGGTGGCAATCCCAAAGAAAAATGTATAAAAATTGGTGCTCCTCTAGGAGTTATTGCCGTTATGTTGCCCTCTCATCCAACATTTACTCTATTAGTAAACCTTTGCTTACTTGCAATGAAAACAGGGAATGCTATGATATTTATTGCCAATCAACGTTCTACGAAGGCAACTTTAGATAGTTTGAAAAAACTAATCATATTAGCAGAAGAGTCGGGATATTCAGAGGGTGGTATCAGTTTAGGAGAAACAATCAGTGATGCAGGAATAGTAGAATTATTGTCTAGTGATAAGGTTTCGCTCATTCTTAATATTGGATGTTCAGAATATATATCAAATAAGTTTGTTACAAACACTCCGTTAATATTTGGTGGAGAGTCATCTGGTCCAGTATTTATAGAGAGAAGTGCGGATTTAGAAAAAGCAGTTAGAGATGTTATTCACTCTAGGAGTTTTCAGAATGGGATTTTACCAGGAGCGGAACAGTTTCTTGTTACGGAAAATATTATTGCAGATCAAATTAAAGATAGTCTGAAAAGGAATGGCGCCTACTTGCTGTCAGATACAGAAACTGAGAATTTAACTAAATTTTTAAGACAATCAGAAAAAAATGTAAACAGAAGTTACATCGGAAAGTCAGCAATTTGGTTAGCAGAGAAAGCTGGTATACAAGTACCTCAGGGAACTAAGGTCCTCGTATCTATACAAGATTACATGAATGAAGAGGATTATTTTTGTCGAAAACTGCTGTGTCCGATAATAATAGTGTATTTAGAACCTGATTGGACATTGGCCTGTGTTAAGTGTATGAATCTATTAGACGAACTAAAAATAGGTCACACACTTACCATCCATTCCAAAGATTGGAAGATTATTAGAGAATTTGCTTTAGTCAAAAAAGTTGGAAGAATTGTCGTAAATGCTCCGACGGTATGTGTTGCGACAGGTATTGTTTCTAATTTTCCTACCTCATTAATTTTAGGTGGTATTACAACCGGTAAAGGATATAGCTCAGAAAACATTACGCCAAGACATTTGACCTATACCCGTCACGTTGGTTTTGAATTTAATGATAAGATTTAGTGTGATTGTTTAAAAGAGAGGAAGTATTCAATATGGATATGAAGGAATTTACAGCTAAGCTAGAAGAAGCTACAAAAAAATTAAGTGCTGAAGAGCGTGCTTCACTGGTGAAAATTTTCCAAAGTGTTTCAGATGATATTACAAAGCCAGAGGTTCATTTTACAAATGAAGTATCGCTTGCAGCGGAGGGGACAGAAGTTCCAGATGGGATTACACCTCGCTTGCAAGCTTTAAAAAATCAATATTTGAAAGCGCAACCAACCATTTCTTTACTTCGTGCTACGAATTTAACACGAATTTCTAAAGAAAACGAAGGTATGCCGAAAGCAATTCTACGTGGGACAGCTTTCAAGGAATTTTGTAAAATTGCACCTGTAGTCATTCAAGATAATGAATTGTTAGTAGGTGCACCTAACGGTGGTGCACGATTTGGTGCATTCTCACCTGATATATCGTGGCGTTGGTTGCGTGATGAAATTGATACTGTATCAACACGTCCACAAGATCCGTACGCATTGTCTGAAGAAGATAAAAAAGTACTGAGAGAAGAAATTTTCCCATACTGGGAAGGTCGTTCTGTAGATGAGGCTTGTGAAACACAATATCGTGAAGCTGGTGCATGGGAGCTTTCAGGTGAATCGTTTGTTTCTGATTGCTCATACCATGCTTGTTCAGGCGGCGGTGACTCCAACCCTGGTTATGATGTTGTAGGTATGCGTAAAGGGATGCTTGATATTAAAGCTGAGGCAGAAGCACACCTTTCAAAATTAGACTATGGAAATCCAGATGATTTGGAAAAAATTTATTTCTATAAAGCACAAATCCTTACTGCGGAAGGTGTGATGATTTATGCTAAACGCATGTCTGAACATGCAGCTGAGTTAGCGGCAAAAGAATTAAATCCTAAACGTAAAGCTGAGTTGGAAATGATTTCCCGTGTAAATGCTAATGTCCCAGCTCATAAACCAGAAACCTTCTGGGAAGCGATGCAATATGTTGTAACAATTCAACATCTGTTGCTGTGTGAAGAAAACCAAACTGGATTATCTATTGGTCGTGTTGACCAATATATGTACCCACTCTATAAACGTGATATTGAAGCTGGTCGAATGAATGACTATCAAGCATTTGAATTGGCTGGTTGTATGTTTATTAAGATGTCAGAAATGATGTGGCTTACTTCTGAAGGTTCTTCAAAATTTTTTGCGGGATATCAACCATTCGTTAACATGTGTGTGGGTGGTGTTACTCGTGAAGGACGTGATGCAACAAATGACTTAACTTATCTCTTGATGGATGCTATTCGACATGTAAAAGTATACCAACCTACTTTAGCGACTCGCATTAATAATAAGTCACCGCGGAAATATTTGAAGAAAATTGTTGATGTCGTTCGAGCAGGTATTGGTTTCCCAGCATGCCATTTTGATGATTCGCATATTAAAATGATGTTGGCTAAGGGTGTTTCAATGGAGGACGCGCGTGATTACTGTTTGATGGGATGTGTTGAGCCACAAAAATCAGGTCGTCTGTATCAATGGACATCGACAGCCTATACTCAATGGCCAATCTTGATTGAAACAACATTAAATCATGGAATCCCATTGTGGTACGGTAAGCCAGTTACCCCAGACATGGGATCTTTGGACCAATATAAAACGTTTGAACAGTTTGAAGCCGCTGTTAAAGAGACTATCAAATATGTTACAAAATGGACTTCTGTGATGACAGTTATTTCTCAGCGTGTCCAACGTGAATTAGCTCCAGCTCCTTTGATGTCTATGATGTATGAAGGAACTATGGAAAATGGTCGAGGTGTAAAATCTGGTGGTGCAATGTACAACTTTGGACCTGGTGTTGTTTGGTCTGGTCTTGCAAACTATGCAGATTCAATGGCAGCAATCAAGAAATTAGTATTCGAAGATAAGAAATATACTCTTGATGAATTGAATAAAGCGATGATAGCTGATTTTGAAGGATATGATCAAATTCGAGCAGATTGCTTAGCGGCACCTAAGTATGGTAATGATGATGATTATGTGGATTACTTTGCATCAGATATTATTGAATTTACGGAAGAGGAACATCGTAAATATAAAACACTCTATTCTGTCCTAAGTCATGGTACTCTATCTATTTCAAATAATACTCCGCTTGGACAGATTACAGGTGCATCGGCATCTGGCCGTCGTGCTTGGACACCACTGTCTGACGGTATTTCGCCAGATCATGGTATGGATACCAAAGGCCCAACTGCTATTATTAAATCTGTTTCTAAGATGGCCAATGAAAATATGAATATTGGTATGGTTCATAACTTTAAGATTATGGCAGGACTTCTTGATACACCACAAGGTGAGGAGAGCTTGATAACTCTCCTGAGAACAGCAAGTATCCTTGGTAATGGTGAGATGCAATTTAACTACCTTGATAATGCAATTTTGCTAGATGCACAACAACATCCAGAAAAATATCGTGATTTAATTGTACGTGTAGCAGGTTACAGTGCATTCTTTGTTGAATTGTGTAAAGACGTACAGGATGAAATTATTGCTCGTACAGTACTGACACGAATTTAAAGTATATGTGAGGCGTAAAGGATCTCTGAAAGAGATCCTCCTGCCTGCGCTTGATAGGAGAGAAGTTAAGTGACAACGATTAAAAAACATGAAACACGAATCAATGTATTCAATGTTCAAAAATACAATTTATATGATGGTCCAGGTATTCGTACAATTGTTTTCTTCAAAGGTTGTCCAATGCGTTGTAAATGGTGTGCTAATCCTGAAGGGCTTGAGTTTGGGACGAATATTATGCATAAAGAGACATTGTGTAAACCATATAATGCATGTGCTAAGACTTGTCCCCTTGGAAGTGTTTGTTTTAAATTTGCTAATGAGGAAGCGCCTATACCATATGATTATGCTGATAAGGAACATCCGATTGATGTGACTCGCTATCAGAAAAAACGTCCTAGTAAATCCGATATAGAGGGATGTCCAGAAGGAGCTTTAACAATTGCAGGAGAATCTAAGACAATTTCAGAATTGATGGATATCATACATGAGGATGATGCCTTCTACGAAATGTCTGGCGGAGGGGTTACGTTGTCCGGTGGTGAATGCCTAGCACAAGGTGAAGGAGCTCTTGCTTTGCTTAAAGCCTGTAAGCAAGATGGATTAAACACTGCCGTAGAGACCGCAGGCTATGTACCAAATAAGGTTGTGATGAAGGTTGCGGAATACACTGATTTATTCTTATTTGATTTGAAACATATGGATTCAAAAAAACATAATGAATGGACAGGTGTAGGAAACGAACGAATTCTAACAAATTTAAAATGGTTACTAGACGCCGGCTATAATGTAAAAATACGCATGCCAATGTTAAAAGGAATTAATGATAGCGAGGAAGAAATTCGCGCGATTATTGATTTTTTACTCCCGTATAAAGATAGTTTGAACTTTAAAGGAATTGATTTGCTTCCTTACCACAAGTTGGGTGTTAATAAGTACAAACAATTGGGGCTTGAGTACCAAATTAAAGGGGATCCTTCACTGAGTCAATTTGATTTGGATAGGATTGAGAGCTATATTCTAGCCAGTGATCTGCTTGTGAATGTTGTAAAACATTGATCTATTAGTGAGGTGGTGGTCCTATGGAGAAAATGGAACGTATTATTCAGGAGTCGGTTCCAGGGAAACAAATAACCTTAGCTCATATTATTGCGGCACCTATTCAGGCTGTTTATGATAGCCTTGGCGTTGAAGATAGAGGTGCTATTGGAATTTTAGCAATTACTCCTTATGAGACTGCAATAATTGCCGCTGACTTATCTGGTAAATCGGCTGATGTAGATATTTGTTTTGTAGATAGATTTACGGGCTCAGTCATGTTTAGCGGGGATGTACAAAGTGTAGAAACAGCTTTGCAACGGATTCTTGACTATTTTAAAGAAAATTTGGGATTCTCGATTGTTCCATTAACAAAATCATGAAAAAAAGAATATTGGTTGTTGGGCCGGAGGATAGTGGTAAACGAGAAGTAATTCAATTTCTTGAAGGAAGATGTGACATCAAACTAATAGAATCGATTGTATATGGTTCTAGAACTATTTATGTTCCCGATAGTTATCTGAGAAGTCCGGGAATGAAAAAACATATTATTGCAACGCAACAAAATGCCTATTGTATCGTTATGCTTTTACCATCTGATCGTAATTATAGAGTTTATTCGCCAAATTTTGCTCAAGTTTTTAGAATTCCTAGTCTTGGTGTAATTGTTTACCATTCTGAACAATTGGAGAATAATACAACTGATTGTTTATTAGAATTGAGAGAAACAGGTGTGAATGAATTAATTGAATTAGATTTAGAAAATAATGATACATATGTTGCATTACTTGAAAAGATTAAAAAATTAAAAGAAGGTAATCAATGAAAATACAAGAATTTCATGTAGGTCCTCGTTTCATTTTTGGAAAAGGAGCTATAACAAAAATTTCAGAATTACCAATTCAAAAAGCCTACATCATTTGTGATCCTTTTATGGAACAAAGTCAAATGGTCGGAAAGGTTACAGAAGTTTTGAGGAATTCAGGAGCTACCTTTAAGATTTTCTCAAAAGTAGTTCCGGATCCGACAGTCCAAGTTGTTTCTGAAAGTATTGCTGAAATTCGAGATTATAAGCCAGACGCAGTTATTGCTCTAGGCGGGGGGTCAGCAATGGATACAGCTAAAGCAGTGATTCGTGTATATTCTGAAACAGAAAAAACTGAAAGTCCCTACTTAATTGCAATTCCGACTACAAGTGGATCAGGAAGTGAAAATACAGCTTTTGCTGTCATTTCCGATCCAGCATATAACGAGAAAATTGCCCTGGTAGATGATTCAATGGTTCCAAATCTCGCAATTTTAGACACAACGTTTACCAAGACTGTTCCTCCATCAGTAACAGCAGATGCTGGAATGGATGTATTGACTCATTGTATAGAAGCCTATGTCTCTAATAAAGCAAGTGATTTCTCTGATGCGTGTGCTGAGAAAGGTATTCGGTTAACTTGGAAATATTTGCTAGAGGCATATAAAAATGGAGATAATATACTCGCTCGTGAAAAAATGCATAATGCTTCGTCAATTGCGGGTATTGCATTTAATAATGCTGGTTTAGGTATCTGCCACAGCCTATCCCATGCGATAGGAGCATTTTTCCATGTACCACATGGTAGGATTAATGCCTATTTGTTACCGTATGTAATTTCATATAACGCTTCCTTGGAAGCCCATGGAGAGACGGACGTGACAAGACGATATGCTGAAATTGCAGAAATAATAGGACTTGCAAAAATTACTCCTACCCAGTCAGTTGTAGCACTTATAAGTGCAATTAAACAATTATCTGAAAAAATGTCTATTCCTGCAAGAATTGAAGACCTAGGCATTAATCGGGCAGAATTTGAAAGTATGATTCCGAAAATGGCACAAAGAGTCATGGAAGATGCGTGCACACCAACAAATCCAAGAACGGTGACACTAGGACAAATTGAGAAACTTTATCGGTCGCTGCGTTAAGTGACTTTTGGAAAAATTTATTGGATGGAAGGAGGATGTTATGAAATATTTAACAGAAGATGATTTACGTCTTATTTATCGTGACAATCCTTTTGAAACCTTCACTATTCAAAATCAGACAAGATTGACCCCAGGTGCTAAGACTTTCCTCATGGATCGTAAAGTGAAGATTATTGATGAAGGGGGAAAAAAATCTAACAGACAAACCTCGACAATCAATGGTTCCAAAGTGAATGATGTCAGCTTAAGCGAATCTAATGACTGGTTGTTACTTCGAAGTGAGCTATTACAAGTAGCCTTTGAAGTAATGAATCTGGACTTTTCAATTTCTGAAGAACTTTGTGCTTTGGAACAATCTATGTCCAGTAAATCATCCACGAAATCGATTCAATTCAGATGGAAAGATCAACAGAAAATGAATAAGTCAGATATGGTTGAGTATCTGAGTAGAGTAAGGTTGCTGTTAAAGACTAGAAAAGGAAAGATTGCATCCTATCTATTTCCACTTTATTTCAAGTTTCAAGCCTTCTCGGAAAAATTTGGTGAAAAGCCACCTATAGTATTGCAAGATACCGTTAATTATTTAGCCGGTATCATTATAGATTGTATTAATAGATGTGAGGAGGTGGGTGATGATCTCAAAAAAATTACCTAAAACATGTGATCAGTATGTAGAGGATTTTGAAAATGCTGAGAAAAGACCTATCGTCCAGAGTAGTAGAGTCTATTATACAGGAATTGATTTAGGTACGGCCTATATAGTCTTAGTTGTCCTTGATGAAAATAGAAATATCGTAGCTGGGGCTCATCGTAGCGCAAATGTTATCAAAGATGGGATGATAGTCGACTATATCGGATCTATTCAGATTGTTAGAGAGTTAAAGGAGACTCTAGAAAAACAATTGCAAACGGAACTGGTTTATGCATCGGCTGCTTTGCCTCCTGGAACAGATGTTTTGGATGGTGGAGTCATTAAAAACGTTGTCCAAGGAGCAGGCTTTGAACTAACGGCTTTGTTAGATGAACCAACGGCTGCAAATACAATAGTTGGTCTTGAAAATGGTGCCATTGTAGATATTGGAGGAGGAACAACTGGTATATCTATCTTAAAAGATGGAGAAGTTGTTAAAACTGTTGATGAGGCTACTGGTGGAACACATTTTACATTGGTAATATCTGGGGCGTATCAATTGTCGTTTGAAGAAGCAGATGATTATAAACGTAATAACGCTAATCATGGAGAGCTCCTCAGCGTATTAAAACCAGTTGTTGAGAAAGTTGCCAGTATAATAAATAACCATATTAAAGGATATGATGTCAATATTATTTATTTAGTTGGTGGTACTAGTTGTTTAACAGGAATTGAAACAATTATTGAAAAAGAAACAGGAATTCGAACGGTTAAACCTCGAAATCCTATGTTTGTTACCCCAATTGGAATTGCAATGAATTGTAGTGAAAATATTATATATTAGGAGGCAAGATGTTAGTTGCAGAATTAGTAGATACTATTTGGGCTACTAGAAAATCAGATGCCTTAAGCGGTGTAAAATTTTTGCTAGCAAAGGTAGTTGGTGGTAGCCGTGCAGGCGAGATTATGGTTGTTGTTGATATGATTGGTGCTGGTATAGGTGATAGGGTTATTGTTGCGACAGGCTCTGCAGCTCGTCGCATGATGGAAAATGATCAGATGCCAGTTGATGCTGCAGTTATAGGAATTGTTGACGAGAATTACAATCAAATTAAACAGCAGAGTGGCGAAATGAATCGATTTTTGGAATAGAAAGGAGAAACAATGTCAAAATTAATAGTTGCAAAGGATATCTTAGCCTGTGAAGAAGCTGGCCAGAAAATTTGTTATATTGAAAAAGGTACAATTATAACACCGGCTGCACAGGATGAAGCTAAGAGATACAATATATCATTCGAGTATTGTAATGAATGCGAAAAGATGACATCAGGCATAAACGAACAACGAGTTAGCACCGATGAAATCCTACATATTTTAAAGAATATTTTGATGAATGCAGGTGATCAGTCTGAAAAAGAAGTAAAACCGTATCGCTTTGTCTCACATACAAATGGGATGAGGATTGTTCGTGGATCAACTGTTCGCATGGATGACTTTGATACTGGCACACCAAATACCAAGGTCGGTTTTCAAGAACTTGTTGGTCAAAACGAGTCCAAGATGAGTGCAGGATTTCTGACTATTGAGAAATCTAAATTTGCTTGGAAGCTGCCTTATGAAGAAATAGATTATGTTATTACGGGAACTGTGACCATTGAAATTGATGGACAGACATTTGTGGCACGTGAAGGTGATGTAATATTTGTACCATCAGGTTCTGATGTAATATGGGGATCACCTGATAATGCGAAATTATTTTATACTACTTATCCATCGAACTGGGCAGATTTAATGTAGTTCAGGAGGTAAAAAATAATGAAGGCATTAGGTTTGATAGAAACATATGGATTTATCGGAGCCATTGAAGCAGCAGATGTTATGCTAAAAGTTGCAAATATTTCGCTACTGAAATTAGAAAAAGTTCGTGGCGGTTTGGTTACAATTACTGTGGAAGGTGATGTTGGCGCTGTAAAAACAGCTGTGGAAGCTGGAGCAAGTGCTGTTCAGCGCTTGGGAGTGAAATTGCTGTATGGTTCACATGTCATTCCTAGGCCAGATGCCCAGCTAGTACCTTTTGTAAAAAAGAAAAACGAGTCGATTGCAGCTCTTCAAGATGACCTCCTTTCTGCCAACAATTCAACAGAAGAACGTAAAGAAATTTCGGAACACATAGAACCAGCAGATAGAGTAGTTGACACTGAGGTGACAGTTAGCGTTGGGACAGACGAAAAAAATGCGGAAACCATTGAAGAAAAGGCAGTAATGTCAGTAGAAGAATACAAAAGACAATTGGAAAAAAAGAAAGCAGCAGAACTTCGTGCTTTGATTGTCAATAATAATATTTATGTTACAGAAGAAGAATTATCCAAAATGATAAGAAGAAAGATGATTGAATTATTGGTAGATAAGCACTCTCGTCAGCTGAAAAATGATAAAGAATAATTTTAGGAGGTGCCCGAAACATGAAAACACTGGATGTAGATCTTTGCTCCATACAAGAAGCGCGTGATCTTGTGAGAAATGGTAAAGAAGCTGCTAATCAAATTGCATATTTTTCGGATGAACAAATTGACGCTATTTTAAAAAATATTGTGAAGGCAGTTGCAACCAATGCTTATTATTTGGCAGATTTAGCCGTAGAGGAGACAGGGTTTGGTAAATTAGAAGATAAAGCTTTTAAAAATTATGCAGCCTCTACTTTGTTGTATGATGAAATAAAGGAATATCAAACCACAGGCATTCTTCAGTTTGATGAGAAAAATAAAATTTTCAAAGTAGCAGAACCAATGGGTTTAATATTAGGAATTACTCCTTCAACTAACCCAACTTCTACGATAATATATAAGTCCATGATTTCAATAAAGGCTCGAAACGCTATTGTATTTGCTCCTCATCCTTCTGCAAAACGTTGTAGTGTGGCGGCAGCCGAGTTAGTGAGAAAAGCTGCGGTTGAAGCTGGAGCACCGGAATCAATAGTAGGGTGCGTTATGAATCCAACATTGGAGTCAACCAATGAATTGATGCATTCAAAAGATATTGCGCTTATTATTGCAACAGGTGGACCAGGAATGGTAAAGGCTGCCTATAGTAGTGGTAAACCCGCAATTGGTGTCGGAGCTGGTAACTCTCCCACCTATATTGAAAAAACAGCAGATGTAAAAAAAGCTATTTCAAATATAGTAGCATCTAAAACTTTTGATAATGGTACTATTTGTGCTTCAGAGCAAGCTATTATTTGTGAAGAAGCCAATAAAGACTTAGTACTTCAAGAATTGGAAGCACAAGGTTGCTATTTAATGACGAAAGAAGAAACTGATAAGGTTTGTCAAATACTTTTCAGAGGAAATTCACATGGTTGCAATCCAGCGATGAATCCTAAATTTGTAGGTCAGCCAGCGATTAAAATAGCGGAAGCAGCAGGTATTTCTGTCCCATCTGATACAAATATTTTAGTAGGTCCACAAGTTGGTGTAGGTCAAGGAAACCCGCTATCATTTGAAAAATTGACTACAGTATTAGGTTTTTATGTGGTGAAAGATTGGGAGGAAGCTTGTGCGCTTAGTATTAAGCTATTACAAAATGGTATTGGTCATACTATGAGCTTACATACAGGTGATCCAGATATGATTTTCCGCTTTTCAAGTAAGCCTGCTTCTCGTATTCTAATTAACACAGGTGGTAGCCAAGGAGGAACAGGTATTTCAACTGGCTTACCAATTGCCTTTACTCTTGGTTGTGGTACAGATGGTGGTAGCTCAGTTTCAGACAATCTAACTCCTGAGCATTTGATTAATATCAAGACCGTAGCATACGGTGTAAGAGACGTCACACAAATTGTCGCGAATGACCATCGTTTTCAAGCGCTTCCAAAACAGACAACTTTATCAAAGTCAGAGGCAACAGTTGATGCAGTATGTTCGGCTAGTGTTCATTGTACACCGACAATCGAACCTGTTAAGGATACATTGAATCAAACGCCACAAGATATTCAAGCTGCTTTTGAAAGACGTCAAGAAACTTTAGCGGATGAATCCATAGTCGAAATTAACGAAAATATTGACAATGAAGCAATAGTTAGAGAAATTCTCTCTGCATTGAAAAAGAGATAGGGGGGAAGACAGTGAGTGAAGATTTAGAGAGCCTCTTTTATAAAGTGATTGATTACTTAGATGGCAAAGAGTCTGATTGTAGAAAATCAACTCCAAACGTAGAAGAAAATTCAAAAAAAGCAGACGTTTTTGGTAGAAATGTCATTCCGTTGGGCGTGTCAAATCGCCACATTCACTTATCTCAGGAACATACAGTTGCATTATTTGGTCAAGAGTATGTGTTTCATAAATTGAAAGATTTATCGCAAAAGGGGCAGTGTGCTTATCAAGAATGTGTAACACTTGTAGGTCCGAAGGGAATCATTGAAAAAGTTAGGATATTAGGTCCTTGCCGAAGTGATACGCAAATTGAATTATTAAAAAGCGATTGTTTCAAGTTAGGAATTAACGCACCGTTGCGCTTATCAGGGGATATTGTAGATACTCCTGGCTGTATCGTAATTGGTCCAAAAGGGGCTGTTCAAATTGAGCGAGGTTGTATTGTGGCTAAGCGTCATATCCATATGAACCCGAGT
This sequence comes from Streptococcus sp. 2018110, assembly GCF_019754115.1. Lineage (NCBI taxonomy): Bacteria > Bacillati > Bacillota > Bacilli > Lactobacillales > Streptococcaceae > Streptococcus > Streptococcus sp. 2018110. The sequence goes on along the minus strand of NZ_JAIJZO010000001.1, from coordinate 270,954 downwards.
GATGCAAAACATTTCGGAGTTGAAGATGGGCAAGTAGTCTCATTGGAGCTTCCTGGTGAACGTGGTGGTATTCTTAATCAAGTTGTGGTACGAGTTAGTGATAGCTTCACATTAGAGTGTCATTTAGATACAGAAGAAGCAAATGCACTCGGTGTTACAGGAAATAATAAATTACGTCTTATTAAATAAAGGAGGGATATAAAATGATATCAGAAGCATTGGGTATGATTGAAACAAAAGGATTGATTGGATCTATTGAAGCAGCAGACGCAATGGTAAAAGCAGCCAACGTTACTTTGATAGGAAAAGAACACGTTGGAGGAGGTTTGGTTACTGTTTTAGTACGCGGTGATGTAGGAGCTGTTAAGGCAGCAACTGATGCTGGAGCAGCTGCAGCACAGCGAGTAGGAGAACTTGTATCTGTTCATGTCATTCCACGTCCGCATGCAGAAGTGGAAACTATTTTACCCCATTAGAATAATTAATTAAATTTTTAAAAGGAGCACGACAATGGCATCAGAAGCATTAGGTATGATTGAAACAAAGGGATTGATTGGGTCTATTGAAGCAGCAGACGCAATGGTAAAAGCAGCCAACGTTACTTTGATAGGAAAAGAACACGTTGGAGGAGGTTTGGTTACTGTTTTAGTACGCGGCGATGTAGGAGCTGTTAAGGCAGCAACTGATGCTGGAGCAGCTGCAGCACAACGAGTAGGAGAACTTGTATCTGTTCATGTCATTCCACGTCCGCATGCAGAAGTGGAAACTATTTTACCCCATTAGAATAATTAATTAAATTTTTCAAAGGAGCACGACAATGGCATCAGAAGCATTAGGTATGATTGAAACAAAAGGATTGATTGGATCTATTGAAGCAGCAGACGCAATGGTAAAAGCAGCCAACGTTACTTTGATAGGAAAAGAGCACGTTGGAGGAGGTTTGGTTACCGTTTTAGTACGCGGTGATGTAGGAGCCGTTAAGGCAGCAACTGATGCTGGAGCAGCTGCAGCACAACGAGTAGGAGAACTTGTATCTGTCCATGTCATTCCACGTCCGCATACAGAAGTGGAAACCATTCTACCAAAAGGAAATTAAAAATTTAATAGAAAGCTCATCTAGTTTTGGGTGAGCTTTTCTAAGCATGAATTTATCAATATTGAACAAAGGAGAAGTAAGGATGTCCTATCAAGAAATAATGGATGGCAATAAGGCAGCGGCCTACACAGCATATGCATTTAGTGATATTGCAGGTATTTATCCTATTACTCCGAGTTCTACTATGGGAGAATGGATTGATATTTGGCAAGTTAGTGGAAGAAAGAATTTATTTGGCCAAACAGTCAACGTAATTGAAATGCAGTCTGAGGCTGGAGTAGCAGGTTTTGTACATGGTTCACTAAAAACGGGTGCTCTTACATCAACCTTTACATCGTCTCAAGGTTTATTATTGATGTTGCCCAATATGTATAAAATTGCTGGAGAGTTACTACCGACTGTTTTTCATGTTGCAGCAAGATCTGTCACTACAAATGCGTTAAGTATTTTTGGAGACCATAGTGATGTTATGGCTGTGAGACAGTCAGGATTTGCAATGTTGGCTGAAGGGACTGTTCAAGAAGTAATGGACTTATCCATAGTTGCTCATTTGGCAGCCTTAGAAGCTAGTCTACCATTTGTAAATTTTTTTGATGGTTTTTCAACAAGCCATGAAATGCAAAAAATTACAGTTTTAGAATACAATGAGATAAAAAACTTGCTGAATGAAGAGGCTCTGGGAATTTTCCGAAATAGAGGGATGAATCCTAATTCACCAACGGTATCTGGGACTAACCAAGGGCCAGACTTGTTTTTCCAACAAAGAGAAACGGTGAATCGCCACTATCAAATTCTACCGTACGTTGTCAAGAAGTACATGGAAAAAATTAATCAATTACGAGGGACAGATTATGATTTGGTTAGTTATTATGGTCACCCTGAAGCTGAACATATTATTGTTGCAATGGGATCAGTAGCACCGACTATCTGTCAAACAATTGATTATCTAATAGCAAAGGGTAAAAAAGTTGGTTTTGTTCAAATTTATCTTTATCGCCCATTTCCAAAGTCTGAATTTTTAGGAAAAATTCCCAAAACTGTTCAAACTGTAGCGGTATTGGATCGGACCAAGGAATCTGGAGCACTAGGTGAACCTCTTTTTGTAGATGTACAGAGTGCTCTATATCAGGGACAGCGATTTTTGAAAGTTATCGGTGGTAGGTATGGTTTGGGTTCGAAAGAAACGACTCCTGATCAAATTATTGCTGTTTTTGAAGAATTAGAAAAGAAAGAACCTAAAAATCCATTTACGATAGGTATTATTGACGATGTGACTAATTTATCTCTTTCAGTAAATTCTACAAAGGACTTGACCTCGGAAGATACATTTCAAGCAAAAATTTGGGGTTTTGGTGGTGATGGATCAGTTAGTTCTAGCAAATCAATTATTAAAATCATTAGTGAGGAAGTTGATTGTAACGTTCAGGGAACATTTTATTACGATTCCAGAAAACAGAATGGTATCACGACCTCTAATCTTCGTTTTGGAAGTGCCCCAATTCGTTCCTCTTATGCTGTTCAGCAAGCAGATTTTGTCGGAGTTGCAATGCCTGGGTATTTAAGAAAAATTGATTTACTGAAAGGGTTGAAACCCAAAGGCATCTTCTTATTAAATACGACATGGCCCAGCGAAAAATTGAGTAACCTACTTCCTAGTAAAATTAAGCAATATATGGCAGAAAATGATATTCAGTTTTATATAATAAACGCTTATAGATTAACGCAAGAAGTAGGAATACCCGGTAAGGTTGGCATATGTATGCTGGCAGCATTTTTAAAATTAACTAATCTGTTGCCAATGGAGAAGGCTTTTGAGGCCTTGAAAAGGGAAGTCCTCCTCAATTATGAGCAGAAATCAGAAGCGGTAGTAGAAAGTAACATACAGCTTTTACAGGCAACCATTTCTTCTATAGAAAAAATAGAAATACCTAAGGAATGGAAGCACTGTTTTCCGAAAAATATTGCACCATCAGAGCGTACCTCTAAATATATTTCTGCTATTCAAGAACCACTCAATCGCCAAGAAGGAAGCAAAATAACTGTTGGAGACTTAATTAATAATGGCATGGTTGCGGGCGATATACCGCTGGGGACTGCTGCTGAAGAAAAAAGAAGTACATCATGGGAGGTGCCACAGTGGCATTCAGAGTACTGTGTACAGTGTAACCAATGCTCATTTGTTTGCCCGCATGCCGCAATTCGTCCTTTTCTACTTGAGGAAGATGAATTAGAAGAGGCGCCAGAAGGTTATATTGTAAGGGATTATAAGGGGAAAGACGGACTAAAATATCGTGTTCAAGTATCAGTTGAAAACTGTACAGGATGTGAGCTTTGTGTTAAGGCTTGCCCAGTGAAAGGCAAGGCTCTAAGTATGGTTGAACTCATCGGGGACAATTCACAGCATTTAAAAGAAGAAGCGATTAACTGGGCATTTTCAATGACTTTGCGAGCTAAAGAAAATCCTGCTAAAATTGGTACTGTAGAATATACACAATTTGAGAAACCTCTTTTAGAATTTTCAGGTGCTTGTTCGGGATGTGGGGAGACTCCATATATAAAATTATTGACACAGCTATTTGGCAGTAGAATGATGATTGCTAATGCTACAGGGTGTTCATCAATATGGGGAGGAATGGTAGCAGCAACTCCATTTACAACCAATGAGTTAGGGCAAGGTCCTGCTTGGAGCAATTCATTGTTGGAGGACAATGCAGAGTTTGGTTATGGTATGTTAATTGCCAACCAAACAAGAAGAAGTGCTCTAATTGAAATAATGCAGAGAGGTAAAACTGAAGCAAGTCCTTTGTTATGTAACTTGATTGATGATTGGATTAAGAATATTAATAATAGCAATGGTACGATTGCACGTAGTGCAAAATTGCTTAATTTATTAGAGTGTGAGCTTGATGAGTCAAAACCATTATTACGACGAGTATATGAACAGCGAGATTTATTTGTAAAACCATCACAATGGATTATTGGTGGTGATGGTTGGGCTTACGATATTGGTTATGGTGGATTAGATCATGTTCTTGCAAGTGGTGCAGATATTAATATTTTGGTTTTGGATAACGAAGTTTACTCAAATACAGGTGGGCATATTTCAAAAAGTACACCAACTGCAGCGATTGCTAAATTTTCAGCTTCTGGAAATAAAGGTGCAAAGAAAGATTTGGGGATGATGGCTATGACATATGGCAATGTCTATGTCGCCCAAGTAGCAAGTGGTGCCAATCCGTTTCAAGTTATCAAAGCTTTTGAAGAGGCAGAACGATACCCTGGTCCATCTATTGTAATTGCCTATGTTCCTTGTATTGCTCATCGATTAGTTGGAGGAATGAAGGAGACACTGCAAGAAGCAAGAGAGGCTGTGGAATCTGGATACTGGTCATTATATCGGTATAATCCATTGCTAGATATTGAAGGGAAAAATCCAATGATTTTGGATTATAAGCGACCAAATTTTGATAAAATGACATCATTTATGATGAAACAAGAACGCTTTGCTTTATTACAGAGAGTGAATCCTATTGAAGCTAATAAATTGTTTGAAAAAACCGTGAATCAAGCAAAGCGACGTTTTACAACTTACGCAAGTATGTCTGGAGATTTTGAACAATACATAAAAAGACAAAGAAAAAATAAAGTACAGAAACAGGAATTACCGACGACATCGTCATTGGAATCAATTATTAACGATCTATATTTCTAATTAATTATAACTATAGACTATCAGACAACTCTTCTGATAGAGTCCAAAGATAAGACTCACTTTTTCTGTTTTTAGACTTATTGATTCTTGTATTCAATTATTAGTATTATCAAGGTTAGTTTTTATTAATAACAGACTACTCATTACAATAAAACTATAAATAAAAGACAAGAATATTCCCGTTAATGTCCTTGTCTTTTATTTATAGTTAATTATAAACGATATTAATATCCCTTTAGAGCCGATTGAATATTTTATGTATATCACGCACTGTCAAGAAATATGTCTGTTAAAGCATAACTTTTTATTCGATTGCATTTGATTTTAGTATGTAGTTACATGTTAGCTAGGGGATTGTAAAACATGATGAAGTGAAAATATTTATTAAATTTTATATAAGACAAAAACATTTGAATAAAAATACAATAAACAAGTTGACAAATGTATAAAAATGACATAAAATGTTTTTATCTTTCAAAAAAGGAGAAAAAATATGCATTTTACTACAATGAAAGTCCGATGTTTTATATAAAAAAACGGTATAAGTATGCACAGGATTATTTTAAAGGAGAATATGATGATGAAAAAATATATTATGACAGGCTTGGTTTTACTAGCAACGATGACCCTAAGCGCTTGTAATGGAAATGCTACTCAAGAAGATACTTCTTTGAAGGATGTTCAGGAAAAGGGAAAACTAATTGTTGCATTGAATCCAGAATTTCCACCATTTGAGTTTAGAACACTGGTTGATGGCAAAGATACAATCGTTGGAGCTGACATTGAGCTTGCAAAAGCCATTGGTCAAGAATTGGGTGTAGAAGTCGAATTTTCAGCGATGAGTTTTGATAATGTTTTGAACAATGTCCAGTCAGGGCAATCGGATATTGCCATTTCAGGAATTTCAGCCACTGAAGAGCGTGCAAAAGTGTATGATTTTTCCATTCCTTACTACACCTCAACCAATAAAGTTATTATAAATAAAGAGGATCTGGCACAATATACATCGCTTGATTCTCTAGCTGAGGCAAATATAGGAGCACAAAAAGGTTCTATTCAAGAACAAATCGTTAAAGAACAGCTTCCGTCTTCCACGGTTATTGCTCTTGCTTCGAACGGAGAGCTGATTAATCAATTAAAATCACAGAAGGTAGAAGCAGTTATTTTTGAAGAGCCGATTGCGAAAGCCTATGTTGCCAAAAATGATGATTTGGTTATTTTAGATACTGAGATAAAAAGTAGCTATTCAGATGCCTATGCTATTGCCTTGCCAAAAGGAAGTACAGCTTTAAAGGAAAAAGTTGACTCTGTCATTACAAAACTAGTGGAATCTGGACAGATGGATCAATTTGTTCAAGAAGCCTATGAATTATCCATTGCTAACAATTAAATTTTATACAATTAAAGTGAATAAAAATAATATTTTCTTGACAAATGTATAAAAATGAACTAAAATGAGAATACATTCTGAAAAACTGCAAGAAAATACAATGAAAATCAAAAAGCTTGTGTTTTTTAGAATAGGTATTTTATTAAAATAAAGAGAAGGTATTTAGGAAATATGAAAAAAATCTTGGCATTAGTAGCAACAGTTTTAGCAGGACTGACATTGGCAGCTTGTTCTTCGACGTCATCACAATCTGCATTAGATAAAATTAAAGAAAAAGGAACATTGGTAGTGGCAACTAGTCCAGACTATGCTCCATTCGAGTTTCAGGCACTAGTTGATGGAAAGAATGAAGTTGTTGGTGCAGATATTATGTTGGCTCAAAAAATAGCCGACGAACTTGGGGTCAAGCTTGAAGTTTCAGCAATGAGTTTTGACAATGTATTGTCTAGCGTTCAAAATGGTAAAGCTGATATTGCAATTGCTGGTCTATCTTATTCGGAAGAGCGTGCAAAAGTTTTTGATTTCTCTGAAAGTTACTATCAAATTTCTGATGTCTTACTTATCAAAAAAGATAGCGCCAATTCACTCACTTCAATTGATGCTATGAGCGGGAAGACTCTTGCGGTACAAAAGGGGTCAACACAGGAAGCCTACGCACAGGAAAATATTAGTCAAGCTAACCTAATTTCTTTAACCTTGATGGGTGAAGCTGTAAATGAGCTCAAATCAGGAAAAGTTGATGCTATTTTAATGGATTCTCCAGTTGCTGCTGGTTATGTTTCACAGAATTCAGATTTAGCCGTTGCATCCGTTGAATTTCCAACGATTGATGAAAATTCGAAAGTCATTGCTTTGCCAAAAGGTAGTACAGAACTAAAAACTGCGATAGACAAGGTTATCGCAGAAGTAAAAGCAAGTGGTGAGTTTGATACTTTCCTTGAGAAAGCTGCAACATATACAAGTGTTGAATAAGAGAAAGGAACAATCACCGGAAACGGTGGTTGTTTTTGCATGCAAAAAGAATGGAATAAGTGAGCCACACCCCGAAAGTTAGATAGAAAATTGGGGTCGGTTCAATACTCCATTCTTTATAGATAATTATTTCACACGCTCTAGATAAAAACTGGTCAAACGTGGTACAGTAATTCTAGCTCCATTTTCATCGGGATAGAGGCTAAATGTGTCCATTGGAATAGCATTAGATGAGAAGACAAGTTTATATTCGCTGTCAGCTGGCAAATCCAAGTGTACATCAAATAGTTCTTGATCATTAAAGTTATGAATGGTCAAGATTTCTTGCTCATCGCTAGTGCGAGAAAAAGCATACAGGCTTGCTTCTTCATCTATTTTTACCCAATTAAATCCTTTTTCATAGGCTTGGTAGTCGTATTTCCAGAAAGCATCATGTTCTTTATAGAAAGTAGATAATGTTTTCATCATTTGATAGAAAGAATGGTGGATTGGAAATTGTAGCAGTCCCCAGTCCATTTCTGTATATTCGTGCCATTCACGGATATGACCCCATTCATTTCCCATGAAGAGTAATTTCTTTCCAGGATGGGCAAAGTAAAAGCTGTAGTAGACTCGAGCCAGATGGAACTTATCTTCGTAGTCGCCATTCATCTTCTCGATAATGGAATGCTTCCCATGAACAACTTCGTCGTGCGAAAGTGGTAGTAAGAATTGCTCGTTTTGGTTATAGTACATACCAAAAGTGATTTCATTTGAGTGATATTTTCGATAAATAGCAGGGCGTTCCACGAATTTTAGTGTATCATTCATCCAGCCCAGATCCCATTTCATATCAAATCCAATACCGCCATCTTCTAGAGGATGTGTGACTTTAGGGAAGCTTGAAGAGTCTTCAGCAATCATCAGGACTCCCTTATAGTCGGTATGGACCATGGCATTGACACGTTTGATAAAGTCAATAGCGGCATGATTTATCTTATCTTCATCTGTTTCACCACGCCAATAGAGGAGATAAGATAGTGCATCAACACGGATGCCATCAAAATGGAAATATTCCAACCAGTATTTTAAATTAGAAAGAAGGAAAGAACGAGTCAGTCCTTTTCCAAGGTCAAAATTAGCAGTCCCCCACTGGTGGTTTTCACGATCTTGTTCGTAGGAGTACTCGTATAGCCAACTACCATCAAACTGGTAGAGCCCATGAGCATCTTTACAGAAATGAAGTGGTACCCAGTCAAGAATCACTCCGATTCCTGCTTGGTGACATTGGTCAACTAAATACTTAAGTTCATCTGGCTTGCCATAGCGACTAGTTGGACTGTAGTAGCCTGTTACCTGATAGCCCCAAGACGCATCGAGAGGATGCTCGGTAATTGGCAATAATTCAATATGTGTGTAGTTATTTTCCTTGATATGTTCGATGAGAAGTGGAGTAATTTCCTTATAACTATTGAAAGCTTCTACAGGAGCTCCTCCTTCATTCTTATTAGCAAATTTTTGCTTCCACGAACCTAAGTGCACCTCGTAGATGGATACTGGCTGTTCTTTAAAATCATAGTTAACACGATGATACATCCAGAGGTCATCTTTGAATTTATAACGCGAATTGTAGGTTGTAGAGGCAGTGTCTGGACGAACTTGGCTGAAAAATGCATAAGGGTCAGCCTTATATATTTCACGCCCATCGTGTGTGATAATCAGATATTTATAATCTTCAAGGGATTTTAATCCGTCTACATAAAGTTGAAACACACCATCAATTTCACGCTCCATAGAGTGACTGCGTTGCCACTCATTAAAGTTGCCAACTAAGAATACTTCTCTGGCATTTGGGGCATAGACACGAAATTGGGTTCCGATAATTTTGTTTCCTTCTTTTATAATATGAGCACCCATTTTTTCGTAAAGAGTGGTATGTTCACCAGCATTCATATAATATAAATCTAGGTCAGTAAATTCTGTCATAGCAATCTCCATTGCCGAAAAGGAGTGGACTAGGGTCCCACTCCGATTCAGTTTATTTTTTCATCTTATTTCCTAACCACTAATTTCACGGTAGAGCCAGATGTATTTCTCTGCCGAAGCTGTCCAACTAAAATCACGCTTCATAGCTTGTTCAACCATGGCATGCCAGTCATCGGGACGATCATAGTAGGTTTGAAGGGCTAAATCATAGACTTGTCGCATATTGTAAGCGTCACGCCCTCCAAAGCTAAAACCAGTTCCTTCCTTGGTAGACATATTGTATGGTGCTACAGTATCAACCAAGCCACCTGTTTCACGCACTAGAGGGAGTGTTCCGTAATGCATTGAAATCAACTGGCTAATGCCGCATGGTTCAAACATAGAAGGCATGAGGAAGAGATCGCTTGCTGCATAAATTTGGTGGGCAAGTGGTTCATTGTAACCACGGTAGAATGCAAATTTATCAGGATAGGCGTGTTTAAAGTGATTAAAGGCATTTTCAATGTCTTCCTCACCATTGCCTAAGATAACAAATTGGACATGGGCTTGAAGAAGATGGCCAAGTACCTCGGTCAAGAGATAGAACCCTTTTTGCCATGTCAAACGAGAGACGATACCTATCAATAGGACATTCTCATCTTGTGGAAGGGCAAATTGTGCTTGCAGGGCCAGTTTATTAGCCTTTTTACTTTCAATCGTTTCAAGACTATAATTTCTCACAAGGTACTGGTCTGTTTGACTATCCCAACTATCATAGTCGATACCATTGACAATGCCAACCAAGTCATATTTGCGTAACTCTAGTACATGTTGCATGTTTTCGCCGAATTCTTCCGTTAGGATTTCGCGAGCATAAGTTTCAGAAACTGTAGTAACCTTGTCAGCGTATAGGATACCAAGCTTCATGAAGCTGATACATTCATCATGAAAACGTGCAATACCATCCAAATAGTAGCTATAGTCCATGCCAAGGGCTGACCAAAGCGCTTGTTTATGGAAAATTCCCTGAAAAGCCAAGTTATGAATAGTGAATACATGCTTGATATTGCGGAATTCTTCGCGGTAGCTATAGAAAGTACGGCAAAGAAATGGAAGGGAAGCAGTGTGCCAGTCATGTGTGTGCATGACATCCGGGAAGAAATGAAGTGCTTCCAACAGACGACATGTAGCATGTTGGAAATAGCCAAAACGCATGGCATCATCGTCATATCCATATAGTTCATCGCGTTCAAAGAAATCGCGGTGCTCAATAAAATAGAATGTTACTCCATCAACAACCTGACTGTAAACATTTGCCATAGATTGGATGTCGCCAGCCCGCACATCAAAACTTGATACGTAATCGAAATCAGAGTGATTGTTTACTGCAATTTTTTTGTAGAGTGGTAGAACGACTCGGACATCTAAACCCTGTTTTACCAATTCTTTTGGCAAAGAGCCAATAACATCAGCCAATCCGCCAGTCTTGATGAACGGAAGTCCCTCGGATGCTACAAAGAGAACAGATTTTTTTGTCATGTTAGCTCCTAAATGATTTGGTGTGGTTTCAAGTATGAAGGCGAAGTTTCGCTTCCCTTGATGTCAATTGGGTGAATAATTTTAGTTGCTTTATCGATAATTGCATTTTCAATATTTGCCCCACTTTTGATTGTCACGCCATTGAGAATGATTGAGTTTTTGATAACAACGCCTTCTTCGATGATAACATCGCGGTCAATGACTGAATTTTCGACTTGACCATTGATGTTTGCCCCGTTTGAAATTAGGCTACGTTTGACCTCTGCCAATGGACCATACAAACATGGTGAGCTATCACTTGTTTGGGTATGGATTGGCCAATCATGTTTGAAGAGGAGTTTGCGGGTATCTTGGTCAATCAATTCAATTTGAGTATTGAAGTAGGAAGCAGTCGTATTGATACATGCGACATAATCACGATGTGCATAGCCCATAATCTTATACTGGTCAACTGTATCACGTAAAATATCTTTTAACCAGTAGAGAGATGACACTTTGTTAGCACGTTTAATCAAGTCGATAAATGTAGTCCGTTTCATAATGTAGGCTTCAAGGGAAACGGGACGGTTTTTATATTTACCATGGTTTTCCTCAAAAGCTACGACACGATGGTCTTCACCAAATTTGAGAGTTTGGCAGCCGATGAAATTTTCTTTAGCATCTGAAACGTTTTTATAAAGAACGGTAATATCAGCATCCGTTGCGATATGGTCATCCATGACTTTTGAAAAATCCTGGCTATAGATGAAGTAAGATGGAGCAACTAGCACATAATCTTTTGTAGAATTTTCGATGTAGTGGATGTTTTCTGTGAAGGCGTTAATATCATGACGATAGACACTATTTGGGTCTGTTGCGCTATTGAGCAAGCGAAGGGTACCGCGTTTGCTGTTGATATTATAGTGTTTTCCTGTACCAACGTGCTGAATTGTTGAACGCATTTCGGCAGGCATGTATACTTGGAATTCTGTAATTCCAGAGTTTGACATATTGGATAGAGCAAAGTCAATTAGGCGATAACGACCTAAGAAACCGAAAGCTTGTACGCCACGGTGCTTCATCACATCACCAAAATGTACGTTGTTTCCTTCAATATTTACAATTCCGAGAGTATTTCTTAGCATAGCAGTCCTTTCTTACTTGGTTACATTTTTGTCGATCAAGAGGATATGGTCGATGTCTCCTGTGAGTTTAACTCCGTCAGCAATTTTAATATTTTCAGCGACGATGACGTAGTCAAGCTCAACACCTTCGCCGATAATAGCACCAGGCAGGACGACAGAATTTTTTACGACGGCATTTTGGCTGACCTGTACATCTGTTGAAATAACAGAATGTTCTACTGTACCATCAATAACTGCTCCTTTATCAATATAGGCAGATTTAACAGTTGCAGTCGCACCAATGACTTGGGCAGGAGATCCCTTATCCTCTGAATAGATTCTCCATGAGCGATCAGAAAGGTCCAAATCTCCAGCGTGATCAATCAAGTCCATATTGGATTCCCAGAGGCTGTTAACGGTTCCTACGTCTTTCCAATAACCACGGAATGGATGGGCAATGAGAGTGCGGCCATCTTCTAAGTATTTCGGAATGATGTCATGCCCAAAATCGTGAGATGAAGTGTCCAATTTGTCATCTTCTTGAAGGTACTTTTTCAAGGTCTTCCAAGTGAAGATATAGATACCCATTGATGCCAAATTGCTCTTAGGATTTTCTGGTTTTTCTTCAAATTCTTCAATACGGTAATCTTCGTCCGTATTCATGATACCAAAACGTGAAGCTTCTTTGATTGGAACTTCGATAACCGCAATCGTGGCATCTGCTTTTTTCTGAATATGTGTATCAAGGAGTTTGTCGTAGTTCATCTTATAGATGTGGTCACCAGACAAAATCAATACGTACTCTGGATCGTGAAGATCAATGAAATCAATGTTCTGTGTAATAGCGTCGGCTGTACCTTTGTAAAGTCCGAAACCTTCGATTTTTTCACTCGGTGGCAATACAAAGACACCAGATCCTTGTACATCAAGCCCCCAACGTTGAGACTGAGCAACGTATGAGTTCAAGAGAACAGGCTCATACTGAGTCAAAACTCCGACAATATCAATACCTGAGTTGGCACAGTTACTGAGAGGAAAGTCAATAATGCGGTACTTTCCGCCAAATGCGACCGCTGGTTTGGCGACTTTTTTTGTCAACCCTTCTAGACGTGTTCCACGTCCACCAGCAAGAATCATAGCTAACATTTTATTTTGAGCCATCTAACCACTCCTTAATATATATGATACATGTATTATAGCATAGAGTATAAAAAAATGAAAGCGTTTCCTTAAAGAAAAATGAATTATTTTCATTTTTCTTTTCAACGTCTTTCATAAATGTATCATAACATATTGTATTTTGTTTGTCTATATAAAATGGTATTTATTTTTGGTCGAATTTTACCTCTTCAAGTAGGTAATTGATGAATTTTTCTCCCATGTCGGACAGCAATGCCTTTTCGTGTTGGATATAGACCAATTCGATTTCATCGTCAAATTCCAGAGGAATGGATACAATATTATCTCCGTTAAGATTTGAATTGAGGATACCTGTTGCGATTGTATAGCCATCCAGACCGATTAAGAGATTGAAGAGTGTGGCACGGTCAGATACGACAATCGATTTTTTATGGTGTTCCTGGGCTAGAATTTCTTCTGCAAAGTAGAAGGAGTTGTGAATACCTTGCTCGTAGCTGAGATAGGGGAAATCTACCAAATCATCGAGAGTGATTGACTTTCTTTGTGCCAAAGGATTGGTTTTGCTGACAAATACATGTGGTTTGGCAGTGAAGAGAGTTGTATAGGATAGTCGATTGTCATCCAAAAGTTTCAGCAGAACATCACGGTTGAAATGGTTGAGGAAAAGCACTCCGATTTCTGAGCGGAAATTCTTAACGTCATCAATGATTTCCCAGGTCCGCGTTTCACGTAGGAAGAGTTCATAATCTTCCATTTCAGTTTCTTTTAAAAGCGAGACAAAGGCGTTGACGACAAAGGCATAGTGTTGAGAAGAGACGCTAAATAGTTGGCGTTTTGCATTCGGATTTTTATAGCGGTCTTCCAATAGTTCGGTCTGCTCAACAATTTGACGAGCGTAGGAAAGAAACTCCATGCCATCCTTTGTCAGGGTAATGCCCTTAGAATTACGGAAAAAGATTTTAATTTTCATTTCTTTTTCCAGGTCCCGTACAGCGTTGGAAAGGCTGGGTTGGGTAATGAAGAGTTGCTTGGCAGCCTCATTCATACTGCCTGTTTCTGCAATTTTGATAATATAGTATAATTGTTGGATTCTCATACCTCTATTGTAACATGATTTGACAAATTATTCTAAAAAATGTATAATGCTGAAAATATATCCTTTAACTGAGTCCAGAGAGGCGAAGAAGGGAACGTGATAAATAGGGCAAATGCTGCCTTCTTTTCGTGTAACCTTGCTAGCCAGCAAGGTTTTTTTCTCTATATCGACTTTCTTGTTTTCTGTGTCATTGTTATATAGAATAGGAGAAAAGATGATTTTAAAAGAACAGATGTTACTGGTGGACCAAGTCCAACTAGCGCCACGAATTTTTGCTATGACCTTGCAGGGGGATATGGTCCAAGATATGAAAATGGGGCAGTTTATCCATATTCGTGTCCCAGATGATTCCATGCTCTTGCGGAGACCAATATCTATTTCCGAGATTGATAGGAATAAGTCTCAATGTCGGATTATTTACCGAGTGGAAGGTCAAGGGACGGAGGTCTTTTCGAAAATGACTGTTGGGCAGTATTTGGATGTCATGGGACCGCTTGGGAAAGGGTTTGAAGTAGACTTTCTCAAAGAAGATGACCGCATTCTCATCATTGGCGGAGGAATCGGTGTTCCTCCCTTGGTGGAAGTGGCGAAACAGGCGGCGAACCGTGGCGCCAAAGTCACGTCAGTCATTGGCTTTGCCACCAAAGAGGCTGTCATTTTGGAAGAGGAACTGGCAAGCTACGGGGTAGTCTATGTCACAACGGATGATGGTTCCTATGGGCGTAAGGGGAATGTCGCAACGGTCGTTGAACAGCTGACAAACGAGTTTGCTGCCATCTACTCATGTGGGGCACCTGCTATGATGAACTATGTTGACCAACGCTTTCAGGACCATGCTCATGCCTACATTTCACTGGAGGCTAGGATGGCTTGCGGGATGGGGGCGTGTTATGCCTGTGTTGTCAAACCCAAAGAGGGACAAGAACACGAGAACAAGCGTGTCTGCAAGGAAGGTCCAGTCTTTGCGACTGGCAGTCTGATTTTATAGGAGGTTGAAATGACAAAACGATTAGCGATTTCCTTACCAGGCTTGGACTTGAAAAATCCCATCATTCCAGCCTCTGGCTGCTTCGGTTTTGGTCAGGAGTATGCAGATTATTATGACCTTAATCAGCTTGGTTCCATTATGATTAAGGCGACTACCCGTCATCCTCGTTATGGCAATGCGACTCCCCGTGTAGCCGAGACACCAGCAGGTATGCTCAATGCCATTGGACTTCAAAATCCAGGCGTTGATGCCGTCTTATCCGAAAAACTCCCCTGGTTGGAACAGCATTTTCCAGACTTGCCCATCATTGCCAATGTAGCAGGTTTTTCCAACGAAGAATATGCCTATGTATCTGGAAAAATTTCAAAGGCTCCAAACGTAAAAGCTATCGAGCTGAACATTTCCTGTCCCAATGTGGACCACGGAAATAATGGTCTCTTGATTGGACAGGTACCAGAATTAGCCTATCAAGCAGTAAAAGCAGCAGTCGAAGCCTCATCTGTCCCTGTTTACGTTAAGCTGACACCAAGTGTGGCAGACATAACCTTGTTGGCCAAGGCTGCTGAGGATGCTGGAGCGACTGGCTTGACGATGATAAATACCTTGGTTGGTATGCGATTCAATCTCAAAACTCGACAACCAATCTTGGCAAATGGTACAGGAGGAATGTCAGGTCCAGCAGTTTTTCCGGTTGCTCTCAAACTCATTCGTCAGGTTGCTCAGATGACTGATTTACCGATTATTGGTATGGGTGGTGTGGATACGGCGGACAAGGCTATAGAGATGATGGTTGCAGGAGCTTCAGCTGTAGGGGTAGGAACAGCCAACTTTACAGACCCATTTGCTTGTCCAAAGATTATTCAAGACTTGCCAAAATGCATGGAAGTTTATGGTATTGATAGTTTGGAAGGTTTACGCCGAGAAATCAGACATAGCTTGGGTAAGCATTGACAAAGGTAAAATAAAAGAGTAATATAAAGAAAATATCTCCTTTAACTAAGTCCAGAGAGGCTAGGAAGGTGTCATGTAATAGGCTTGAAAGGTGATTTTCAAGCTGAACTCGTGCACATCCCTGACCGATTTGGCAGGGATTTTTGTGTAAATGAAAGGATTTTATGAAAGAAACAAGACCAATTATTGCCCTTGACTTTGCAGGTAAAGAAGAAGTTCAGTCTTTTCTGGAACAGTTTCCACCAGATGAGAAACTCTATGTAAAGGTTGGAATGGAGTTGTATTATGCGGAGGGACCAGGTATTATCAATTATTTGAAAGGCTGTGGTCACAGTATTTTTCTAGATTTGAAACTGCATGATATTCCTAATACCGTCGAGTCTGCTATGAAAGTCTTGGCAAAACTCGGTGTGGATATGACCAACGTTCACGCTGCTGGTGGTGTTGAGATGATGCGGGCAGCACGAAGGGGATTGGGTAAGGATGCTGTTTTAATAGCGGTCACTCAGTTGACCTCTACCTCAGAGGAGCAGATGAGAAGTGACCAGAATATACAGACTAGTTTGCAGGAAGCGGTTGTTCATTATGCTCAAAGAGCACAAGAAGCTGGTCTTGATGGGGTGGTTTGTTCAGCGCATGAGGTGGCTTTGATTAAAGATGCCACAAGTTCTGATTTTGTGTGCCTGACGCCAGGGATTCGTCCGACTGGCGGTGAAGTAGGCGATCAGAAACGAGTTATGACACCAGCAGATGCTGCTCGAATCGGTAGTGATTACATCGTAGTAGGTCGCCCGATTACGAGAGCCGACCATCCTTACCAGACCTATTTGTCTATTAAAGAGGAGTGGAATCGTGGATAAGGTTTATCAGGTTATCATCGATAGACCTATCGGGTATATTGATAAATTTGGTAACCAGTACCCCATCAATTACGGCTACATTCCAAATCTATTGGCTGGAGATGGTGAAGAACAAGATGTTTACATCATTTCCAAAGCTGTTCGGCAGCCTTTGACAGCTTTCGAGGGGAAATTGGTCGCGATTATCCATCGTAGAGATGATGTTGAGGATAAATGGGTTCTGACAGGTCTTGATGAAAAACTTACCGTGACAGAAATAAAAGAGAAAACTAATTTCATTGAACAGTATTTTGATTCATGGATTGAAATGGTGGACTAGGAGAAATCTGTAAGAATTCAACAGGGATAAATATAGTTTTTTGTAGGGTTCATAGATTGAACCAATACTTTAGAAGTGACAGGCTATTCGGCGGGATGGTCATGTTGGAATGGTACGCATTTAGAAGGAGGTCTATTATGACACTAGCAACAGAAATCGCATCACACTTATTGGATATTAAGGCAGTGCATCTGCGCCCTGAAAAGCCGTTTACATGGGCATCAGGTATCAAATCCCCTATCTATACAGATAATCGTATTACACTATCTTATCCTGAAACTCGAAATCTGATTGAAGATGGCTTTGTCCAACGTATTGAAGAGGAATTTCCTGAGGTTGAGGTGATTGCCGGAACGGCCACAGCAGGTATTCCTCATGGCGCTATCATTGCAGACAGGATGAATTTGCCATTTGCTTATATCCGTAGCAAACCAAAAGACCATGGTGCAGGGAATCAATTAGAGGGGCGCATCGTCAAGGGACAAAAAATGGTTGTCGTTGAAGACCTGATTTCTACTGGAGGCTCTGTTCTAGATGCCGTAGCAGCAGCTGAGCGTGAAGGCGCTGACGTTATTGGTGTTGTGGCAATCTTTACTTATGAATTGCCGAAGGCAGATCGTAATTTTGACAATGCTGGCGTGAAATTGGTGACGCTCAGCAATTATTCAGAGTTAATCAAGGTCGCAAAAGTACAGGGATATATTAATGCAGATGGTTTGAATCTACTTAAAAAGTTCCGTCAAAATCAAGAAACTTGGCAGGAAGACTAGATTTAAAACGAGCCCACGCACGATTTCTGGGAACTTATCCTGTAAAATGGTATAATAGTCTCTAACGTATTTTGAGAATACAATAATTGACCGTATGAGGAGAAGAACATGATTTCAGTTATCGTGCCTTGTTTTAATGAAGAAGAGGCAATTCCCTATTTTTACGATGCTATGGAGAAAGTTCGTAAGGAGATGGGGGAACAATTTGAGTATATTTTTGTCAATGATGGTTCAAAGGATAGGACATTAACGGTTTTACGCCAATTGTCTGGTCAAGACCGAGCTGTTCGCTATCTTTCCTTTTCAAGGAATTTCGGGAAAGAAGCTGCTCTCTATGCAGGTCTACAAGCTGCACAAGGTGAGCTAGTGACTGTCATGGATGTTGATTTGCAAGATCCACCTGAAATGTTGATGGAAATGAAGGCTATGTTGGATGGAAATCCAGATTTAGATTGCGTTGGAACCCGTCGTGTCAGTCGTGATGGTGAGCCACCGATTCGAAGCTTTTTTGCAAAATTATTCTACAAATTGATGAATAAAATCAGCCAGGTCGAGGTAGTAGACGGTGCCCGTGATTTCCGTCTCATGCGTCGTCACATGGTAGATGCTATTCTATCTGTGTCTGAATACAATCGCTTTTCAAAAGGCATTTTTGCCTGGGTTGGATTCGAGACAGAATACTTGCCATATGAGAATGTTGAGAGGGTTGCTGGTGAAACTAGTTGGTCTTTCTGGAAATTGCTTTCTTATTCTATTGAAGGAATCATCAATTTTTCAGATACACCTTTGAATATTGCCTCCTATACAGGTTTCTTCACCTTCCTGTTGTCGCTAGTTCTAATGGTTTTTGTGGTTTTCAAAACCTTGGTGTTCGGAGATCCTACAATTGGCTGGCCGTCGACTATTTGTATCATCCTATTTTTGGGAGGTCTGCAGTTGATGACCATTGGTATTCTCGGTAAATATTTGGCAAAAGTTTTCTTGGAAACGAAGAAACGTCCGATTTATATTGTTAAAGAGAAAAGTTCAAACTAGGAGTAGTTTATGGAACATTCAGCTTGGCACGAATTGATAAAGGCGCAGTTGCCAGAGCATTATTTTGGTAAAATCAATCAGTTTTTAGATCATGTTTATGCTGGTGGAACCATTTATCCGCCTCGTGAGAAGGTATTTGCTGCCATTCAAACGACGGATTTGGAAGAGGTTAAAGTAGTTATTTTGGGACAGGATCCCTATCACGGACCTGGTCAGGCACAGGGCTTGTCATTTTCTGTTCCGAACTCGGTACCAGCTCCGCCATCTCTTCAAAACATCTTAAAAGAATTGACGGATGATATTGGCGTCAAACAAGATCATGATTTGACAGCCTGGGCGGAACAAGGTGTGCTTTTGCTCAATGCTTGTTTAACTGTTCCAGCAGGTCAGGCAAATGGACATGCAGGGCAAATCTGGGAGCCTTTTACGGACGCTGTTATTAAGGTGGTCAATAGCTTAGACCAGCCTGTTGTCTATATTCTTTGGGGTGCTTATGCTCGCAAGAAAAAGGCGTTGATAACCAATCCAAAACATCTGGTTATCGAATCTGCTCATCCAAGCCCTCTTTCGGCCTATCGAGGTTTCTTTGGAAGCAAGCCCTTCTCACAAGCAAATGCCTACTTGACTTCACAAGGCAGAACAGGAATTGATTGGCTTCGATAGTAGATGGTAATGGCTTTGGTACTACAAAGGAGAATATGAATGTTATTAGTGAAAAATGGTCGAGTATTGGATCCGCAATCCGGTTTAGACAAGGTTTGCGACATCTTGATGGACGGAAGTAAGATTGTTAAGATCGCGGAGTCGATTTCTGCTGACGTTGAACAGATGATTGATGCGACAGGATTAGTCGTTGCTCCTGGCTTGGTCGATGTTCATGTGCATTTTCGGGAACCTGGTCAGACCCATAAAGAAGATATTCATACAGGAGCTCTTTCTGCAGCAGCGGGTGGTTTTACTTCTGTTGTCATGATGGCTAATACCAATCCGACGATTTCAAATGTTGAAACCTTAAAAGAAGTATTGGATTCCGCTAAAAAAGAAGCTATTCACATTTATAGTGTGGCAACCATTACAGATCATTTCGATGGGCAAAACCTGACCGATTTTCCTGCTTTGCTAGAAGCTGGAGCGGTGGCCTTTTCGGACGACGGTATTCCTTTGACAAATGCTGGCGTGGTTAGACAAGCTATGAAATTAGCCAAAGAGCAGGGCTGTCTCATCAGCCTGCATGAAGAAGACCCTGACCTGAATGGTGTCTTGGGACTAAACGAGCAAGTAGCTGAAAAACATTTTCATGTTTGTGGAGCAACAGGCGTAGCAGAATACAGCATGGTCGCTCGCGATGTCATGATTGCCTATGAAACGGGTGCGCGTGTTCATATCCAGCATCTATCCAAAGCCGAGTCGGTCAAGGTGGTTGAATTTGTTCAAGGTCTCGGAGCAAACGTCACGGCAGAAGTAGCACCCCAACATTTTTCACGAACTGAGGACTTACTTCTAACAAAAGGTGCCAATGCTAAGATGAACCCTCCACTACGATTAGAAAGTGATCGCTTGGCTGTGATTGATGGGTTGAAATCTGGTGTTATCTCTGTCATTGCGACGGACCATGCTCCTCATCACGCAGATGAGAAAAACGTAGAGGACCTTACGCAAGCTCCTTCAGGAATGACAGGCTTGGAAACCTCGCTTTCGCTTGGCCTGACTCACTTGGTAGAAGAAGGCCATCTGACACTCGTGCAATTGTTGGAGAAAATGACGATTAATCCAGCCAAGCTCTATGGTCTTGATGCTGGCTATCTTGCTGAAAATGGCCCAGCTGATCTTGTTATTTTTGACCCAAATGCAAATCGGTTGGTCACAGCGGATTTTGCCTCGAAGTCTGCTAATTCTCCGTTTGTTGGTGATAGTCTGAAAGGACAGGTCCTTTACACCATTGCAAATGGACAAATAGTATTTGGTAAATAGGAAATGAGCGGATTAGATGGCTAATTCGCTTATTTCGAACCTTTTTTACGTGTAAGCGATTTTAATGTTTTTGTTTTTTGTTAAAAAGTGTATAATAGAGATATAAAAAATGCCGAAGAAAGGTCTATTTATGAAAAAGAAAAAAATCTTGTTGCCTGTAATGTCCACACTCTTGTTGGCTCCATTTGTTTTAGCTCAACAAGTACAAGCTGCTGAGACAACGACTGCAGCTACCACAACCAATCAGCCAGCAACGACTGATGCAACTGCTACGGTACCAGCAACGTCAGTTGAAAACGTAGCAACGGAGGAAACTGTTGTCCCTGCTGCGGAAGAAACAGTAGAGGCAGTCATTATCCACACAAACGACGTTCACGGTCGTATTCTTGAAGAAAAGAATGTCATCGGTGACGCTAAGGCTGCGGCAGTCATTGAAGAAGAACGTGCCAAAGTAGAGAATACAATTGTAGTAGATGCTGGTGATGCCTTCCAAGGACTTCCAATTTCCAACTCTACAAAAGGTGAAGACCGCGCCAATATCATGAACCAAGTCGGCTATGATGCAATGGCTGTTGGTAACCATGAATTTGACTTTGGGATGGATCAAGCAATCAAGTACAAGGAAACCTTGAACTTCCCGCTATTGAGTGCTAACACTTACGTTAATGGTGCTCGTGTTTTTGAAGCTTCAACTATCGTCGATAAAACTCCGACTGTTGTAGGTGATGAATTTGTGGTTATCGGTGTAACAACACCTGAAACTGCTACAAAAACCCATCCGAAAAATGTTGAGGGAGTAACGTTTACCGACCCAGTCACAGAAGTCAATAAAGTGATTGACGAAGTGGAAGCACGTGCTCTAGCAGATAATCGTGTTTACAAGAACTATATCATTCTAGCTCACCTAGGTGTCGATTCTACAACGCCTGTTGAATGGAGAGGCTCAACTCTTGCTGAAGCACTTTCTAAAAATAGTAAATTAGCTGGTAAACGTGTTATTGTTATCGACGGTCATTCCCACACGGTAGAAGCGACTACCTATGGAGATAATGTTACTTATAATCAAACAGGCTCTTACTTGAACAATATCGGTAAAGTAACCTTGAAATCCGATAAATTATTGGGTGAAGCTGGTTTGATTTCTGCTGCGGATACTAAAAATGTGACGCCAAATGCTAAAATCGCAGCCTTGGTTGATGAAATTAAAGCAAAATATGAAGCTGAAAATGCTCAAGTAGTTATTGAAAATAACCCAGTGGAATTCAACGGAGACCGCTCAAACGTGCGTGTTCGTGAAACCAACTTGGGGAATGCAGTGACGGATGCAATCTATGCCTATGGTCAAACAGGATTTTCAAACAAAACCAGCCTTGCTGTGACTAACGGTGGTGGTCTACGTGCAACAATTGCTAAAGATCAGCCTGTTACAAAAGGTGATATTATTGCAGTCTTGCCATTTGGTAACATTGTTTCGCAAATCACTGTGATTGGTCAGCAAATTTATGATATGTTTACCAAGTCTTTATCATCTACTTTGCAAGTGAATCCAGAAACTGGCGAGATGCTTTTAGATGAAAATGGCATGCCACTCTTTGAAGCTAGTGGTGGATTCCTACACATTTCAGGAGCAAATGTATTCTACGATCCAACTCTTCCTGTAGAAGAACGTGTTCTTCTTATCGGTATTCTTAATCCAGAGACTGGCGAATATGACGCCTTGGATCTTGAAAAAACGTACTATTTAGCAACAAATGACTTCCTTGCTGCTGGTGGTGACGGCTACACAATGCTTGGCGGAGCACGTGAAGAAGGTCCTTCAATGGACAGCGTCTTTGCTGAATACCTAAAGACAGCTGACTTATCAGCTTATGAGGTTGTCAACCCATATTCACGTATCATTCCTGTAAATTCAAGCATTGACACGGATGAAGATGGCTACCCAGACTTTATCGAGATTTTATTGGATACTGATCCAGAAAATCCAGCATCAAATCCAGAAACTGTTCCAGCCGAAAATACAGATTCACCATCTAATCAAGCACAAAATACTTCAGCAACGGACAAGAAGGTCCCAGTTGATTCTCCAAAAGTAGGAGATAAAAAACCAGAAGTAGCAAGTCCAGTAAAAACTACAAAAGCAGGAGTCTTGCCAAATACTGGTGACCAGATGAATCTGACGCTCAGCCTGTTTGGTTTAGGTCTTGCAGGACTGGCCATGGCAGTAGGTCGTAGAAAAGAAAATTAATCAATCATCTGAAAACAGGGTCTTCGGACTCTGTTTTTGACTGGAGGAAACATGCAAACTGTATTTCAATATCAAAAAGAGGGGGATCGTGAGCAGATTAGTACTTACGTTCTGCTTAGCAACTCCCCACGTCGTAAACAATTATTGGGATTTTTACAACCACAAATCGCATCAGTTGAAGTGGATGAGCGTGGTATCGAAGAACATTTTATGAAACAATTCGCTACAGATGATTTTCTCACTCGAGCTGCAAAAACCTGTTGTGAAATTTCCAAAGCCAAATCGGACATGGATTTGGTAACTGGCCATCTCTACATTTCTGCGGATACAATCGTCGTATCAGATGGGCAAATTTTTAACAAGCCTCAAGATTTGACAGAAGCTGAAACCATGTTACGTTCCTATTTTGGAAAGAGCCATCATGTTGTAACATCTGTCTGCCTACGGACAAGTCACTCACTGGATGTTTTTTATACGGTTGCACAGATTGATTTTGTGGACTATTATCCAGCCTTGGAAGAAGCGATTCAGTCCTATATCCGTGATAAACAACCACTCGACAAGGCAGGTGCCTACGGTATTCAGGAGCTTGACCCACGCTTTGTGGCCGGTATTTCTGGGGATGTTCACACCATTATTGGTCTACCCGTAGCCGAAGTTTCCCGCAGGATTTTTGGGAGTGGGAAAAAATAGTTCGTCAAACAAGTCTTTATTTCTAGTTGTTGAGCTGAAACAGTCTATTCCCAGACTGTTTCACTCCCACCCCCGCACAGCTCAAACTGTCTGGGAGACAGTTTGAGGTTGGAGATAGAGCGAACTTTGTTCGCAACAGTCGTAACGGTCAGATTTGGAGTGTGAAACGCGAATTGCTGAGATTTGCTTCGCAAATCTTATCTCCAACCTTTAACAGTCCACTGGACTGTTAAACCCAATCAACCACTGCGCTGAGATGTTGACACTAACCTTATTAAGTGATGCTATAATTTAGCTCAGCATTTTGAAAAATAGCAGAGCTCAATAGCTAGTTTGTGGTATAATAGTGGTCGAAAAGGAGAGTTTATGACCGTCGACATTGAAAGATACAAGCAATTGGCCCAGCAGAAGCAAGGAGAACATCGAAAATTTCTAGCAAATTTGAAGAAAAAAGCACCTAAAAATTTGGATAGAATTGTTCAAGATATTCATGCCGAAGTATTTTCTGAAATCGACTGTACAGAGTGTGCCAACTGTTGTAAAACGTTGGGACCACTCTTTACAGAAGCAGATATTACCCGAATTGCCAAGCATTTGCGCATGAAACTTCCAGTTTTTGAGGACATGTACTTGCGTGTGGATGAGGACGGAGATAAGGTATTTCAATCCATGCCCTGTCCCTTCCTTGGAGGCGATAATCTATGCAGTATCTATGATGCTCGTCCCAAAGCCTGTCGAGAATTTCCGCATACTGACCGCAAGAAAATTTACCAAATCAACAATTTAACAATAAAAAATACTCTGATTTGTCCCGCAGCCTATCTCTTTGTCGAAAAGTTACGGGAAAGAATTTAAGAGGAACAAGAAAGACAAAATATTGATTTTCTGCTATAATAATAAAAAAACAAGCCGTTTTTACGGCTTTTTTCAATGAATCATATTTAGGAGGACCCCATGGCAACAATTCAATGGTTTCCGGGCCACATGTCAAAAGCTCGCAGGCAGGTGCAGGAGAACATCAAGTACGTTGATTTCGTGACTATTTTGGTCGATGCCCGCTTGCCCCTATCCAGCCAAAACCCTATGCTGACCAAGATTGTTGGCGATAAGCCCAAGCTCATGATTCTCAACAAGGTCGATTTGGCTGACCCTATTCGTACCAAAGAATGGCAGAGCTACTTTGAAGGTCAGGGTATCCGTACCCTTGCTATCAACTCAAAAGAGCAAGCGACGGTGAAAAAGGTGACCGACGCAGCCAAGAGTCTGATGAAAGACAAGATTGAACGTCTCCGCGAAAGAGGGATTCAAAAGGAGACCTTGCGAACCATGATTATCGGTATTCCAAATGCTGGAAAATCCACCCTCATGAACCGTCTAGCTGGTAAGAAAATTGCCGTTGTCGGCAACAAACCAGGTGTGACGAAAGGTCAACAGTGGCTCAAGTCAAACAAGGACCTTGAAATCCTTGATACACCAGGTATTCTCTGGCCTAAGTTTGAGGACCAGGAAGTTGGACTGAAGTTGGCTCTGACTGGTGCGATTAAGGACCAGCTCTTGCCTATGGACGAGGTCACTATTTTTGGTTTGGACTATTTCAAGGTCAACTACCCAGAACGCCTGCAAGAGCGGTTCAAGGGCATGGATTTGGAGCAGGAAACGCCTGAACTCATCATGGACTGGACCAAGAAACTGGGCTTCCGTGATGATTATGACCGTTTTTACAACCTCTTTGTCAAGGATGTTCGAGATGGGCGTTTGGGCACCTATACATTGGATAAGGTGAGTGACTTAGATGGCAACGATTAAGGAAGTGACTGCTCTGCTGGCTCAGGTGGACAGTCTAGACAGCCCTGCCTGGTTGGAACTAGCTCAGGATGATCGAGCAGGGGTCCAGGCTGCTATCAAGAAACGCCGTAAGGTGCTGGAAAAAGAAGCAGCAGAAGACGCTCGCTTAGAAGCTATGCTATGTTACGAAAAAGCCCTTTATGAAAATGGTGTGGAGTTAATCGCTGGGATAGACGAAGTCGGCCGGGGGCCTCTAGCAGGTCCTGTGGTGGCTGCGGCGGTTATCTTGCCAAAGGGCTGCAAAATTCGCTACCTCAACGACTCAAAGAAAATTCCTAAGTCCAAGCACGAGTCAATCTATCAAGAAGTCATGGAGCGAGCCGTGGCAGTCGGTGTGGGTGTCAAAGATGCAGCTGTCATCGACCAGGTCAACATCTACGAGGCGACCAAGTTAGCTATGTTAGAGGCTTTGGGAAAGCTGAACCAAGAGCCTGAACATCTCTTGATAGATGCAATGAAGTTGGATACCTCCATACCGCAAACCTCTATCATCAAGGGGGATGCCAACAGTCTGTCTATCGCAGCGGCCTCTATCGTGGCAAAGGTGACGCGGGACAAGATGATGGCGGATTATGACAAGGAGTTCTCAGGCTACGGCTTCGCCAAGAATGCAGGCTATGGAACGGCAGAGCATTTGGAAGGCTTGAACAAGCTAGGCATCACGCCCATTCACCGTAAGACCTTTGAGCCCATTAAGTCTATGGTAGCAGGGGGAAACTAGTCTTGACAGTCTTTTTCTGCTTATTTTTAGCAGCTATCAGTCTGTTTGCTCTCATCTATTTCTGGGAGCGGCGGTCGATTTTCATCTCCCTGTTTGCCTTGAACATCCTCGTCTGGGCCTTGGCATGGATTATCTCAACAGGCATTCTCGAAAACAATGAAATCTTGCGCTTGCTGGCTATAGCTGTGGCTATGGTGCTCTTTTTAGCCTTGTTAAGTGGTCCATTTGTCCTGCTTTTCACACTTTATCTAAATGGTTTTCAGATTTTGAAGAGAGAAGGGGTTCGTTTCCATAATTTCCTATCCATGGGACTGGCAGTCGCCCTGACTTTCTATCTCTTCATCGCTCCCTTTGTGGTTCAATCCCTTTCAGGCATCAGCTTTTTCAACATGCTGTTCGTCTACGTTGGTTTTTTGGTGTCATATGCTATTATCATCAGCATGCTCTATACCACGTCTAGCTTTGTCAATTTGGTCAATCTCTTCCCAGGCAAGCTTGATTATGTGGTGGTCTTAGGTGCTGGCTTGATTGGTGACAAGGTAACGCCACTTTTGGCTTCGCGGATTGAAAAAGGCATAGCGATCTACCAGAAACATCCTGGCAGCAAGCTCATCATGTCAGGTGGACAGGGGCCTGATGAACTCTTGGCAGAGGGACAGGCTATGGCTTACTATGCCTTGGAACAGGGCATTCCTGCGGAAGATATTGTGATAGAAAACCAATCAACCAATACCGAGGAAAACTTGAAATTTTCCTATGCCCTGATGAAATCAGGCAGTCGATTTGCCCTTGTCACCAATTACTATCACGTTTTCAGAGCCCTGCTATTGGCACGACAATTGAAAATCAAATGTATCGGCTACGGGGCAAAAACCAAATTTTACTTTAGCCTTAATGCCTTCATTCGGGAATTTGTAGGCTATGTGGTCATGAGTCGAAAGACGCATTTGGTATTTTTGAGCATCATGACAATCCTTTATCTGATTGGAATGATTATCAGTTTAATGCATTAAAAACAGCCTCTAGGTTTTCTAGAAGCTGTTTTCTTATAACATAAAGTAGACAATGGCGATATATTGTAGTGCTGAAGCCAGTAGGATAAAGAGATGCCAAATCATATGGAAATAGGGCTTTTTCTTGGCGTAGAAGAGGGCTCCAATAGTATAAGATAAACCACCAGCCAGCATCAGAATTCCGAAAACAAGTCCAGTCTTTTGAAGAATGGCTGGCAAGATAAAGACAACCAACCAGCCCATAAAGAGATAGAGAAAAAGGCTAAATTTTTCATTGATTTTTTTGGCGAAAATTTTATAGAGAATGCCGAAAATGGTTAATCCCCATTGTAAACCAACAATTAGATAGCCCAACCAACCACCGACCAAGGATAGGGCAACAGGTGTGTAGCTTCCAGCGATAGCAATGTAAATCATGCTGTGGTCGATAATCCGTAGGATGTATTTGTGAGTAGAAGCGTAGGGCATGGAGTGGTAGATGGAAGAGGATAGGAACATGAGAAATAGGCTGATGACAAAGATAGTCATGCCGACCACAGCAGTCACGTTATAATCTTGAAAAGAATGGATAGCAGTAATGGGGAGTAAGACCAACATAAGCAGGGCTCCGACTGCATGGGTGACGCTATTTGCGACTTCTTCGCCAAAAGACAATTTCAGACTTAATTTCAAACTAGGATTCATGGTGACTCCTTTCTAACTCCATAGTGAGTTGACGGGTTTTGTAATATAGTTTAACAGACTGGCAGGCATAACGAATGATTTCAGGCGTTTCATCGCTCTCCTCATTTCGCATGCAGTCAACAAAATGATTGTATAAGGTTTCAGAGTTGTTCGAGTGGAGAAGAAGATTTAAGGTCTGACTGATTTCTTGAATAGAAAAGACATTTTTTAAGATAGTCAATGCTATCAAGCGGGCAACTTGCTGTTTCTGATATTTTTTCTTAATAGGTTTTTCAAGCTGTTTGTGTTTGACATAGTTATTGATCATTGCAGCAGTCAATACTCTTCGAAAATCAACATTATCCGTTGTCAACTTGCCTTGATGAACCCCAGTTCTATCATCGGCTTCGTTTCCTAGGCTACTGTAGATTTTCATTGAGTATAAACTCTTCTGTTCAAGGCTTTCCTGAGAATTGACTACTTGATTGACATACAGCAGAACTTGGTCCAAATATAAATCTAAATCAGGTAATTCATGCCAGTAGGGAATAGTTTGTTTCATGGTTATCTACTTTCTTTTATCTAGTATCCATAACTAGATTATATAATTTTCAAAAAATAAAGTAAAGAAAAAGGGTACTTCCTTTCCGAAATACCCTCATTTCACAATCAATCCGTCCCAAGCATCCATGCCACCTGCAATATCATTTGCCTTATATCCCTTAGATGACATGATTTCTCTGGCCAGCTTGCTACGTTTTCCACTCTTACAGATGAGGAGATAGTGTTGGTCGACTGGTCCATCAAATGTGGCAATCCGATCCATGGGACAATTAATAGCACCATCAATATGACCAGCTGAATATTCTTCTGGGTCACGAACGTCTAGTAATTGCACCGATTCAGTTTGTATCAACCCAAGCAATTCTACAGCAGTCAAAGTTATAGTTTGTTCATGTTTTTCTTGCATGATTCCCTCTTTCGTTGGTTTAAATTAATAAGAACAATACCAAATCTTAGCTGGACTTGTCAAGAAGGATTGACTTTTAGATTAATAAAACCTAAGATATGTATTAAGAAGAAAAAAAGGAGCAGATGTATGCTGACTGAAAAAGAAAAGATGATAGCTGGGCAATTTTATATGGCAGCAGATCCAGAACTTAGACAAATGAGAACTCTGGCTCGCCAAAAGATGCAGGACTTCAATAATGAATTAGATGGCTCTATACGTTCTCAAATCTTGAAAAACTGGTTTGGAGCTACAGGAGAGCGGATTTACATGGAGCCAAATTTCTACTGTGATTACGGAAGTAACATCCATGTCGGAGAGGATTTTTATGCTAATTTCAACTGTACTATGCTTGATGTCTGTCCGATACGAATTGGGAAAAATGCTATGCTTGG
Organism: Streptococcus sp. 2018110; assembly: GCF_019754115.1. Taxonomy (NCBI): domain Bacteria; kingdom Bacillati; phylum Bacillota; class Bacilli; order Lactobacillales; family Streptococcaceae; genus Streptococcus; species Streptococcus sp. 2018110. The sequence goes on along the minus strand of NZ_JAIJZO010000001.1, from coordinate 241,484 downwards.
TCCCAATGTGCAATTGTTGACTCCCTTGCATCCCTTGGACCCTGACGAACGCAATTCTGGCTTGGAATACGGGGCTCCTATTACAATTGGTGATAATTTCTGGGCTGGTGGTGGTGTGACAATCTTACCAGGCGTGACCTTGGGGGACAATGTTGTTGTTGGTGCTGGTTCTGTTGTAACCAAGTCTTTTGGTGATAATGTCGTTTTAGCGGGAAATCCTGCGCGTGTTATCAAAGAAATACCTCAAAAATAATTCTTCCATTTGGGAGAATTTTTTCTTTCCATTACGAACAATAAGAATGAGGTGAAGAAAATGAATAATTTTGAATTGTTTAAATGGAAAAAAGCAGGTTTGACCAATCTTAATATGAATAAAGTTTTGGCCTATCAAGAAAAACATGGTAAAAAATTGACCTTACGTAACGTCGCTGTAGTGTCTGAATGTAAAAATCCAGTACTATTCATGGAAAATTATAAGAATCTAGATACAAAAGCCTGTCGCGAGGAATTTAATAAGTATCCATCATTTTCAATTTTAGATGACATCTATCCTTTGGCGCTCAAACAGATTTACAATCCACCTGTACTTTTGTTTTATCAAGGGGATTTAGAATTGCTAGAAAAATCAAAGCTGGCAGTTGTTGGTACACGAAATGCCAGTAAAAATGGTGTTCAGTCAGTACAGAAGATTATCAAAGAACTCAACAATCGCTTTGTCATTGTCAGTGGTTTGGCAAGAGGAATTGATACGGCTGCCCACATCGCCAGTTTGAAAAATGGAGGACAAACCATTGCTGTAATCGGAACAGGTTTAGATAATATTTATCCCAAAGAAAATAAAGATTTGCAGACCTATATTGGCAAACACCATCTGGTGCTGACAGAGTATGAAGCTGGTGCTCAGCCACTCAAATACCATTTCCCAGAACGTAACCGCATCATTGCTGGGTTGGTAGAAGGTCTGGTGGTCTGTGAGGCAAAAATGCGGTCTGGTAGCTTGATTACCTGCGAACGTGCCTTGGAAGAAGGAAGGGAAGTCTATGCTATTCCAGGTTCCATTATGGACGGAAAATCAGATGGTTGTCATCATCTGATTCAAGAGGGGGCAAAGTGCATCACATCAGGCTTGGACATCATTTCTGAGTATCAATTTTAAAACAAGTCTTCCTATAGGAAAATAAATATCTTGACACTGACTGAAAAATAGTATATTCTTTGTGAGGTTAAAAATATTTGTAAGGTATAAGAATGGCTACAAAAACAGTTAGTAAGAAAAAAACAACAACCAAGAAAAATCTCGTTATTGTAGAGTCTCCTGCTAAGGCAAAAACAATCGAAAAATATCTTGGTAAAAATTATAAGGTCGTTGCTTCAGTCGGGCATATTCGAGATTTGAAGAAATCTAGTATGTCTATTGACTTTGATAACAACTATGCACCTGAGTACATCAACATACGTGGAAAAGGACCACTCATCAATTCTTTGAAAAAAGAAGCAAAAAATGCTAAGCAAGTCTTTCTCGCGAGTGACCCGGACCGCGAAGGAGAAGCAATTTCTTGGCATTTGGCTCACATTTTGGGATTGGACGCAAACGATAAAAACCGTGTTGTCTTTAATGAAATTACAAAAGATGCAGTAAAAAATGCTTTTCAGGAGCCACGTGCTATTAACCTAGACTTGGTAGATGCCCAGCAAGCTCGTCGCGTCTTAGACCGTATTGTAGGATACTCTATCTCACCTATTTTATGGAAGAAAGTCAAAAAAGGCCTGTCAGCAGGACGTGTTCAATCGGTTGCTCTCAAATTAATAATCGACCGTGAAAATGAAATCAGCAATTTCAAACCAGAAGAATATTGGACAATTGATGCAACCTTCAAAAAGGGGAGCAAGAAATTCCAGGCTTCATTCTATGGTATAGATGGAAAGAAAACTAAAATTGAAAACAATGAGCAGGTTAAAGAAATTCTTGCCCGACTCGATGGAGATGATTTCTTAGTAGAACAGGTTGAGCGTAAGGAACGCAAACGAAATGCACCTCTGCCTTACACAACTTCTACTATGCAGATGGATGCGGCTAATAAAATCAATTTCCGTACTCGTAAAACCATGATGGTTGCCCAACAACTTTATGAGGGTGTCAGTCTTGGCGCAGGTGGTACCCAAGGTTTGATCACCTATATGCGTACGGATTCAACACGTATTAGCCCTGTTGCACAAGCACAAGCTGCTGACTTTATCACGGAGCGTTTTGGTGCTACCTATTCAAAGCATGGTAATAAAGTAAAAAATGCCAGTGGTGCACAAGATGCCCACGAAGCCATTCGTCCATCAAATGTTAACTTAACACCTGAATCAATTGCAAAATATCTGGACAAGGACCAATTACGACTATATACACTGATTTGGAATCGTTTTGTCGCAAGTCAGATGGCTGCAGCAGTTTTTGATACCATGAGTGTTCGTTTGGGTCAAAATGGTATTGTCTTTGCTGCTAATGGTAGCCAAGTAAAATTCGATGGTTATATGGCTGTCTATAACGACGCTGATAAAAATAAGATGTTGCCAGATATGGAACAAGGTGACACGGTGGTACGCGCGTCAACAAATCCAGAACAACACTTTACTCAGCCACCAGCTCGCTACTCTGAAGCAACCTTAATTAAAACATTAGAAGAGAATGGTGTAGGTCGCCCGTCAACCTATGCACCAACAATTGAAACCATTCAAAAACGTTACTATGTTAAGCTTGCGGCTAAGCGATTTGAACCAACTGAACTCGGAGAAATCGTTAATAAGCTGATTGTTGAATTCTTCCCAGATATTGTCAATGTCAAATTTACAGCCGATATGGAACAAAAATTGGATGATGTAGAAATCGGGAAAGAGCAGTGGCAGAAGGTCATTGACGGTTTCTATCAGCCATTCAAGGTAGAATTATCTAAGGCAGAAGAACAGATGGAAAAAATCCAAATTAAGGATGAACCAGCTGGCTTTGACTGTGATGTTTGTGGACATGAAATGGTTATTAAATTAGGTCGCTTTGGAAAATTCTATGCATGTAGCAATTTCCCTGATTGCCGCAATACCAAACAAATCACCAAGGAAATCGGTGTGACTTGTCCGGTTTGCCAAAAAGGGCAGGTGATTGAACGCAAGAGTAAACGCAATCGTCTTTTCTATGGTTGCGATCGCTACCCAGAGTGTGAATTTACTTCTTGGGACAAGCCAGTCGGGCGTTCTTGTCCGAAATGCGACCACTATCTCGTTGAGAAAAAAGTTCGTGGTGGTGGTAAACAAGTTGTCTGTCCAAATGGTGACTACGAAGAAGACAAGATTAAATAAGATTAAACTGCTATTCTCAAGGGAATGGCAGTTGTTTTTTATAGTCATGTTAGTTTATCTTAGCTTACTTCGACAAGCGGAGGCTGGGTAAAAAGTCCAGCACCGCTTCTCAAGGTTAGTATCAACATCTCAGCGCAGTAGTTGATTGGGTTTAACAGGCCGGTGGAGTAAAACTGTTCAGTGAACTGTTTCAGCCTGGGCTTAGAAATGAAAAAATCGAGATAAAAAGGTTGGAGATAGGATTTACGAAGCAAATCACAGCAGTTAGTGTTTCACATTCCAAGTCTGACCTCTACAACTAAAACGAACTAAACGGCAATACCAGTTTGAAAAAATGTTTAAAAAATTAAAAAAATAGGAGAAAAGTCTTGCATTATTGAAAATACTGTGTTATGATAATTGAGGTTTGAAAAAACTGACCTAAGACAGTAGGGGAGCTGGACTCATAAACATCCTACCGAGGCACAAAACGATTATTGAGATAAACGTATTTGTACTTTCGTGTCTAGGTTTAGGTGCGATTTTTTTGTGCCTAGTCCAAAATAAAAACGGAGGTAAAAAAATGAGTGAAGCTATTATCGCTAAAAAAGCGGAATTAGTAAATGCCGTTGCTGAGCAAATGAAAGCTGCAACATCTATCGTTGTTGTAGACGCTCGTGGTTTGACAGTAGAACAAGATACAGTTCTTCGTCGTAACTTGCGTGGTGCAGAAGTTGAGTACAAAGTTATCAAAAACTCAATCTTGCGTCGTGCTGCTGAGCAAGCTGGTCTTGAAGGTCTTGCAGAATTGTTTGTAGGTCCATCTGCAGTTGCATTCTCAAACGATGCAGTTGCTCCAGCTAAAACAATTTACGATTTCGCGAAAACTGCTGATGCTCTTGAAATCAAAGGTGGAGCTGTAGAAGGTAAAGTTTCTTCTAAAGAAGAAATCGAAGCACTTGCTACATTGCCAAACCGCGAAGGCATGCTTTCTATGTTGCTTTCTGTACTTCAAGCGCCAGTTCGCAACGTTGCATACGCTGTCAAAGCTGTTGCAGAAAAAGAAGACGCAGCTTAATGCGTCAGAGCGTAGCTGCTTAGTGCTACAAACTATTTAAAAACCTAAATTGGAGGAAAATTACAATGGCATTGAACATTGAAAACATTATTGCTGAAATTAAAGAAGCTACTATCCTTGAGCTTAACGACCTTGTTAAAGCTATCGAAGAAGAATTTGGTGTAACTGCAGCTGCTCCTGTAGCTGTTGCTGCAGCTGGTGGTGCTGCTGAAGAAGCTAAAGATTCATTCGACGTTGAATTGACATCTGCTGGCGACAAAAAAGTTGGCGTTATCAAAGTTGTACGTGAAATCACTGGTCTTGGTCTTAAAGAAGCTAAAGAGCTTGTTGACGGTGCACCAGCTATGGTTAAAGAAGGCGTTGCAACTGCAGAAGCTGAAGAAATCAAAGCTAAATTGGAAGAAGCAGGCGCTTCAGTTACTCTTAAATAAGAGTCACATCATAATTAGATTGCGAAATCCCTATTTACCAGTCTTTGAGAGCGATAAGCGATTGAAAGAAACTGATAAATTGATTTGGTTTCCTGCCAAAAATCCTGCCAAAAATTCTTTGGTAGGATTTTTGTTTTAATAAATTTTCGGGGGTAGACATTAAATTGTCTACCCCTTTTTTGAGTTTTGGAGGTAATTATGCAAAAGAAGGAACAATCATCACGTCAAATGGTGATGTGTCATCTCGCGTCTATCTTGGGAGTTGATATTGAGAAAGCAACTCAGCTAATTGATGAAATGGAACAACTAGGTTTAATCCGATTTGATGAATTTGGAAATGTTGGAATTTTAGTCTTGGAGGGACAATCATGAAACGAATTACAGCTAATCAATATCAGACATCAGAGCGTTATTATAAACTCCCCAAAGTTTTGTTTGAGAGCGAACGGTATAAGGATATGAAGCTGGAGGTTAAGGTAGCCTACGCGGTTTTAAAAGATCGGTTGGAGTTGTCTTTGAGTAAGGGCTGGATTGATGAGGATGGGGCTATTTACTTGATTTATTCCAATTCAAATCTGATGGCACTTTTAGGTTGTTCAAAGTCAAAATTACTCTCTATCAAGAAAACCTTACGTGAATATGGCTTGATTGATGAAGTCCAACAGTCCTCTAGTGAAAAAGGTCGTATGGCAAATAAAATTTACTTGGGGGAATTAGAACATGAACCTACCCCAGTCTTAGATTCAAACGGGGCTAGCGTTAAAAAAACACTAGGGGGATCTCAAAAAAAGACGGGGCCGGTCTTAAATTCAGCCCCTAGTGAGACTAAATATAGTGAAACTGAAGGGAGTGATTTCCTTATTGAGGACGAGGAGGAGATTCAGCTAGTAGATGACAAACAAGAAGAAAACTTTTCTTCAAAAGTCGATGCCGTGACCAAGTACGATCGAGACTATATTTGGGGTTTGGTTCATGACCAGTTAAAACAGACAGGTCTATCTCAGTCGGCTAGTGACTATGCCATGATTTATTTTAGTGACCGTTATCAGTACGCATTGGAACATATGCGATTTGCTCGGTCAGCAGAAGTGATAGCTGAATATGTATTTAATGGTGTGCTGTCAGAGTGGACCAAGCAGCTCAGACGACAAGAAGTAAAGGGAGGTGATTAAGATGATTTGGTGGATACTAGGTGGAGTCTATCTGATTTCTATCATCATTTTGATTGTTGAAATCATCCGTGCACCTGAAATGGATGATCATATATAGGCAAGAGTTTTACAAGTGTAAGGCTCTTTTTTATTTGAAAAGAGAGGAAGAATGAAATTTTTAGATTTATTTGCTGGGATAGGTGGTTTTAGGCTAGGAATGGAAGCACAGGGGCATGAGTGTTTGGGCTTTTATGAAATTGATAAATTCGCTAGAAAATCTTATAAAGCCATGTTTAACACAGAAGGAGAAATAGAATACCATGACATTAAAGAGGTCACAGACCATGACTTTAGACAATTTAGAGGGCAAGTGGAGGTTATCTGCGGGGGATTTCCTTGCCAAGCTTTTTCACTCGCAGGAAGACGACTGGGATTTGAAGATACTCGAGGGACTCTCTTTTTTGAGATTGCTCGAGCGGCCAAACAAATCCAACCACGTTTTCTATTTTTGGAAAACGTCAAAGGCCTACTCAATCACGACAAGGGACGGACGTTCTCCACAATCCTCTCCACGCTGGATGAATTGGGGGATGATGTCGAATGGCAGGTGCTTAACAGTAAGGACTTCCAAGTCCCGCAAAACAGAGAAAGGGTCTTTATTATCGGACATTCTAGAAGATACCGTTCCAGATTCCTATTTCCTCTCAGAAGAGAAAACAGCCCAGCTCATCTTGAAAGGTTAGGAAATATCAATCCCTCTAAACGTGGTTTGAATGGTGAAGTCTATCTGACGAGTGGACTTGCTCCTACACTAACAAGAGGTAAAGGAGAGGGAGCTAAAATCGCCATTCCAGTCTTAACACCAGATAGACTAGAAAAACGCCAACATGGGCGTCGTTTTAAGGACAATCAAGACCCCATGTTTACTTTGACCAGTCAAGACAGACATGGTGTTGTCGTCGCAGGAAATCTGCCGACTAGCTTTGACCAGACTGGAAGAGTCTTTGACATTGCTGGCTTGTCACCGACCTTGACCACCATGCAAGGTGGAGATAAGGTGCCAAGGATTTTGCTGAGAGAGGAGCTACCATTTCTGAAAATCAAGGAAGCCACAAAAAGAGGGTATGCAAAGGCAGCTCTTGGAGACTCTGTCAATCTAGCTTATCCAGACTCAACCAAACGTAGGGGACGAGTGGGAAAGGGAATACCCAATACCCTGACGACTTCAGATAATATGGGAGTGGTGGTCGCTGCTCTGGAATATCGACAGGATAAGTGGTATGAAGTCACAGGCATTGTCTTAGACGGAAAACTCTATCGCCTAAGAATTAGACGACTGACACCAAGAGAGTGTTTCAGACTTCAAGGCTTTCCTGATTGGGCTTATGAAAGAGCAGAGAGTGTTTCCAGTAAGAGCCAACTATACAAACAGGCAGGCAATAGTGTAACGGTGACGGTTATTGAAGCCATTGCGAGAGAATTTAGAAAAATAGAAGAGGAAGAAAAACATGAACCTACTACATAAGAAAAGTATCCTAGAGTGTACTGATTTAGAGGAACGTATTCACCAAGTTGAAACCAATCAGTTATTGGAAAAGATACTGTCGCTCCCCAATTTTGATTGTGACTTTGAGGTGACTTTTGAAGATGATTACCACAAAGAGATGAATGATCCCCTATTCTACGAATCCAATCTTCATCGGATATCGGATTTTTTGGAAACTAGGGATATTAAAAATGGTGTAGATACACTATTGACGAAAGACAATCACCTGGCTTTTCGTGCCTTTGGTGAAAATTATACTGCTAGGGGAAAGGAGGGCATATTAACGACTTTGGTGACGGTCAAGTGCTTTAGTGAAGGACGGATGCCCATTGATATGAGTCGCTATTTCTCAACTCCTGAACCAACAGTTGAAAATAGCCTAACCCTATAAGGAGGAGCCTATGCTTGAGGTATATCTAGGAAATAATGCCAATACAAATCAAGATTTACTAACCATATTGACGACCTATGGTGTGACTTACCGTTGTACAAAAGCATGTGATGTAAACCGGGAAATCTTACTGTCACTCTTTGCCAAAACCACGGATTGTTTTGAGTTGCTGTCGCCACGATTTCTTCGGTTTAAGCGTCAATATTCGATAAGTTTGAATGAGATGATTCAGCTTATTCTCCAAAAGCCAGACCAAAACCTTCGTTTGCATCTCATTGTCTGCCAGAATCATGTCTATCCAGCTATTGGGTTAGATGAAGTGCGAACCTTTCTTCCTAGACAGGTAAAAGAGGAGCTGTTTCAGGCCAGTCTGATGAAACAAGTGACAGGGTAGGTGTGAAGATGAATGAACGATTTTGGGACAATTTAGAAATCATTCTAGCAGAAAAAGACCTCACTTGGGCAGAACTAGCTCGCAAAGTATTCAAAGGTCAATATATTTATCCAAGTGAGTTTAATCGCCTCTATCAAAAATTGCGACATTACAAATCCAATCGTCTGATGCCACAGACAAGATGGGTTGAGCGAATTGTTTTGGTATTAGATATTGATTATGAAGATTTATTCAAGAGGTGACAATGATAAGGGTAGTGTTGTATTATCTAGCCATACAGCTTAACGGTCTTCTTGTGAGTTTATACCTGCATGACTATATGACGATTAAGGTCTTAATCCTGCTACAAATGCTTCTTTTAGGTGTAGCTTGTCTAGAGATTACTCATCACAAAACTGTTCAAGCAAAAAATATAACCCTACAAAATCGCCTAAGATGGTTGCTTCTTGGTTTTGTGTGTATGGTTGCTTATGCAGTCTTCATCAGTTTCCTATTTTCAGTTCAGACTAGGAATCAAGAGGTATTGGCACAAGTAGAAAAGCAGGTTCCTCATCTTATCTTTTTACTGTTTCTGGTCAATGCAAGTGTCCTTGAAGAGGTAGTTTACAGGCAATTGCTGTGGAAAAAATTGACGTATCCCGTTGTACAAATAGGAGTGACCAGTTTTCTCTTTGTTCTATCCCATGGACCCAATCAGTTAGGGAGTTGGCTCATCTATAGCTGTCTTGGGATGACCTTGGCTGTTGTCCGATTGAAAACAGATTGTATGACGGCAATCACCTTACATTTGCTTTGGAATAGTTTGGTTAATATCTTAACCTTCTTGTGATACCAAAATCAAGAGTGCTTCAGTATTATGGAAGCACCTTATGTTTGATAGGGAATTCAAAGAAGAGGAGGTCACCATGTCATCTGAACAACAAGAACGTCAAGCAATGCAATACGTGGAAAGAAGTAGTTTATTGACAGTTAGAACCCTCTTAAAGCTCTTAGAATGGTCAGCTAGGCAAGCCTTAGCCCAAGATTCAGCTTATAAGATTGGGGTTCAAAAACTGGAAGAACTCCTTCAAAGCCCTTACGCCATTGAAGGGATTAATGTTAGTAAAGACATTTTAGATAAGCCAATTGATGTGGAGAAATTCAAGGAGCTAATGGAGTCAGAAAAACTGCCAATCGCAATTAGTTGGCATAAAGACTATCTCTACTTTTATGCCAAGGATAAGACCTTGCTCGGTCATCACTTGGATGAATTGTTGAAGAAACTGGTGTCTAATCCAGAAAAGTTACAAGGGCTAACTTTTGACAAAACCTTGGACCAAGAGATTGAATTGGCCAAAGAGAAAATAAAAGTGACAGAACCTTTGGCAGTCAAAACAAAGGAGGTGACCTTGTAATGTATTCCAGGCAAAAAGCATTTGTCTTTGGACTCTTGGGTCTCGCCTTTGGCTATTTCTGCCATCGTCTAACCCTACTCTATGATAGTTTAACCAATGCCCCACCTATTGAACGTTTTGCCTACCTCTTAGGAGAGGGGCTAAATCAAGTCTTCAATCCTTTATGGCTATTTTACTTTACTCAAAAATCTCTTCTTGCTTTTATCCTAGGGGTTCTAACGATGATGCTAGTCTATCTGTATATTTCAACAGGACAGAAAGTCTATCGAGAAGGGGAAGAATATGGTTCTGCACGATTTGGAACCAGTAAGGAAAAGCGGTTCTTTTACAGTAAGTATCCTTTCAATGACACGATTTTGGCTCGTGATGTTCGTCTGACCTTGTTGGAAAAGAAGAAGCCCCAGTTTGACCGAAATAAAAACCTGATTGTCATTGGGGGTTCTGGGGCAGGTAAGACCTTTCGCTTTGTGAAACCCAACCTTATCCAGCTTAACTGTTCCAATATTGTCGTGGATCCTAAAGACCATTTGGCTGAGAAGACAGGTAAACTCTTTTTGGAAAACGGTTATCAGGTCAAGGTTTTAGACCTGGTTAACATGACCAATTCAGATGGTTTTAATCCCTTTCGTTATGTTGAGACAGAAAATGATTTGAACCGCATGTTAACGGTCTATTTTAACAATACCAAGGGAAATGGTTCTCGCAGTGATCCCTTTTGGGACGAGGCTTCCATGACATTGGTGAGAGCGATTGCCTCCTATTTGCTGGATTTTTACAATCCTCCAGGAAGTTCCAAGCAAGAACAGGAAGCAAGACGTAAGCGTGGCCGTTATCCAGCCTTTTCAGAGATTGGGAAACTCATCAAACTCTTATCAAAGGGAGACAATCAGGACAAAAGTGTTCTTGAAGTCTTGTTTGAAGACTATGCTAAGAAATATGGTCACGAGAACTTTACCATGCGAAACTGGGCGGATTTCCAAAATTATAAGGATAAGACATTGGATTCGGTAATTGCGGTTACAACAGCTAAATTTGCCCTTTTTAATATCCAATCAGTGATTGATTTGACGCAAAGAGACACTATGGATTTGAAAACGTGGGGCACTCAAAAGACCATGGTCTATCTTGTTATTCCAGATAACGATACTACCTTTCGTTTCCTATCTGCTTTATTTTTCTCTACGGTTTTCTCTACTTTGACCAGACAGGCAGATATGGACTTTAAAGGGCAACTGCCTATTCATGTTCGAAGCTATCTAGATGAGTTTGCGAATGTCGGAGAAATCTCAGACTTTGCCGAACAAACCTCAACAGTTCGCTCTAGGAACATGAGTCTAGTTCCAATCTTGCAAAATATTGCCCAACTCCAAGGACTTTATAAGGAAAAAGAAGCTTGGAAAACCATTTTGGGGAACTGTGACAGTCTCCTCTATTTGGGTGGGAATGATGAGGAAACCTTTAAGTTCATGAGTGGACTTCTAGGCAAACAAACCGTTGATGTCAGAAGCACCAGTCGTTCTTTTGGGCAGACTGGCTCAAGTTCTACCTCACACCAGAAAATTGCCCGTGACTTGATGACGGCTGATGAAGTTGGGAATATGAAACGAGATGAGTGCCTCGTAAGAATTGCAGGAGTGCCAGTATTTAGATCAAAGAAATATTTTCCACTCAAACATAAGAATTGGAAATGGCTTGCAGATAAGGAATCTGATGAACGCTGGTGGCACTACCACATCAATCCCCTAATCACTGAGGAAGAGATAGATTTGTCAGGCCATAAAATAAGGGATTTAAGCACAGAAACGACACTACATTAATAGAAATGAGGAAAAATATGAATCAAAAACTAACAGGCTTTGTTTACGGAGTGGACGCTAGCTCCATGTTCTCCCAAGCCATGTCTCTATTACAAAAAGGCTTGATTGCAGTAGGGGCCTTTCTTGTTGTCATGGGTATTATCAACCTTTCAACCAACATTAAAGATGGTGGTCCAGGTGTCCGAAATGCCATTCTAGAAATTGTTGGTGGCGTCATGGTGGGAGCTGCTGGTGCTTTTGTGACACAGATTACCATTTAGAGGAGGTCAGAACATGACATGATGATGAATTTTACGTCACCTTTTGTATTTCTAGCCTCTGAAAAAGTATCTAGCGATAGCCTTTTTGAAGGTTTTCAAGTTGATTTAGAATCAACCGCCAACTTGGTTAAGTCACTAGCGGACTTTAATCCGACGGTGTGGTCTTACATGACGGTTATTACCAAGGGGATTATGCAGCCCTTGGGAGTAGCTATTCTTGCGGTTGTTCTTGTACTCGAATTTTCAAAAATGGCCAAGAAAATCGCAAACTCAGGTGGTGCGATGACCTTTGAAGCCACAGCACCTATGATTGTCAGCTACATTATGGTCGCGGTCGTGATTACCAATACGACGGTTATTGTGGAAGCCATTATTGCCATTGCCTCTTATGTTATTGAACAAGTGGCAGGGCTTGTCACGAATGGTGGTGCTAATTACGATACCATCTCAGGCATCAAGGGATCTGGAATTGTAGGAAAAATGATTATTGGCTTTTTTGCGATTCTCATTTGGTTGGTACGAATGGCCAGTATCATGGTTGTCAATATCTTGATTACCATTCGCTTTATCCAACTCTATCTGATGATTCCTTTTGCCCCTGTTACCATTCCGACCTTCCTTAGTGATGACTGGAGAAGTGTTGGGATTGGCTACCTTAAGAACATCATGGTCTATGCCGTTCAAGGTATCTTGATTTTTCTAATTGTATCGCTTGTTCCCTTGTTTGAATCGGCTGGAAAGATTGCCGTATCAAATGGAGCTGGAGTTATGGAATCACTCGCCATTATGTTTGGTGGCTTGGTACAGGCCATCTTATTAATCATTGCCTTAGTTGGCAGTCAACGAACCGCCCGAAGTATTTTGGGGATGTAGGAGGAAGGGAATCATTATCTCGCCTCCTCTTTTTATAGCTTACTTAGATTGGAGAACATTTATGAACACTCGTGTCTTTAAGGACATCTCAAAGGTTCAACACAGGGCATGGCTGGGATTTACAACTAGACAGGTTATTTTTGTATTTCCTGCCATCGCCATAACCATTTTGGTATTAGGATTGAACCTATTTTACTGGCAATTTGGGGATTGGTTTGTCTATGGTTTTGTTTTTAGCTTTACCATTCCACTCATGTTATTTGGGGTCTATCGCCCTAATGATTTACCATTTGAAATCTACCTCAAGTACCGATTTCATTATGAACTGACAGTACCAGATCGTACATTTACTGGAAGAAAAGGAGACCAACGTGAAAAAATTAAAACACTCAATGAAACCAAAGACCTCTTCTAATGACAAAAAGCAAAAGACGAAAACACAGAAGCAGGAGATCAGACCTTCTACCGTAAATACGTTAGCCTATCAAGGACTTTTTCAGAATGGCCTTATGCAGGTCAGTCCAAGCTATTTCTCACAAACCTATCTTTTAGGTGATGTCAATTATCAAACGGTAGGCTTAGATGATAAAGGAGCTATTGTTGAAAAATATTCCGATTTAATCAATTCACTGGATGATAAGACCAATTTCCAACTGACCATTTTCAATCAAAAGGTCAATTTGGAAAAATTCCGTAAGAGTATTCTCTATCCCTTACAGGAAGATGGGTTTGATGCTTATCGTGATGAATTAAATTGCATGATGAATGCCAACTTAGAGGCGGGCGAGAATAACTTTTATGCGGTCAAGTTTCTTTCATTTGGCAAGAGCGACCAGAGTCCAAAACTAGCCTATCGCTCTCTGTCGCAAATTGGGGAATATTTCAAGAGTGGCTTTTCAGAGATTGATGTATCTATTGGTCTGCTTGGTGGAGAAGAGCGAGTGAATGTCCTTGCGGATATGTTACGAGGTGAAAATCATTTACCATTCTCTTACAAGGATTTAACCCTGTCAGGTCAATCCACCAAACACTTTATTGCTCCAACCTACCTTTCCTTTAAACACAAGAATCATATTGAATTGGACGATCGATTATTACAGATTGTCTATGTTCGTGACTATGGTATGGAGCTAGGGGATAAATTTATTCGTGACCTCATGCAGTCAGATTTGGAAGTGATGATTAGCCTACATGCTAAAGGCTCTACTAAGTCTGAAACTATGACCAAGCTGCGAACCAAGAAGACCTTGATGGAATCACAAAAAATTGGGGAACAACAAAAGATGGCTCGGACTGGAATCTATTTGGAGAAGGTCGGCCATGTTCTTGAAAACAACATCGATGAAGCAGAAGCTCTTCTTCAAACCATGACCCAAACAGGAGATAAGCTGTTTGACACCGTATTTCTGATTGGTGTGCTTGCGGATACTGAAGACCAACTCAAACAATCTCTTGATATTATCAAGCAAGTGGCAGGGTCTAATGATATGATTATCGATAACTTGACCTATATGCAAGAAGCGGCTTTTAATAGTCTCTTGCCATTTGGGAAGAACTATCTTGAAGGTATTTCTAGGTCTCTATTGACTTCAAACATTGCCGTGAATGCACCTTGGACTTCCGTAGATATTCAGGACAAGGGTGGGAAATTTTATGGCATTAATCAAATCTCAAGTAATATCATCAGTATTGACCGTGGCAAGTTAAATACTCCGTCAGGTTTGATTTTAGGGACTTCTGGAGCTGGCAAAGGGATGGCGACAAAACATGAAATCATCTCTACTAAGTTTAAAGAAGCAGATAGTGATACCGAAATTATTATTGTTGACCCAGAAAATGAGTACAGTATTATCGGTCAAGCCTTTGGTGGGGAGAGTATTGATATTGCCCCAGATTCTACTACCTTCCTAAATGTCCTCGATCTATCCGATGAGAATATGGATGAGGATCCAGTCAAGGTCAAGTCAGAATTTCTCTTGTCTTGGATAGGTAAGCTCTTGGACCGCAAAATGGATGGTCGTGAGAAGTCGCTGATAGACCGTGTGACACGACTCACCTATAAGCATTTTGACATACCATCCTTGGTCGAATGGGTCTTTGTCTTATCTCAACAACCTGAACAGGAAGCTAAGGACTTGGCACTCGATATGGAACTCTATGTGGAAGGGTCGCTGGATATTTTCTCACATAGGACCAATATCAAGACAGATAGTCATTTCTTGATTTATAATGTCAAAAAGCTAGGCGATGAATTAAAACAAATTGCCCTCATGGTTATCTTTGACCAAATTTGGAATCGGGTGGTGAAAAACCAAAAACTAGGAAAGAAGACCTGGATATACTTTGATGAAATGCAGCTTCTCCTATTGGACAAGTACGCGTCTGATTTCTTCTTTAAACTCTGGAGTCGTGTCCGTAAGTATGGGGCGATACCGACAGGTATTACTCAAAATGTAGAGACTCTTCTTTTGGATGCCAATGGCAGACGCATTATCGCCAATAGCGAGTTTATGATTCTATTAAAACAGGCCAAGAGCGATCGTGAAGAATTGGTACATATGCTTGGACTTTCCAAGGAATTGGAGAAATACTTGGTCAATCCTGAAAAAGGGGCAGGCTTAATTAAGGCCGGTTCCACCGTTGTCCCATTCAAAAATAAGATTCCACAACACACTGAGCTCTTTGACATCATGAGTACGGACCCTGAAAAAATGAGGACATGAGATGAAAGAGGATAAAAAGGTAGTCAAACAAGCCAGGCAAAACTTTCGAAGCAACTTAAAATCAGCCCGTATGCATTATCGGAAAGAAGTTAGAGCCTTAAAACAGACTGTTCCTAATAAAGGAAGATTTCGAAAACCATCTCAAAATTCTCTTTTTCAGGAAAAGAAAACAGAGTTAAAAGAAAATCTACTCAGTAGTCAAATGGAAGCAGAAGAGAAGTTCCTAAAGGAAATTACCTATGTGTCTCCTAGATTGTTGAAGGTTAAGGAAATCAAGAACTATCGACTTCCTCATGCCCAAGAACGTTTGCGGACGGCAAGTAAACATTTTTCAGAAGTGAAACTAAGTGAAAAGTCAAAATCGGTTAATCCCAAGTTTACTTTCCAAAAAGAAGATCCTTCCGTGAAGTCTCGCTTTCAGTTTCACCAAGAAAAATCATTTGATCGACTCAGTGCAGAAAAAGAAGTGAGTTCTGCCAAACGTGAAGTCAAACAACTCAAGAAAGTCCAAAAGTC
The DNA here is from genome assembly GCF_019754115.1 of Streptococcus sp. 2018110. NCBI lineage: Bacteria > Bacillati > Bacillota > Bacilli > Lactobacillales > Streptococcaceae > Streptococcus > Streptococcus sp. 2018110. The sequence continues at coordinate 225,589 of NZ_JAIJZO010000001.1, read as the reverse complement.
TAAGAAAAACTCCACCAAGTTCAAAGCTGTATTAGGCTTAGCTGCCTCTGAATCGCTTGACTTGGTGGCACAGGATGATGATTTAGATGGTCTAAGAACCTTAAAGGATACTAGTTTGAAAGCCAGACGCTATGGCAGGTTTACCTATCAAGCAGGTAAAGTGGCGGTGAAAAGTGGACAGACTGGTGTGCGTTATACAAAGACGAAAGTGGCTCATGGAAAGGAACGATTCCAAAACCTCAAAAAGGGAAAAGGATTCACACGCCAGAAAACTCTTAAACCACAAAGACGCTACCAAACCTTTTTAAAGCATGCCAGAAAGAACAGTCTAGCAGGAGTTAAGGGGTTTGTTCAAGCCATTAAGGGAAGTCTGACCTTCTTTTCTGCAATCGCGGGAAATCCTTTGACTTGGATTGTCTCAGGCATTCTCTTGATACTCCTTTTGATGATGAGCTTTTTCATGAGTGTCTCAGGAAGCAGTGTCATTCAGCAAGATGAGATGGAGTTGACCAAAGCCTATACCCACATGACGTGGGAAGATGTAGAACATACGAGAACCAACGATAAAGGGATTACCTACTACACCAAGATTGATGAGATCATGGTTTACATGAATCATCAATACCAAGACTACAAGTTAGATGATGTCATGGAAACAGGTGGTGCGACTTACAAAGCATTTCTCAGTCAAGTCTGGACGGATTTAAATGGTGGTGATTCTATTAAATCCATGTCTGACTTGTATAAAGAACCTGCTTACAAGCTGTCAGATGAGGACCAAGAAGAACTAAAAGAGTTGACCGAAGAAGGCAACTATTTAGCCCTTCAAGAATTGGACAATCCCTTTCAGGAACAGACGGATGAGGATTACTTAAGTATGTCCTACCGATATGGTTATGAGGTCATTGATGAAAAACCAACGCTTCATCACCATATCATCTTAGAAGCAAAAGAAGGTCAAGTCATTGTGGCTCCGATGGATGGCAAGGTATCTCTTGATGGAGAGAACGTTGTTTTGACATCTGGTAATGGAGTGAATAAAACTAAACTAACCTTGTTCGGCATTCATTCAGGCTGAGTGAGTGAAAATCAACCAGTCTTGGCAGGAGATATTATTGGTCAGACCAAAGACGGAACGGGTCTAAAAGTCACCTATCAGAAGGTTGATGTTGACACGGATAAGTTGGTCTTTGTCAATCCAGCATTCTACTTTCCAAAAGTAATCCAGGTTCAGACAACCATTCTTCCAACTATTGGTCAGTTTGGTGGCGATGAGTTCGAGAGAGCAAAGGCTATTTATGACTATCTCAAAAGCAAAGGTGCGACCAATCAAGCTATTGCAGCCATTTTAGGAAATTGGTCGGTAGAATCCTCTATTAATCCCAAGCGTGCGGAAGGCGACTATCTATCTCCTCCTATTGGTGCGACAGACAGCTCGTGGGATGATGTGGGCTGGCTCTCACTCAATGGTCCAACTATATACAATGGACGTTACCCAAATATTCTCAAACGTGGTTTAGGCTTAGGACAATGGACAGATACTGCAGATGGGTCACGCAGACATACCTTGTTGCTCGAATATGCCAAAGGAAAAAATCTAAAGTGGTATGACTTAGGGTTACAACTGGATTTCATGTTGCATGGGGATAGTCCTTATTACACCAACTGGTTAAAGGACTTCTTCAAAAATTCAGGAAGTCCAGCTAGTCTTGCCCAACTCTTTCTCATTTACTGGGAAGGAAATAGTGGTGATAAGCTACTTGAGCGTCAGACACGAGCCAGTGAGTGGTATTACCAAATTGAAAAAGGCTTCAGTCAACCCAACGGTGGGACTGCACAAAGCGATCCAAAAGCACTTGAAGCTGTACGAGGAGATCTTTTTGAGAACTCTATTCCAGGAGGTGGTGACGGTATGGGTTATGCTTACGGCCAATGTACGTGGGGAGTCGCAGCCCGTATCAACCAACTGGGTCTAAAACTTAAAGGTAAAAATGGTGAGAAGATTTCAATTATCAGTACCATGGGCAATGGCCAAGACTGGGTGCGTACAGCCGCACGTCTCGGTGGGGAGACAGGGACAAGTCCACAAGCAGGAGCTATTCTTTCCTTTGCGGGAGGAGGATATGGCACACCAGCAGAATATGGACACGTGGCTTTTGTCGAAAAAGTCTACCCAGATGGCTCATTCCTTATCTCCGAAACCAACTACAATGGCAATCCCAACTACACCTTCCGAAAATTATCTGGAGTGGATAGTAGCTTGAGTTTTGCTTATACGACGAAATACAAAAAGGATATGCTAACAAAGTGTATAAATGTTAGCATATCCTTTTTTATTTTTTTGTCTCTATTAATCAGAATTTATAGAAATGAGAACTGCTATGAGACGAATCATCTCATCAAGAACATCTGCAAGGGAAATCCCCTTTGTATAGCTATATTTTTTCGAATAATTTTGCCATTGTTTATTCTGAATAGGGTCAGATTTGAACCTCTCGAGTAGTTCAATAATCTTTTCAAAATCGAGCTCTGTTTCGCGATATGAAAATGTTCTCTGACAGGCATTTTTCAACTGAATGAAGTCAATGTCTTCTTTCTTCAGTTTTGAAAGAATATAAACATCGTAAAAATCTTTGCTTCTGCTGTTCAAGAAGTTACGTGAATAGATAGTTTGAAGTTTCTCAGCTAGAATTGTTTCAATTGTATAAGCAATGATTGGAAAATTGTCTTCATCAAAAATAGCTTTATAGTCGTATGTAATCGGCTGAGGAGTTACAACATCACCTGTCGCGATATCCAAATGGATAACTTGTTTAATATTCTCAAGTTGGCACAAAATTGTTGCTCGATAGCCACCATAGTCATCACTTTCTTTAATATCTATGATGGATTGAATCACAAAAGTAATACCTTCTTCTGAATCTGCTAAAATTTCCTTGAGTTGCTGCTCTACAGTATCTTCTGAGAGTGTTATTTGATGGAACAAAAAATCAATATCAACCGTGCTACGAGATTCAACTCCAATAACATTTGACAGTAGGAATCCTCCTTTGAAGATATAGTGATTTGAATAGGTACTCTGACTTAATTTTTTCAAAATCACTTCTAGAAAGTAATAGGTCATCACGGAATTAAAGGTTAATCCAGTATTCTTTGATATTTTATGACAGAGTGCTGTTAGCTTAGCTTTATTCATACTAAGACCTCCAGAGTTTGTTTGACCTTGTCCAGGGTGTTCATTTTTGTCGCATATTCATAGAGTTTTGTAAGATTTTTTTTAGGATAGTTTCCGTAAAGTTGAAGTGTTTTGACAAAAAGCTCAGTATCTATTTTTTCTCGATGAATCACAAAATCACAGATAATACGTTCGAAATCATATACTCTTACCTCGTTTCCCATAGGGGTTTTTACAAGAGTAATTCCTAGTTCGCTATATTCCTTTGAAACGGAATGAATGTTCAGGTTAGCAGGAGGAGTATTAAAACGGTAACCTCTAGGAATGGTTACGTCAAAATATTGAGGAATTTCATCTGTAAATTGTTGCAGGTAAAGCGCTGAGATATATGAGAAAACAGCCTTGGGATATCGGTACTGAAAGAAGTAGTATTCGTCGTAGTCTCCATTCTGGGTTAGGAAAATTCCTTTTTCGACGCGGTATAGAATTCCTTCTTTTTCTAGTCTTATCAAATATATTGTTGGAATATTTAGAGCTTTACAATCTCTATAGGTGATAATACCATTGTGGTTTTCTATAAATTCAAGTAGAATCTCTTTTTTTGACATGCTTACTCCTTTCTATGTTGCTTTTACACTACAATTTTACAACATTTGTAGTGCAAAAGCAACATTTTCTTTTCCCTGAACTGATTGTGATAACAAAATCAAGCCTTCTTTTTTATGATGGTATTGAACTTGGGCTACGAGCTGTACAAAAAAGAGAGTTTCTCCTAGAACGGAAAGTTCTTCGTCAAAACTCCTATTTTTGTCGTGCTCGCTTAACGCCCTCGTATCTAATAAAGAGTGACAGTTTGTTGCTACAGAAAAAAGAAAAGAAGGACTATTTATGACCAAAACATGTAATCATCACTTTCTTGTCAATCAGGAAAAAGGCGAGAAACACGTCTTTCGTAAGAGTAAAAAATATCGAACGTTATGTTCGGTTGCCCTTGGAACAATGGTGACCGCTGTTGTTGCTTGGGGAGGAACGGTTGCACATGCTGATGAAGTCACATCGTCAGTTGACACCACTATTCAACGATCGGAAAATCCAGCCACGAATTTACCAGAAGCACAACCAACCTCTGTATCTGAACAAACTGAAAGTTTAGGGTCAACTAGTCAATCTAATGGAGCGATTGCTGTCACCGTACCACATGATACGGTAACACAAGCAGTTGAAGAGGCAAAGGCTGAAGGTGTTTCTACAGTTGAAGATAGCCCAATGGATTTAGGAAATACAACTTCTGTGTCAGAAACCAACCAACAAATTTCAAAAGCAGAAGAAGATGCCCAAAAACAGGTTGAGGCTATCAATGAAGTTACTGAAACCTACAAAGCTGATAAAGCGACATACGAATCGAATAAAGCTCGCATTGAACAAGAAAATAAGGAGCTGTCACAGACCTACGAAAGGGCCAACCAAACTGGTAAAGAGACAAATGCTTGGGTTGATACTAAAGTCAATGACCTAAAAACTCGGTATGCAGATGCTGATGTGACAGTAAAAGAACATGTAGTTTCAGCTGGAAATGGAACATCTGAACTTGACTATACAAACTATGGCAAGGCTGTTGAAACCATTCAATCAACTAACGAACAAGCTGTAGTGGATTATCTAACAAAGAAAACCAAGGCAGATGATATTGTTGCGAAAAATCAGGTCATTCAAAAAGAAAATGAGGCTGGACTTGCTAAGACAAAGGCAGATAATGAAGCCATTGAAAGGCGTAATCAGGCAGGTCAAGCTGCTGTAGATGCTGAAAACCGTGCAGGTCAAGCTGCGGTGGATCAGGCTAATCAGAAGAAACAACAATTAGTTTCAGATCGAGCTGCTGAGATTGAAGCCATTACAAAACGCAATCAGGAAAAAGAAGCCGCAGCTAGAAAAGAAAATGAAGCGATTGATGCCTACAATGCCAAAGAAATGGAACGCTATCAACGTGACTTGGCCGAGATTTCAAAAGGTGAAGAAGGTTATATTTCTGAAGCCCTTGCTCAAGCCCTCAATCTCAATAACGGTGAGCCACAAGCACAACATGGAGCCATTACCCGAAGTCCTGATCAGATTATTTCAACTGGCGATGCCATGCTGGGGGGCTACTCAAGAATTTTAGATTCCACGGGCTTCTTTGTCTATGATAGCTTCAAAACAGGCGAAACTCTTAGTTTTAACTATCAAAATCTTCAAAATGCACGATTTGATGGCAAAAAGATTAGTCATGTGACTTACGATATTACCAACCTTGTATCACCAGCTGGAACCGCTGCCGTGAAGCTGGTTGTACCAAATGATCCTACCGAAGGCTTTATCGCCTACCGAAATGATGGAAATGGTGACTGGCGAACGGATAAGATGGAGTTTCGCGTAGTTGCTAAGTATTTTTTGGAAGACGGCTCACAAGTTACCTTCTCCAAAGAAAAACCAGGTGTCTTCACACATTCTTCCCTCAATCATAATGACATTGGTCTAGAGTATGTTAAAGATTCATCTGGGAAATTTGTGCCGATTAATGGGTCAACCGTTCAAGTGACTAATGAAGGTCTAGCACGTTCTTTGGGTTCCAACCGTGCAAGTGATTTGAACTTACCTGAGGAATGGGATACCACATCAAGTCGTTATGCTTATAAAGGAGCTATTGTCTCAACGGTCACATCGGGCAATACCTATACAGTCACCTTTGGACAAGGCGATATGCCACAGAATGTTGGATTATCTTACTGGTTTGCCTTAAATACCCTACCAGTGGCACGTACAGTAACACCTTATAGTCCCAAACCTCACGTAACGGTGGAACTTGAACCCGTTCCAGAACCTATTACGGTAACACCAGATGTCTTTACTCCAAAAAACTTTACACCTGAAAAGCCTGTAACCTTCACGCCAAAGCCTTTGGAAGAAGTGATTCAGCCTAGTCTAACTTTGACCAAGGTAACCTTACCTGTCAAACCTATTCCAAAAGAACTTCCAACGCCACCACAAGTACCCACTGTCCATTATCATGCGTACCGTTTGACGACAACTCCAGAGATTATGAAAGAAGTGATCAATAGTGACCAAGCTAATCTTCATGATAAAACTGTCGCAAAAGATTCAACGGTGATTTATCCCTTAACAGTTGATGCCTTATCGCCCAAACGTACTCAAACGACTAGTCTCATTTTTGAGGACTACTTGCCTGCAGGTTATTTGTTTGATAAGGAAACAACACAAAAAGAGAATGGAAACTATGTCCTTAGCTTTGATGAGTCTAAGAATTTTGTGACTCTGACTGCCAAGGAAACTTTGCTTCAAGAGGTCAATCAAGACCTCACTAAGTCTTATCAACTGACTGCTCCCAAACTTTATGGAACTGTTCAAAATGATGGGGCAACCTATTCTAATAGCTACAAGTTGCTTGTGAACAAGGGAACAGCCAATTCCTATACAGTCACTTCAAATATTGTGACGGTTCGTACACCAGGTGATGGGGAGACAACCACACTCATTACACCAGATAAAAATAATGAAAATGCGGATGGTGTCCTCATTAATGACACGGTCGTAGCCCTTGGCACAACCAACCACTACCGATTGACTTGGGATTTGGACCAGTATAAGGGAGATCGTTCTGCTACAGAGACAATTGCACGAGGCTTCTTCTTTGTGGATGATTACCCAGAGGAAGTGCTTGATGTGGTGGAAAATGGCACGGCTGTTACTACCCTTGATGGTCAAAAGGTATCAGGTATAACGGTTAAAACCTATGCTTCGTTAAATGAAGCCCCTAAAGACCTTCAATATAAATTAGCTCGTGCTAAGATTATACCGACAGGTGCCTTTCAAGTCTTTATGCCGGATGACAACCAAGCATTTTATGACCAATATGTCAAAACAGGTACATCCTTGGCTCTTTTGACCAAAATGACGGTTAAAGATAGTCTTTATGGTCAAACAAAGACCTATACAAACAAGGCATACCAAGTTGATTTCGGCAATGGCTATGAAACCAAGGAAGTGACCAACACCCTTGTTTCTCCAGAACCCAAGAAACAAAACCTCAATAAAGACAAAGTGGACATCAATGGGAAGCCCATGCTTGTGGGAACTCAAAATCACTATACACTCTCATGGGATTTGGACCAATACCGAGGGATTAAAGCAGACAAGTCTCAGATTGCACAAGGTTTTTACTTTGTGGATGATTATCCAGAAGAAGCTTTATTGCCAGATGAAACAGCTATTCAGGTTATCACATCTGATGGCAAAACAGTTTCAGGAATCACGGTGAAGTCTTATTCTCAATTATCAGAAGCTCCTAACTCCTTACAAGCAGCCCTTTCTAAACAAAAAATTCAGCCTAAAGGAGCTTTCCAAGTTTTCATGCCAGAAGACCCACAAGCCTTTTATGAATCGTATGTGACTAAGGGGGAGAATATTACCATCGTCACTCCGATGACTGTTTTGGAAACCATGATTAATTCAGGGAAGTCTTATGAAAACGTGGCCTATCAGGTGGATTTTGGACAAGCATATGAAACTAATACGGTGACCAATTTTGTCCCTAAAGTAACTCCACACAAGTCTAATACCAATCAAGAAGGCATTTCAATTGATGGAAAGACTGTCCTTCCGAATACAGTCAATTATTACAAAATTGTCTTGGATTACAGTCAATACAAGGACATGGTCGTGACGGATGATGTTCTTGCCAAGGGATTTTACATGGTAGACGATTACCCAGAAGAAGCCCTTACCCTAAATCCTGATGGCATTCAAGTTTTGGATAAGGAAGGCAATCGTGTATCTGGTATTTCTGTTAGCACCTACGCAAGTTTGTCAGAAGCTCCGAAAGTCGTCCAAGATGCCATCGCTAAGCGTGAGTTTACACCTAAAGGAGCCATTCAAGTTTTTAGTAGCGATGATCCAAAAACCTTTTATGAGACCTATGTGAAGTCTGGTCAAACCTTAGTTGTCACGCTTCCGATGACGGTTAAAAATGAGCTAACCAAAACAGGTGGTCAGTATGAAAATACAGCCTATCAGATTGATTTTGGCTTGGCTTATGTCACGGAAACAGTGGTCAATAATGTTCCCCGATTAGACCCACAAAAAGATGTGGTGATTGACTTATCCAATAAAGAGGATAGCCTTGATGGGAAAGAAGTGGCCTTGCATCAAATCTTTAACTATCGCTTAGTTGGAGCAATGATTCCAAGCAATCGTGCGACAGATTTATTTGAATATGGTTTTGAAGATAACTATGATGAAAAGCATGATGAGTATAATGGTGTTTATCGTAGCTATCTGATGACGGATGTCACCCTCAAAGACGGTTCTGTCTTAAAAGAAGGAACGGAAGTCACGAAATATACCTTGCAACAGGTGGATACAGAAAATGGCCTCGTGTCAATTTCATTTGATAAATCCTTCTTAGAGACCATCTCTGATGATTCAGCCTTTCAGGCAGATGTTTACCTGCAGATGAAACGGATTGCGACTGGTCAGGTGGAGAATACCTATCTCCATACAGTGAATGGTTATGTCATCAGCTCAAATACAGTTGTAACACATACCCCTAAACCTGAAGAACCAAGTCCAAATCAACCCACACCACCTCAACCACCAATTGAGACTATTGAACCGCCTGTTCCAGCAAGTGAATTGCCAAATACAGGGGAACATGAATCCCTTTTGGGCTTGATTGGAGCTGGTATTCTGCTTGGTACGGCTTTTGGACTGAAGAAAAAGGAGGAGAAGTAGATGAATCCAAAAACCATTTATGAAATGGATTCAGACCAAGATGGTTTGACAGACGCTCAGGAACTGGCTCTTGGGACCAATCCATATGCTATTGACACAGATGGTGATGGTCAAGCTGATTTAGAAGAACTACAATCAGGACATTCACCACTAGTCCCACAAAAGGAGTTGTGTGATGACTTGGAACTTTGACACCATGAAAGAGGCTTTGTCTGAAATGGAGAAGGACGATTACCAAGAGTTTATCAAGGCCTTTCTCTCTTTGGAATTAAGTATTTCTGATAGAACAATCCTCAATCAGGTTTATCAAGATTATATGGATGAAGATGACCTGTCCTTGATTAGTGATGAGCTACGAGTTAAAGTGGATGGCTATTTGGATGAAGTACAGGCAGATATGACTGATATTCTGGAAAAACTGTACCGAACAGGTGAAGGCTCTAGTTTTATTATGGATCTAATGTCCTCAAATAGCCTTTCAGACACCTTGGAACAGTATGAAGTTTTAGATAGTGACGATTATTCACCACTTAGCCTTGAAACATTACAGGCCATGATTCAACAGGACTTGGCCATTTCCAGTCAGGATTATTTTGGAGATCTGGTTCATCTTGCTTTGCAGAAAGAGTTACTAGACCAGAAAAGTCATTTCTTACAACACTATGTGGCGACTTTGATGGAAGGTATGCCACAAGAAAAAGACCAACGAGCCTTGGTCCTAGACTAAAACGAAGGGCTGAGAATAGAATCTCAGCTCTTTTTTGATGGGAGGAACGAATGAATCAAGAAGTTTTACTACAGATGTTGCGGGCTACCATTCCTCGTGACAGAGCCATGCTTGAAGCATTTTTGTATTACCAAGCAAACCACTTTGATGAGGAGTGGGATAGTCTTATTCGTCAGTTTTTAACCAATAGGCAAGAAATTATTAAATCTGTTCAGGTACTTCACTTTGAGACAGATGTTTCAGCTTTTATCCAAGCTAGTCCTTATGATACTGCTCATGATCTATTGACCTATACACAAGTATTCGGCCAAACTGGTCTCCAAAAACTCGACAAACTATCGCCGTCTGAAAAAGACTTGGTGATTGAAGTGGCCTTGTTTAATCTGGCCACTCGTTTTCAATTATTAGACTCAAATGGTCACTACCAAACCATATCGCCGGATTCACTCTTACAAAAGAGTAGGAGAGCTAATTTGGTCAATGTTTATCGTGTGGCAAATAATTTAGCGGATCGCATTAGCCGAGATATTGAACAGTTTCTCTTGACCTACGAACCTGAGCTTGAAACAAGAGTTGATGAAACAGTTCAAGAAAAAGAAGAAACTGGTAATGAGCACAAAGCGAGTAGTAATCAGGCAATATCTTTTCGAGAAGAGGGCTTTCTGGTTATTGCTAGTTTGGATGTAGATTTGTCTCAACTGGATAACCGAACTGGAAAAACAAGTCATCTGCCGGCTTATGAAGAGTTATCTTTACGACGTAAATTTGAGATTCTAACATATTTTGACCAGATTCGAAATGAACGTTCAAAACTTCCGAATCTTAGACGAGGTGATTTTGACACTGAAATGGAAATGACACCAGTCTTTGATGGCGAGGAATTACTTACCTATCTGGAGGCTGATGGTAGCCTCTATGAGCTGAAACGAACCTTGACTACAGTCGAAGAAAAGGAATTAGAAAAAATTGGACAAGCCATTAGGACAGAAAATCAAGAAAAATTGACTCAGATAGGGATTGAGCTATCTCAGTTTGACCAAGACCAAGTCGGCATTTTATTGGATGCCGCAGGTCGTTTTCGTTTGAAAAATTCGGACCTTGCTTTATTAGGTGGTTATCCAAAAGCTACGGTAACTCAACTAGCCCTTGCGACCGAACTACTCCAAATGGGATTGAGTCATGATAAAGTAGAATTTTTCTTTGGCAGTCAACTTTCTTTAGAAGAGTTGCGACAGGTTGCTTATGCCTTTTTACATGAAGAATTAAGCAGAGAAGATGCAGAAACATTTGAAAAAGCTAAAAGTAGTCAATCGGACTTGAACCTACGTGATTGGAAGAGCAAGCTAGAGAAAGCTGAGACGAAAGTAGTGGTTGATGAAGAATTTGCGGGAAATCCACTAGTCCAGAGAGTATTGGACACTTATCCTCTGGGGTCATTGGTTTCCTATAAGGGGCAGGACTTTGAGGTCGTGTCGGTCAGCGATGCTCGATTGAACGGTTTGATTCGGATTGAGTTAGTCAATGACTTTTCGGATATCATAGAACAAAATCCAGTTCTTTATGTGAGGACCTGGGAAGAAGTCAGTCAGGCACTTCATCAGCCAATGGCAGAACCACAAACAGAGATAGAAGAAGCGGACCAAGAATTAAACCTTTTTTCATTTCTGGACGAGGAGCCAGTTCAGAGTATTGGACTATTGGAACCAGATGGTTCAGAAAAAGGTCATAACGATACTGATCTTGAAGAATCAGATAGTCAAATTCCTGAAGAGGAAGTAGTCGGAACAATTCCAGAGATTCCAGTAACGGACTTTTATTTTCCAGAAGATATGACGGACTTTTATCCTAAGACTGCTAGAGATAAGGTTGAGACAAACATTGCGGCTATTCGTTTGGTTAAAACACTTGAAACGGAACGCCGTCAGGCAAATCCAAGTGAACAAGAACTCCTTGCCAAGTATGTGGGCTGGGGTGGACTTGCCAATGAATTTTTTGATGACTATCATCCAAAATTTTCTAAGGAACGAGAAGAACTGAAAAGCTTAGTCACAGATAAAGAGTATTCGGATATGAAACAGTCCTCCTTGACAGCCTATTATACAGACCCTACCCTGATCCGTCAGATGTGGGATAAGTTGGAAAGAGATGGTTTTACAGGCGGAAAAATCCTAGACCCTTCCATGGGAACAGGGAATTTCTTTGCGGCTATGCCCAAACACTTAAGAGAAAAGAGTGAGCTATATGGCGTAGAGCTAGATACCATTACAGGAGCCATTGCCAAGCACCTTCACCCGAATAGCCATATTGAAATTAAGGGCTTTGAGACGGTGGCTTTTAACGACAATAGTTTTGATTTGGTGATTTCAAATGTGCCGTTTGCCAATATACGAATTGCGGATAACAGGTACGATAAGCCTTATATGATTCATGACTACTTTGTCAAAAAGTCACTTGATTTGGTCCATGATGGTGGACAAGTAGCGATTATCTCTTCCACAGGAACCATGGATAAGCGAACAGAAAACATCTTACAAGATATTCGTGAGACAACTGAATTTCTTGGAGGGGTTCGACTGCCTGACTCTACCTTTAAGGCCATTGCAGGAACGAATGTTACAACGGATATGTTGTTCTTCCAGAAACACTTGAACAAGGGATATGTGACAGATGACTTAGCCTTTTCAGGTTCCATTCGTTATGAAAAGGATAGTCGCATTTGGCTCAATCCTTACTTTGATGGAGAATACAATAGCCAAGTGCTAGGAACCTACGAGGTCAGAAATTTTAACGGCGGAACACTTTCTGTTAAGGGGACTAGTGATAACTTGATTGCAAGTGTTGAAATAGCTCTAAATCACGTTAAGGCCCCAAGGGAGATTGATAGAAATGAGGTCATCATTAACCCAAATGTGTTGACCGAACAAGTCATTGATACCTCCATTCCAGCTGAAATGAGGGAGAATCTAGGTCAGTACAGTTTTGGTTACCAGGGTTCTACGGTCTACTATCGAGACAATAAAGGCATTCGAGTGGGGACCAAGACGGAAGAAATCAGTTACTATGTCGATGAAGTAGGCAACTTCAAAGCATGGGACACCAAGTATTCCCAAAAGCAGATTGATAGATTTAATAGCTTAGAAGTGACTGATAGCACTGCTCTAGATGTTTATGTGACCGATGATGCAGCAAAACATGGTCAGTTTAAAGGGTTATATAAAAAGACAGTTTTCTATGAAGCTCCCTTATCTGAGAAAGAAGTAGCACGAATCAAAGGAATGGTGGACATTCGTAATGCCTATCAAGAAGTCATAGCCATTCAACGCTATTATGACTATGATAAAGGCGAGTTCAACGACTTATTAGGCAAGCTTAATCGTACCTATGATAGCTTTGTCAAACGCTATGGTTATTTGAACAGTGCAGTGAATCGTAATCTTTTTGATAGTGATGATAAATATTCGCTTCTTGCTAGTTTGGAAGATGAACGTCTGGATCCAAGTGGAAAGTATGTTATCTATACTAAATCCCTTGCCTTTGAAAAGGCTCTAGTGCGTCCTGAAAAAGAGGTTAAAAAGGTACATACTGCCCTTGATGCCTTAAATTCCAGCTTGGCTGACGGACGTGGTGTTGATTTCGCTTATATGATGTCTATCTATCAGGTTGAATCGAAGATGACCTTGATTGAGGAGTTAGGAGACCTCATTATGCCTGATCCTGAGAAGTATTTGAATGGGGAACTGTCCTATGTTTCTCGCCAAGACTTCCTGTCAGGTGATGTCGTTACCAAGTTAGAAGTGGTGGATCTATTCGTCAAACAAGACAATCAGGACTTTAACTGGTCACATTATGCAGGACTTCTAGAAGCTATCAAACCAGCACGTATTACTTTGGCAGACATTGATTATCGAATCGCTTCACGCTGGATTCCTTTGTCTGTTTACGGAAAATTTGCCCAAGAAACCTTTATGGGGAAAGCCTATGAACTGTCAGACCAAGAAGTAGCAACAGTCCTTGAAGTCAGTCCCATTGACGGGGTTATCACTTACCAATCTAAGTTTGCCTACACCTATTCCAACGCAACGGACAGGAGTTTAGGTGTCCCTGCTTCACGCTATGATAGTGGTCGAAAAATCTTTGAAAATCTCCTGAATTCCAATCAACCAACGATCACAAAACAAATTGTCGAAGGGGATAAGAAAAAGAATGTGACGGATGTGGAGAAAACAACGGTCCTACGTGCCAAGGAAACACACCTCCAAGAACTCTTTCAAGACTTTGTATCAAAGTATCCAGAAGTTCAACAAATGATTGAAGACACCTATAATAGGCTCTACAATCGTACAGTATCTAAGACCTATGATGGTAGTCATTTAACCATTGATGGACTTGCTCAGAATATCTCCTTACGCCCTCACCAAAAGAATGCCATTCAACGGATTGTGGAGGAAAAACGAGCCCTCCTAGCTCATGAAGTTGGGTCTGGAAAAACCTTGACCATGATCGGAGCTGGTTTCAAATTGAAAGAATTAGGGATGGTGCATAAACCTCTTTATGTGGTTCCGTCTAGTTTGACTGCTCAGTTTGGTCAAGAAATTATGAAGTTCTTCCCAACCAAGAAAGTCTATGTGACCACCAAGAAAGATTTTGCCAAGGCCAAACGCAAACAGTTTGTATCACGTATTATCACAGGGGACTATGATGCCATTGTCATTGGGGATTCCCAGTTTGAGAAAATACCGATGAGTCGAGAGAAACAGGTCACCTATATCAATGACAAACTCGAGCAACTCAGAGAAATCAAGCTAGGAAGTGATTCTGATTATACGGTCAAAGAAGCAGAGCGTTCAATCAAGGGACTAGAGCACCAGTTGGAAGAACTCCAAAAACTAGAGCGAGATACCTTTATTGAATTTGAAAACCTTGGAATTGATTTTCTTTTTGTGGATGAAGCTCATCACTTCAAGAATATCCGTCCAATCACTGGACTTGGGAATGTAGCTGGAATCACCAACACCACTTCAAAAAAGAATGTGGATATGGAGATGAAGGTGAGACAGGTTCAGGCAGAGCATGGTGATAGAAATGTCGTTTTTGCGACAGGAACACCAGTCTCAAACTCCATTAGTGAACTTTTCACTATGATGAATTACATTCAACCCGATGTCTTGGAACGATACCAGGTATCCAATTTTGACTCATGGGTTGGTGCTTTTGGGAATATCGAAAACTCTATGGAACTAGCCCCGACAGGTGATAAATATCAACCTAAGAAAAGGTTCAAGAAATTTGTCAACTTGCCTGAACTCATGCGAATTTACAAGGAAACAGCAGATATTCAGACATCGGATATGCTTGACTTACCTGTACCTGAAGCTAAGATTATTGCGGTGGAAAGCGAGTTAACACAAGCTCAGAAATACTATTTAGAAGAACTGGTAGAGCGTTCAGACGCTATCAAGTCAGGTAGTGTTGACCCAAGTAGAGATAACATGCTTAAAATCACAGGTGAAGCCAGAAAACTAGCTATTGATATGCGGTTGATTGACCCTGCTTATACCTTATCAGACAATCAGAAAATCCTTCAAGTAGTCGATAATGTCGAGCGGATTTACCGTGAAGGAGTTGAAGCCAAAGCCACTCAGATGATTTTCTCTGATATTGGAACCCCTAAAAGTAAGGAAGAGGGCTTTGATGTTTACAATGAACTTAAGGACTTGCTGGTTGATCGCGGTATTCCAAAAGAAGAAATTGCCTTTGTGCATGATGCCAATACTGATGAGAAGAAAAATTCTCTCTCACGAAAGGTCAATAGTGGTGAAGTACGGATTCTCATGGCTTCGACTGAAAAAGGTGGAACGGGGCTAAACGTGCAATCACGCATGAAAGCTGTCCACCACTTAGATGTTCCCTGGCGTCCTTCTGATGTAGGACGGATTTTGCGGACATTCAAAATAAAAAAGAATGTGGAGGTAACAGACAATGGCAAAATCATTATTTGAGGAACTGGGCGGCAAATACGAAAGGCAAGGGGATTATTTGATACCGTGCTTAACTGTACCCGCCGAAGAAGAACAGGCAATAGGCATCTGGGGGCAACGGCATTTAGATTATCTAAAACAGTACCGTAAAGTTACATACACCAATCTTCTTACAAGCGGCAGGCTAAACGCCTACCTTGCCGACATCAACAGACAGGCACAGGAACGCTTTGAAAGGCTCATAGAGGGTATGAAACAGGCACAGGGCATAACGGAACAGCTAAAGGCAGAAAACGCCTTAGAATGGACAGGATGCCTCAATAACATAAGGGCTTGTGCGAGGGAGATTGTGGAAAAGGAAATTATTTTTGCATAAACAGATGATTAGTGGCAGGGGGAAATCCTGCCGCTTTTTCTGCTTTAGTTTGTCAGCTTGACAAATAAAGGGTTAAGGAATATAATTAGATTCAGTATTATACAAGGAGTTAATAAATATGCGGCAAGGTATTCTTAAATAAACTGTCAATTTGATAGTGGGAACAAAAAGTAGCAGTCCCGTTTCACTTTTAATATGGGGCTTAGTTTTTTGTACCCAGTTTAAGAATACTTTTATCATGTAATTTTATATGCCCGAAAACATATAAGTGTTTTGGGGCTATTGGAGTTATTTACCCAGTGATAGGAGTATTTATCACTGGGTATTTTTATGCCCTTTTTTGGGTGTTGATAGGAGGAAAATCACATGAAAATAATTAACTTAGGCATTCTGGCTCACGTTGACGCAGGAAAGACAACATTAACGGAAAGTTTATTGTATACCAGTGGTGCAATTGCAGAACCAGGGAGCGTAGATAAAGGCACAACAAGGACAGATACAATGAATTTGGAGCGTCAAAGGGGAATCACTATCCAGACAGCAGTGACATCTTTTCAGTGGGAGGATGTAAAAGTCAACATTATAGATACGCCAGGCCATATGGATTTTTTGGCGGAAGTATACCGTTCTTTATCCGTATTAGACGGAGCAGTATTATTAGTTTCTGCAAAGGATGGCATACAGGCACAGACCCGTATACTGTTTCATGCACTACAGACAATGAAGATTCCGACAATTTTTTTCATCAATAAAATTGACCAAGAGGGGATTGATTTGCCAATGGTATATCAAGAAATGAAAGCAAAGCTTTCTTCGGAAATTATAGTGAAGCAAAAGGTTGGGCAGCATCCCCATATAAATGTAACAGACAATGACGATATGGAACAGTGGGATGCGGTAATTATGGGAAACGATGAACTATTAGAGAAATATATGTCAGGGAAACCGTTTAAAATGTCAGAACTGGAACAGGAAGAAAACAGGAGATTCCAAAACGGAACGTTATTTCCCGTTTATCACGGAAGCGCTAAAAACAATCTGGGGATTCGGCAGCTTATAGAAGTGATTGCCAGTAAATTTTATTCATCAACGCCTGAAGGTCAATCTGAACTATGCGGGCAGGTTTTTAAGATTGAATATTCAGAGAAAAGGCGGCGTTTTGTTTATGTGCGTATATATAGCGGAACATTGCATTTGAGGGATGTTATTAGAATATCTGAAAAAGAGAAAATAAAAATCACAGAGATGTGTGTTCCGACAAACGGTGAATTATATTCATCCGATACAGCCTGCTCTGGTGATATTGTAATTTTACCAAATGATGTTTTGCAGCTAAACAGTATTTTGGGGAACGGAATACTGTTGCCGCAGAGAAAATTTATTGAAAATCCTCTCCCTATGCTCCAAACAACGATTGCAGTAAAGAAATCTGAACAGCGGGAAATATTGCTTGGGGCACTTACAGAAATTTCAGATGGCGACCCTCTTTTAAAATATTATGTGGATACTACAACGCATGAGATTATACTTTCTTTTTTGGGGAAAGTGCAGATGGAAGTCATTTGTGCCATCCTTGAGGAAAAATATCATGTGGAGGCAGAAATAAAAGAGCCTACTGTTATATATATGGAAAGACCGCTTAGAAAAGCAGAATATACCATCCACATAGAAGTCCCGCCAAATCCTTTCTGGGCTTCTGTCGGGTTGTCCATAGAGCCGCTCCCTATTGGAAGCGGAGTGCAGTATGAAAGCAGAGTTTCACTTGGATATTTAAATCAATCGTTCCAAAATGCGGTTATGGAGGGGGTTCTTTATGGCTGCGAGCAGGGGCTGTATGGATGGAAAGTGACAGACTGTAAAATCTGTTTTGAATATGGATTGTATTATAGTCCTGTAAGTACCCCCGCAGACTTTCGGCTGCTTTCCCCTATCGTATTGGAGCAGGCTTTAAAAAAAGCAGGGACAGAACTATTAGAGCCATATCTCCACTTTGAAATTTATGCACCGCAGGAATATCTCTCACGGGCGTATCATGATGCTCCAAGGTATTGTGCAGATATTGTAAGTACTCAGATAAAGAATGACGAGGTCATTCTGAAAGGAGAAATCCCTGCTAGATGTATTCAAGAATACAGGAACGATTTAACTTATTTCACAAATGGGCAGGGAGTCTGCTTGACAGAGTTAAAAGGATACCAGCCAGCTATTGGTAAATTTATTTGCCAACCCCGCCGCCCGAATAGCCGTATAGATAAGGTTCGGCATATGTTCCACAAGTTAGCTTAACAGCTTGCAAAAGTCATATAAAATGAGATTTGAAAGGATTAGAGACTAATTATGATGAAATGCGAATGGATATTGTGTCCTGTTTGTGGGAACAAAACCCGTAATAAAATTAGGAAGGACACTGTTTTGGAGAATTATCCCCTTTATTGTCCAAAATGCAGACAAGAAAGATTGATTAAAGTTGACAACTTGAAGATAACTGTCATCAAAGAGCCAGACGCTTAAGACGCAGAGCCGATGAAATTGTGGAACAATTCACGAATCATCGGCTCTTTTTGTTTCGTATTTGAAAGAACAAACTCACCAAATAAAAAAAACGATATTCGGGTGGGTTATTTTGTTATACCCTAAATTACCCTCTGAATTTGTTTTTAAATTTGGAGGGATTTTTTTATGTCCTTTTTTCGGGCAGTTATCTATCTGCTCATACGAAGCAAAATTTATCAATACATAGCATATCAGAGAACGGCAGGAAACCAGTTAAAAAAATTTCTGCCTATGCAACGGCACTTCCTGCCTTGAATGTAGAAGTACAATCTCCATACAACAGAATTAATATTTCCCATAACCGTAAAGGTCATAGAGCCTTTGCGGTTTTTCTTTTGTCGATTTTTGTTGGAAAGTGCCATAGGGCTATTAGTGGTGTTAGGTGTCGTTCGCCACCTCTCCATCTGGATTTTGAACATTTCAAAAATTCAGATGGGAGGTACTTACAGTGAAATACGCACCGAGAAAGGTATATATCAAGGAAAGCGGCAGATATGTGGAACTGTCCTATACGGATTTCTGCCGCCGCAGGGAATCCGACCAGACCTATATGGACAAGCTGTTTATCCCCATTCAAGGCTGTCTGCTTGAAGTCGTGAGGGAGCAATACACGGACTTCTACCGAGATAAGGAACGGTGGCGTTATCTGAAAAAATTAGATACGAAGAACAGCCTGCTTTCTCTGGATGGATTTACGGACAGCGAGGGGAAGCCTTTAGACTTTATCGCTGATGAAGCGGCAGACATTGCGGAAACCGTTGTCAATGCGGTTATGGTGGACAGGCTGAAAGCCGCCCTGCCTTTGCTGTCGGATAGTGAACAGGAATTGATACAGGCAATCTTTTTTGACGGACTTTCTGAGCGTGAAGTCGGGGCGAGGTTCGGCATAACCCAGAGCGTTGTGAACAAACGCAAAGCCAGAATCCTAAGAAAACTAAGAAAGATAATAGAAAATTAAAATTTAAGGCGTTCAGCCCCCTTGTTTTTTCCTTTGGGAAAATGAGGGGGTTTTTCTCTGCCCTCTCAATCAATTCTGATTGGAGGAAAAGAAGCATGGCATATAACCACGGACGGGAGGACAGGAAATGGCGTATCTGGAAAGAAGCGGAGGAAAAGCTGCTGCGTGAGTGCGGCGTTGATGAAGCGACCATTGAGCAGATACGCATTGCGGACAGGGCAGACTTCAATTCCAACAGGCGGTTTTACCGATGGACGAATGACATTGCGGAATACCTTGAGGACATGGCAGACAGGGAGCGGCAGACGGAAGTGGGTACGGTTGCGGAGTTACTGGACGAGATTGAGAGCGAAAATCTCTATCAAGTATTAGTCGCGGTGGACGGGCGTACCTTGAAAATCGTCCTGCTGAAAATGCAGGGGTATTCCACAAAGGAGATTGCCCCGCTCGTGCATTTGACGACTGGTGCCATCTATGCGAGGTTAGACCATCTGCGGAAGAAGCTACGAAAATTTTATAGCGTCTAAAACAGCCTGCCGTCCTGCGGGCTACTGGGTGAGGGATGGAAATCCCCTCACTTATTTTTTGCAGGAGGCAAGCGGGATGGCATACAGAGTTAAGGCGTACACGCTTCGGGAGGAATCCACGGAAAGCGGCACAAGGTATTTTATCAGCTTTAAGGACGGGCAGGGCAAATCCCACGAGTTGGAAGTGTCGGAACAGTTCTTTATGGAGTTTCGGCAGATGGAACGCAGGAACAGGAATCTCCTCCAATGGGACGAGCGGCACAGGGAGTTTTCGGAAGTATGGGACGAAACGCTGAACAGGCGGGCGTTGAAGCTGCCTAAGAGCATAGAGGAACAAATGATTGAGGCAGAACGGGCAGAACTGCTCTGTAAGGCGGTTGACGGACTGCCAGAGATACAAAGGCGGCGTTTCCTGCTCTACTACGAGTATGAGTTCAATTTTTACCAAATCGCCGCTATGGAGCATTGCACCGCTTCGGCAATACAGAAATCTGTTGCGATTGCAAAGGAGAAAGTAAAGGCGGAAATGAGGAAGTATCTCCAACCGTGACCGACACCGCCCGAAAAAGAAATCTGTTTTTTATTTGTGTGGGATTGGCGGCATTACATACTCTCACTTTTTCTTCGTGGGAGTAAATCTATTTTTAAGGAGGTCAACGCCTATGTGCAACGAAAACAAAAACACCGCCCGAAAGGAGGAAAGCCATGCAGAAGTTACAGACAGTCAACGCCGAAACGCTCCTTTATGAACCGCTTGAGAAGCCGTCCTTTGTGGTGGACAGCCTTATCCCCACAGGCTTGTCGCTGTTCTGCGGCTCACAGAAGATAGGAAAGAGCTGGCTCATGCTGAAGCTATGTTTATGCGTGTCGCAGGGACTTCCCTTGTGGGATATGCCGACAATGGAGGGCGACGTGCTTTACCTCTGCCTTGAGGACACGTTCTGCCGTATACAGGACAGGCTGTTCCGATTGACGAACGAAGCGAGCAGGCGGCTTCACTTTGCCGTGGCAAGCTGCAAGCTGTCAGACGGTCTTATCGTGCAGCTTGAAGATTATCTGAAAGATTACCCAAACAGCAGGCTTATTGTCATTGACACTTTGCAGAAAGTCCGTACAGCTTCAAAAGACAATGCCTACGCAAGCGACTATGGGGACATCTCACTAATCAAAGACTTTGCCGACAGGCATTCATTGGCGGTCATTGTCGTACACCACATCCGAAAGCAGAATGACAGCGATGTGTTCAACAAGGTGTCTGGGACGACAGGCTTAACGGGGAGTGCGGACGCTACCTTTGTTCTGGAAAAGGAGAAACGGGCATCCGACACCGCCAAGCTGTATGTGACGGGCAGGGACACGCCCTATCAGGAATACACGCTGCGTTTCCGTGATTGCAGTTGGGAACTTGTGGAGAGAAAAACGCAGGAGCAGCTTGCGAAAGAAACGATACCAGACGTCCTTTTTCGGTTGGTGGATTTTATGAGGGATAAGGAAGAATGGGCAGGCACGGCAACGGAGCTGTTAGCCGCTATGAGGGAAACGGAAACCATACCCACGGTGATTACGAAATGGCTCAATGAATACCGCACCACATTTTTAAATGAGAACCATATCGTTTATCAGTACAGCCGCAAAAAACACGGCAGGCAGATTTCGCTTGCAAAGCGGGCGGGTGACAGCGGTGACGGTGGTGACAGCGATATTGGGATACCCCCTGTTACTGTCATTGACGCTTAAAGCCGTGTAAAGCTGGCGACTCTGCCCTGCGGGTGACAGCGGTGACGGCGGTGACAGTGATTTTAGGATACCCTGCCGCTGTCATCCCTGCGGGAGAACACCCCGTAAACGCAAAGTGCAGGCGTAGGATTTACCCGCCCTTTTCGGCGTGTAAAACCACCCCTGCGGTCAGAAAAATCCTTCCGATTTTTCCGACTGCGTTTACAGGGTGTAACACACTACACTTTGCCCTGCAAAGTCGTGTGCCAGACGTTCCCTCTGGACTCCCTTATGGCAGGTCTTACGCCCTGCTTATCCTACGCTCCACGCTTCGGATAAAAGAATGGCAGCATGACGGTGACGGCTCTTGCGAGGGGGTATTCCAAAAACACCGTCATCATCGACATGACCGTCATGCAGGGAATAAGGGTGACAGTTGAGGCAGTCGGTAGGGGGTATCCCAAAACTGCTGTCACCGCCGTCACCGCTGTCACCCAAAGGGCAGTTTACCCGCCGAAGAAAGGAAGATGATGAATTATGCCCTATGCAATCCTGCGTTTCCAGAAACGCAAAGCGGGCGGCGTTGCGGCTTGCGAACGCCACAACGAGCGTAAAAAAGAAGCCTATAAAAGCAATCCAGATATAGATATGGAACGCTCGAAAGATAACTACCATCTTGTGAATCCGCCGAGGTACACCTACAAGAAAGAGATTAACCGCATGGTAGCCGAAGCAGGGTGCAGGACGAGGAAAGATAGCGTGATGATGGTGGAAACGCTTATCACGGCTTCGCCAGAATTTATGAACAGCCTGCCGCCCAAAGAACAGAAAGCGTATTTTACGATGGCTCTGGATTTCATTTCAGAGCGTGTCGGGGAGAAAAATATCCTCTCCGCAGTCGTCCACATGGACGAGAGAACGCCGCATATGCACCTCTGTTTTGTGCCGATTACACCAGACAATAAGCTGTCTGCCAAAACAATTTTAGGCAATCAAAAGAGCCTGTCCGAATGGCAGACCGCCTACCATGAGCGGATGTCCTCACGGTGGAATCAGCTTGAAAGAGGTCAGTCCTCAATGGAAACGAAGCGGAAACATGTCCCCACATGGCTCTATAAGTTGGGCGGCAGGCTTGATAAACAGTATGAGGAAATTGTGTCTGCACTGTCCGACATCAACGCCTTTAATGCAGGGAAGAAGCGTGACAAGGCTCTGGAACTGATTGCGGCATGGCTCCCAGACGTGGAGAAATTCTCAAAGGAAATCAGTAAGCAGAGTGCCTATATCAATAGCCTAAAGGAGCAAATCGGGCA
The DNA here is from genome assembly GCF_019754115.1 of Streptococcus sp. 2018110. Classification (NCBI taxonomy): domain Bacteria; kingdom Bacillati; phylum Bacillota; class Bacilli; order Lactobacillales; family Streptococcaceae; genus Streptococcus; species Streptococcus sp. 2018110. The sequence continues at coordinate 202,482 of NZ_JAIJZO010000001.1, read as the reverse complement.
GGAATCAGACTATGCGGGGCGTATGCGTGATGAAAAGTATGAGCAGGAACTAAAGGTGCAGAAAGCGAACCAGAAGATATTTGAGTTGCAGAGAACCAACGAGCAGATGGGGCGGCTGCTCTCAAAGATACCGCCCGAAGTGTTGGAAGAATTGCAGAAAAACCATAAAAGCAGAGCGAAAGAAAGGTAGATATGTGAATGAAGAAACAGGATTTTAAGGTGTTAAAGACCAAAGACTTGTACCCGTTTCCCGACAATCCGTTTCATGTGGCAGAGGATGAAACGCTGTCAGAATTAGCGGAAAGCATCAAGGAATTTGGCATTGTCACGCCGATAATCACACGCCCGAAAGAGGACGGGAACGGCTATGAAGTGATTGCAGGGCAGCGGCGTGTCCGTGCGTCTGAACTTGCAGGGATAAATACCGTGCCTGCGTTTGTCCTGCCCTTAGACCGTGACCGAGCCATCATCACCCTTGTAGACAGTAATTTACAGCGTGAGAATATCCTGCCATCAGAGCGGGCGTTTGCCTACAAGATGAAATCCGAAGCCATGAAGCGGCAGGGTTTCCGCACAGACTTAACCTCGTCACAAGTTGTGACGAAGTTGCGGACGGACGACAAGGTGGCACAGGGCTTCGGCGTAGGCAGGATGACCGTACAAAGATTTATCCGTTTGACGGAACTGATACCGCCGATTTTGCGGATGGTGGACGAGGGGAAAATCGCCCTCACGCCTGCGGTGGAACTGTCCTTTTTGAAGAAAGACGAGCAGGAAAACCTCTTTGCCACGATGGAGAGCGAAGAAGCAACGCCCTCACTCTCACAGGCACAGCGGATGAAAAGCCTAAGCCAGAGCGGGCGGCTTGACATGGATACGATATTTGCAATTATGACGGAGGAAAAGGGAAACCAGAAAGAAACCTTGAAAATCAACACAAGCAAGCTGAAAAAGTATTTTCCGAAGAACACAACGCCGAAGCAGATGGAGGAAACCATCATTAAACTTTTGGAGCGTGAATTGCAGAGGAAACGGGGCAGGGACAGCCGCTAATCTTCTCTTTTCGGGAGGTAAATGCAGAAAATTGAGGTATGAAGAATGAAAGAAATCCAGTATGAGATTGTAAAGGAAATCGCCGTATTGTCTAAGGGCGACAGCGGCTACACAAAAGAAATCAATCTTATCTCATGGAACGGAAGAGAGCCGAAATATGACATCCGCAGCTTTTCCCCGAACCGTGAGAAGTGCGGAAAGGGTATCACGTTGAACGCTGATGAAGCAGCAGCACTCCTTGAAGCATTACAGAAAGAAGTAAACAGCGGGGATTGATGGTATCTGATTGACAGGGCGGGGCGTTTCCAGACGTTCTCCTGCCCTGTCTGGAAAGGAAGATTTAAGTATGGGCGAGGATAAGAAAGCAGATAAAAAGAGAAAGCGTATCGTGCCGAAAGCACCAGTTCAGATGATAATCAGCCGTGAATATGTCGGCACGCAGACAGTCACAGAAGCGTTTATCCCGATTATTTCCGAGGATATTCGGAAGAAGATTGCCGAGGGCGACACCTTCGACAATGAGGGGCTGTCCGCTTAGAATGTACGCAATGGAACATGAAAACAGATAGGACAGATATGGAGGTTTTACAGTATGGCAGGAATAAGAATGGAGAACAAGATTTATGAAGTCGGCATGTACTGCCGCTTGTCAAAAGACGATGGCACGGATAACGAGAGTGCGAGCATTGCGACACAGAAATCCATCCTCACGGATTATGTGAAAAAGCAGGGATGGCACTTAGCAAAAACGTATGTGGACGACGGTTACTCTGGTACAAATTTCCAAAGACCAAGTTTCCAGAACATGATTAAGGACATTGAAAGCGGTCTGATAAACTGCGTTATCACGAAAGATTTATCTCGTCTGGGGAGGAACTATCTTGATTGCGGACTGTATCTGGAAGTGTTTTTCCCAGAGCATAATGTGAGGTATATAGCGGTCAATGACGGCGTGGACACGCTCAATAAATCCGCTATGGACATCACGCCTTTCCGCAACATCCTAAACGAAATGTATTCCGCCGATGTGTCGGTCAAGATAAAATCGGCGTACCGAGCGAGGTTTCAGCAGGGGAAATTCATGGGGACGACAGCACCATACGGTTACGTCAAAGACCCCGCCGACCACAACCATCTGCTGATAGATGACAAAGTTGCCCATGTGGTAAGGGAAATATTTGACCTTGCGTTAGCGGGCAACGGAATCGCCAAAATCCGCAAGCACATCAACAAACAGCATATCTTACGCCCCGCCGCTTATGCGGCGGAGCAGGGGGCAACAGGCTATGAGAGGTATTTTGAGGAGAATGAGGAGAACCGTTATATTTGGAGCGAGAACAGCGTAAGGGGCATTTTAAGAAGCCCGATATATGCGGGAAACCTTGCAGGCTACAAGCGGATTGCCGCCAACATGAAAAGCAAGAAACGCCCCTCTAAGCTGCCCGAAGAATGGGAAGTGATACCAGACACCCATGAGGGGATAGTCACGCAGGAGGAATTTGATACCGTACAGCAGCTTATTACAAGCCGCAGATTACCAGAAAACAAGGGCGGCTTTGAGAACATCTTTGCAGGCGTTATTAAGTGTGCGGACTGCGGCTATGCGATGCGGGCTATGAGTGCCAACAGGAGGAAACGCCCCGACATCATCGACTGCGTACAATATTCCTGCAATAATTATGGCAGATACGGTAATATCATGTGTACCGCACACAGCATTGAAGCGAGGGACTTGTTCAACGCTGTCCTCACCGACATCAACCGATTTGCGGATATGGCAGTCAATGATGAAAAGGCAGTGAGGGCGATTGAAAAGCGGCTCACGGAAACAGACCAGAGCAAGGCAAAGGCACTGGAAAAGGAGCAAAGAAAACTGAACAAACGCCTTGCAGAACTGGACAGGCTGTTTTCCTCACTCTATGAAGATAAGGTGATGGAGCGTATTACCGAGCGGAATTTTGAGATGATGTCGGGAAAATACCAGAAAGAACAGCTTGAAATTGAAGCAAGGCTGAAAGAGGTAACGGAAACGCTCAGCGACAGCTATGAGAAGACGCAGGGTGTCCGTGATTTCCTCTCCCTAATCCGCAACTATCAAGGCATTAAGGAACTGGACGCAACCATCATAAACGCACTTATAGACAAGATACTTGTTTCGGAACGTGAGAAACTTACAGACGGAATGGTGCGGCAGGAAATCAAGATTTATTATAAATTCATCGGCTTTGTCGGTGAATTACATATCACACCGACAAAGCGGTGGACTGCGTTAAAGCCTAAGAATTGTACGGTGTGCGGTGTTGAATATGTTCCCCGCTCTGGCATATCGAAGTATTGTCCTGCTTGTGCCAAGAAGATACAGAGGGAGAAATCAAACGAGAGCAAACGCAGGAGCAGGGAGCGAAACAGACAGGCATGTATTGAACTGTCCGCAAAAAATGACCGACTGATATTGTACAGCGAAATGGAAGGCTCATCCGACAAGGAAACATGCACCATGAGGTAGATATTTATCACTACATTACCAAAGGGAGTTTTGATAATTACCTCTGGCAGACGCAGGAGAATAAGCTCAAATATATCACTCAGATTATGACCTCAAAAGACCCTGTTCGGTCGGCAGAAGACATTGATGAACAAACCATGACCGCCTCGGACTTTAAGGCCTTGGCAACTGGAAACCCCTATCTCAAACTCAAAATGGAATTGGAAAATGAACTAACAGTTTTAGAAAATCAAAAACGAGCTTTTAATCGCTCAAAAGATGAATACCGCCACACAATTTCCTATTGCGAGAAGCACCTCCCTATCATGGAAAAACGGTTGAGTCAATATGATAAAGATATTGCCCAATCTTTGGCAACAAAGTCGCAAGATTTTGTCATGCAATTTGATAATCAGAAAACGGATAATCGTGCAGAAGCAGGGGACTATCTGCGAAAACTCATTACCTATAACCGCTCAGAGACCAAGGAAGTCAGAACCCTTGCCAGCTTTAGAGGATTTGATTTAAAAATGACTACACGAGGTCCTAGTGAGCCCTTGCCAGAGACCGTCTCTTTAATGATTGTAGGTGATAACCAGTATACAGTCGCTCTTGATTTGAAATCAGACGTAGGAACCATTCAACGAATTAGTAATGCCATCGACCATATTATAGATGATCAAGAAAAGACTGAAGAAATGGTTAAGGATTTACGAGATAAGTTAAAAGTAGCTAAAGTTGAAGTTGAGAAAGTCTTTCCAAAGGAAGAGGAGTACCAGCTTGTAAAGGCCAAGTATGAAGTTTTGGCTCCCTTGGTCGAAAAAGAAGCTGAGATAGAGGAGATAGATGCAGCTTTGGCCAAGTTTAGTGAAGATTCAACACCCCAAATGAAGCAACAAATAGCAATTGAGATATAAGAAAAAAGGCTGACAAATATTTTTGAACGCGGTAAAATGAAGTCAAGAAATCACAAAAGGAGAATAGATCATGGTCCAAACACTAGAAGAAATGCGTTATCAAATTGAAGAATGGTTGGCACAAGGCTTTACAAGCCCAGAGGCTAGAGCCAACTACCAAGCTTTAAAGGAACAGTATGAAGATGAAACTCTTGATTATAGCTTCTCAAAGCGTGAAATCACTGGACAACTGGAACTCATCATCACAAGTCGTGAGAATGATTTTCCAAGCTTAGATGAGGTGACGAAGGCAGAATACCTTGATTTGATTGCTCAACTAGATGAACTTGACCAGGAACAAGCCAACTATTACCGTAAGCAATTAGCCTAGAAAGAGGTGTAAGATGTTGGAACAAATTCTACAAAGCTTTCTGATTATCATAGCAATAGGACTGATGTTGCTTGTCCTTTATCAGATTGTGAAAGTTTCAGGTGCTTTATTTCTTATCGGACTCATCAGTGGAATAATCTTTATTGAAATCTATGGAATTTACCTCTTCTTTACTGAGAGCTACCTTTATACAGAAGATTTAGCAACTAATGGTATTTGGAGTTTTACTGGTTTTTATATTATCTTTAATAACTTTCTCTTGTTTATAATTACTATAAAAATCTTAAAAATAGAGCAACCTAAATCTTAGGATTATCAGGAATATGTAAATTGGTATTCCTAGTGATTGGTTTAAGATATTATTTGGCTTTTTTGAATACACATAGAAGAAAGCCAATGTGAACTGATATTTCAAGCTATAGTACAGTTCAGAATAGATGAACTTGAGAAGCAAAAAGCAAAATTTAATAGTAGGAATAAAGAGAACCAATTATTTAGTTTGCAGGTTTATTTTCTCGTTTCGTTATTTTTAGGATTTGTACCATAGAGTTTTGCCTTTTTTACTCATGTTTTACATCACTAATCGATTTATAATAATCTTATAGGGAAGCATAGTTACAAATAATTAATTATTCAAGGAGGAATTTATAATGAATAATATTAAACCAGAAATCTATGTTCAAACTGCAACTGATCAAGAAATTACATTATTAATTGGTGGTGCTGGAAGTGGGTTTGTTAAGACTCTAACTAAAGACTGTCCAGGCTTTTTATCAAATGTTTGTGTAAATATTGGATTCATCTCTGGGTGCAAAAATTGTTAAAATAAAAATTAGTTTGTAACTATGTATGTCCTATCGCCATAATTGATAGGACATTTCCTTTTATTTTACTAGAGGTAATATCTATGACAATTAATATTACAGAGGAAAAAAGTTTTGATATAGTAATTTCAAAGGTAATAGAGGAATTTTCTTTCTCCACTTCAAAATTTAGTGAAGTGTGCTCCTTTTCTGATAGCATTATTAATAGTTTTAAGGAAGAGTTTAGAAAAATACTACTTCCTGTATTGGTCCAAGAAATAAATTTATTTAGGATAGGGAAAGGAACCAATTCAAAATATAGTGAATACAATGAATTTTGTAAAAATATTCTTAATAACGGTTTGTACTTTCTTGATAAATATCCAGTTTTAAAAAGAAGATTGAATCTTTTGAAAGAAAATTATGAAATTAGCATTGAATGTTTTTTGAAAAATTTAACCAAGAATTATAATGAAATTATAGAAAATTTTGATCTAAGGCAAGAAAATATAAGTGTAAAAATATTATCAATGGTGGGAGACAATCACGGTAGTAATAGGAATATCAGCTTTCAACTTCAAAATAAATCATTTTTTTATAAGACTTCAGGATACACTTTGTATCCAATTTTGAATGAATTAAATTGTAGAGTATTCGATTCTAAGTATTTCAAATTTCCTGATACATTCATTGGTAGCAATTTTATGATCCAAGAGAAGATTGACAATTTGTCCTGCCATGATAAAAGTCAAATCCATTCATTTTATAGAAATATGGGAGTGCTTTTGGCATTTACGTATGTGTTGAATGGAAATGATATGCACAATGAAAATATTATTGCTTGTAAAGAACATCCCTATGTGATTGATTTTGAAACTTTAATAAATCCTGTGTCACAAATAGAGGGAAGAATTTCACAAAGCATCTTTTCAACTGGCTTACTCCCAATGAAATATAGACGAAATTTTGATGGAATATTTGACTGTAGTAGTATAGGTCAAGTAAATATAGTTGTAAAAAAAGTTTTTGAAGAAATTAACCCGTTTAGTTCGGAATTACGATTGGAATTGACAGAACACCAATTTAATGATATCAAAGAATTCTTACCTTTACTCCATGAATCTCATATTTCTGCAAATAAATTTTTAGGTGATATTGAATCTGGATTCATATTTGGTTATTCAAGATTGAGAAGTTGTTATAAGATTATAAAAACAGTAGTCTTAAGGTATAAAAATGCCTTACTATGTAGATTGGTCTTAAGAAATACATCTGTATATTCAGCACTTATTGATCGAATTACTGTGCCAGATTTATTGATGGATGAGCTAAAAACAAGAAATGTTTTAACAAGCTTCTTAAAAGAAATACCAGTAATCAGTAGTCATGAAAAAAAGTACATTATGCTTGAAGTTGAGCAATTAGTTAATGGTGAGGTCCCATTGTTTACATTTGGTAATTTTGGAAATGTTTCAAGAAATGATACAAAATATCTTATGAGTCTTTACGATTCTGTAAATTTTAAGTTAAATTGTATGTCCGATGAAGATTTACAATATCAATTAAATCTCCTTAGAGTCTGTTTGAATATTGATAATTACAATTTTTCTAAATTGAGAAATAATCATCTTGAATTAGATGTTAAAAAATTAGTAAGGGAATCAATATTTAATGTCACACGGCCTTATGCACTGACTCTTCAGAAAGATTCTAGTGGTAATTACATATATGGAGAGTCTAATTTGGGACTATATGAAGGAAAGTTGGGATTGCTATTATCTTATGATGAATTGGAAGAAATATTTGATTTAAAAGTTATTGAACAAGAAATTATAAATTCAAAAGATATAGGCTTAATTAATGGCTATGCTTCATTATTGCTTTATAAAAATTTAAATAACTCTTTAAATAAAGATGATTATTTACTTCATGATATAGACTTTACTGAATTTGATATAATTGATGGTTTGGGTGGATTAATTTTACAAAGCTATTTAATATTTTTGAAAAAGCCAGAATTAGTAGATGTAGTTGAATTGAAGAAGTTAGGAGAAGTTTTCCTAGAATTAACAAAAAATCAGGAACAGTTTAAAGTGGGATTTGCTCATGGATTTACCGGTATAAAGGTTATTTATAAAATATGTTCTCTTATTTTGCCAGATAATTCAGAGTTTATGAATAGATTTGAGTACTTTGAGAGTCAGGATAATGTTTTATTATATCCTAGCTCGGGATGGTGCAACGGATTGACAGGTTATCTTGTTTCTGAATATATTTTATATAAAATAAGTAACGACTCTAGATATCTTGATAAAGTATTATCTAATATTGATTATCTTATGAATAAATTATGTGAGACTGAGGAATATTGTTTGTGCCACGGATTTTTAGGAGGATTGGATTTCTTGCAAGTATTGAATCAGGATAATTTGCTTTCTAACGAGCATAAGAAGAGACTGGAAATATTGGAGAAAACTTTAATTTTTAAATCCAATCACAATAATATTCTAAAAAAAGATATTTCGCTATTTACAGGAATCTCAGGATTTCTCTATTATCTCAAACGAAAAAAAACACTTAGAGGGTCTGTTATTACTCTAGGGTTCTAAGGGAGATGCCAATGAAAAAAATAAGAGAAAAGCTACAATCCCAACAAAATGATTGTGGACCATGCTGTTTAGCAATGATTTTGGACTATTTAGGAAGAGATGTTGAGTTATCAGAACTATATAAATATAAAAATACCGCTGTTGGATGGAGCATGGGAGATATAAAGAACGTTGCAAAACAATTCGGTGTAGACGCTACTGTGTTTAGGATAGTTAATATGAGAGGGATGTCATCAATACTACTTCCAGCAATACTTTACTGGGATTTCTCACATTTTGTAGTGCTAGAAAAGTACAACGAGTTAGAGGTAACTATACTTGACCCTAATTATGGACGAAAAACTCTTAACAAAGATACATTTATAAAATTCTTTTCAGGATACTGTATGGAGCTAAGACCAAATCAATCTTTTACAAAGCGAAAGTCATCCCTAAGAGATAAGGTATCTAGGATCAGAAACACAAAAATTTGGAATTTGAAATTTGGAAAAGTCTATCCTACTGTTTTGGTGGGTTACAATATATTATTATTAATGATACCTGTTTTAATAAGTAAATTAATAAATGAATTATCAACAAGAGACGTTAATATAAATCAAGTAATTATTTTAATAGGTGTTATATGGTTAACAGCTGGTTTGAACTATATTTTAGAAAAATTTCGGAGTCAAAAAACAATAATTCTTGAAGAAAAATCAACAGTTAATATTTACGAGAAGTTATTTAGTCTAACTGAATCTGAAATAAGCAGATACCATAGTGGCGATATCATGTCACGAATATCGGTTAATCCTCAAATCTGTAGATTTTTGGCAGTTGAAGTACCTAATATGATTATCTCAATAATGCTTATTTTCTTTGCAAGTTTATACTTAATATTAAACACTGGAATCTATGCTTGTATGTTAATTTTGCTACTTTTACTAATTGCTATCATTAACTGTATATTCATCACTATTTTAATGAAATTATCCAAAAATGAAAGTTATAAACGGTCTATACTTCGAAGTGTTGCTAATGATGGTATTCTATCTTATAATTTTTTAATAGGATCAGGAATTACCCATCGTTATCTAAAAAAAATCAAAAGTAGTTTATCAGATTATGTACAGTCGCAGATTGATAGAGGAATTGTAGAAGCTAAATCAATAACATTCCAGCAAGCCACTTCGACATTCTTCTCTCTTCTAATTTCTATTATGAGCCTAGTTATAGTGTTATTGAATCCTGAAAGAAGTGGGGAAATTGCCTTAATCAGTTCTATGGCTATGATATTGTATTCTCCCACGATGGGAATTGTAAGTAGCCTAATTAACGTGGCTAATCTGTATCCAAATATTGAAAGACTTGTAGACTTGGTAGGAGAAGAACAAATTCCTAAAACCTTTACGAAGATTCAAAACGGCATAGTTAATGTCGACAGGTTATCATATAGATACGATAATGCATCACCATATCTTTTCAAAAATCTTTCGTTCTCTCTTAAGGAAGGAGATACTCTTTTTATAACTGGAAAATCAGGTACCGGCAAAACCTCCTTAGTAAAAATTTTACTAGGTTTACAAAGTATTAGTGGGGAAGGTAATGAAGGAAATATAATTATTGGAGGAGTTAACTTACTAGACCAAAACCTAGATTTAAGAAGAGATATTTGCTATATATCACATCCGTCAATTCTTTTTAAAGGCACTCTGAAATCAAATTTGAAATTATTCTGTCCAAACTACACTATTGAAGAACTGATGTTAGCAATTGATAAAGTAAATCTTTCAGATATATTTCCTCATGCTTTAAATATTGAAAATTTATTTATATTGGAAAATGGTACTAATTTTTCAACTGGTCAGCGTCAAAGAATAGGAATGCTAAGATTATTTTTGCAAGAATATAAGGTTATTATTTTAGATGAGCCAACAAGTAATATGGATTCTGAAAACGCAAAAGCTATCATGGCAGCTATTAATGCTCTTGAATCAACCAAAATTATTATTACACATGATAATGAATTAATTCAACCTGGATCAAAACAATTAGAATTAGGAGTGGGAGAAAATGGATATACATTTAAATCATATAAGTAAGAAATATGGTAATCGAATCATTTTAAACGATGTCACTATTAGGATTCCTTCAGGGAAAATTTATGGGTTTATTGGTGCTAATGGAGCTGGTAAAACTACAACGATGAAAATCCTTACTGGATTACTACCTGCTACAAAAGGTAACATATACTTTGACGGTGTAAGTCTTAACGACTTAAAAAATCAGGAGTCAATAATAGGAGCTTTTATTAGTACACCAAGTTACTATAAAAACTTAACAGCTTATGAAAACTTAGCTATTATACAAGAAGTTCTCAAAAAACCGCAAGAAGAAATTGATCGAGTTTTGAATCTGGTGGGCCTAAGTGAGGTTCGCAATAAAGTTGTGTCTTCGTTCTCATTTGGTATGAAACAACGTCTTGGTTTAGCATTTGCTTTTTTAAATAATCCAGATATATTGGTATTAGATGAACCTACGAATGGATTAGATCCGAAAGGAATTGTTGAAATCAGAGAACTCTTATACAGACTAGCTAAAGAAGAAGGAAAAACGATTTTTATATCAAGTCACCATATTAGTGAAATAGAAACGATTGCAGATATGGTCGGTATAATACATGACGGTGAGCTTATTTTTGAGGGAACACTCTCTGAACTTTATAATAAAAGGGACAGCTCTTATCTTTTTGAAGTCGCAAATCCAGATGTTTTTGAACATATTTTGAAAGTTCGAGATATCTCATTTATTCGAAAAGAATCACATTTTGAAATAAATTCTTACAAAAAAGATATACCAAATTTAATAAAATTCATTGTACAAGAAGGAATCGATATTTTGGAGGTTTCACCAAATAAAAACCTAGAAAGAATCTTCTTAGACTTAACGAAAGGAGATAAAGTGTATGGTCACATTGATAAAAAATGAAATAAAGAGGTTTGTAGGAACCCCAACAGCCTTGTTATTGCTTGGCATTACTTTTTGTTTGCAAATGCTAGGAACGGTTTTTATCATTAAATCATTAGATGTGCAAGTTGGGGACATAGCACAAACACCTTTTCAGAAGTCCATGCTAATTTTTTTAGGTTTTTCTGGATTGGTGAGTTTAGTGGTAAATGGTATTACTAACTTTTTTGTTACTTCAAGCGAGCACAATAACCATACTTGGGAATTGTTGCTTTTGGGGATAGGGAAGAAAAATAAAATTATCTTTTCAAAGTATTTTACAGTCATTCTATCTTTTGTTTTTTATCAATTACTGTCAACTATTTTCTTTGTTATAGTTACACAGACATATTTATCGTTAACGATTGATTGGTCTACGGTATTCTTAGTGTTATCATCAGCAATATTTTTCAGCTTACTCACGATCACACTTCAGTTTTGTACTCACCTGCTAGAAAAAAATAGTTTATCTGCTCTAAGCAGTGTTATTATTCTTATTCTGTTGCAAACACTTTTTGCCTCTAATACTATATTTATTTATGTGTTCCCGATAAATGGTATTTCTTATCTGATAACTTCTAGTATTCTCAATCCAATTATAATTTTAGTAATCACTTTAGAGAATATTATATGGAGTGGTGCTGTTCTTTTAGTAGTTTCTAAAAAGTTTCATCTTTAGGAGGGAATTATGTGGAAATTAGAATTATTAAAGTATAAGAGAACCTATTTAGCTCCCGTATTCATAGGGATAGGTATGTTTTTAGTCATTTTTCAAAGCTACGCAGGATATACGATTAAAGAAATTCCAGCGAAGGTTTTATTTGTGACAGGTCTAGATTTATATAGTAATTTTTTACTACCAGTGATGATTCCTGTACTTCTTATCATTTCATTGCAACGTGAAGTTGAGAATACTGCTTTTCAAAACTTAACAATAAAAGGAATATCTAGTCAACAGATAAAGTGGTCTATAGTAAAATTTTATTGGATAGTAATGCCAATTTTATTTCTTTGTCACTTTTTGATTCCACTGATTTTTATTTCCTTGAGAGGAGAAAGTGCCCTTAATGTGATTATTGATAATAGCTTATTTTTACTGTTATCAATTTTAAGTATCATTGCACTCATCAATATTAGTCTACTGATACATCAGTCAAGCGGGAATTATGTATTACCTATTTTAACAGCTATTGTAGGAGTCGTTGTTGGACGTTTCCCTCTGGGAGAAATCACATGGATTGTTAACCCCTACTCCTATTTAAGCTATTTAGCAAATTTTAAATCATTTACTGTAACCCACTATTTAGCGTTTTTTCTAGTCTTTTCTTTGTCTTTTATTGGTATAATATTATGTAAGAAAAAAATAGATTTGAGTAAGACATGAGAAGAAATTTGTTAAGTACAGCGTATTATGCTTTGTTTATTACAGGACTAATCTATTTGTCCGCTAAATGCATTCTAAATAACATCGAAAATATCTTGTTTTTGCTTGCTTTAAATGTATTATTGTTATTGGATTTTATTTTGCACAGAGCAATATCTACTAGGTCTAAGATTAGCAAATTTATTATTTGGTTAATCAGACTTTGTCAGTGTCACTCAATTTTGTTTGTCATAGGAGATTCCGCATTTCCTCCATGGATACAGTATATGATTGGCATTATAATCTATTCTTCGTTAATATCTATATCGCTCAGCTTGTTTTTTCAAAAGTTACAGACTTCTTTTTATCTATTTGTGATGATAGTAGGGCTTCTATCGAGTGTAAGCTTACTTTTTCCAAGATTGACTAGTATTGCCTTTTCACTTTATTTGGTAGTTACGTTCGCGATGGCTCTCTTAATTGTTCTTCTAAGGAACAAGCAAACGTTTTATAGAAATGATTCCAATAGATTTTATTGGCTAATGTTATTAATCTTTTACCTCATGATTTGTTTCAGTTCTATTGGTTTCATTTTTTTTAATTCATCAGCTTTATTTTCTGGGTTCTGGTTATTTTATTTTTTAGCTCTAATTACAGGATTAATACTCATCTTGTTTTATCATAATGGTGCAGTATTTAAACAAAAAGAACAATTATTAACACTTATTTTTCTGATTTTATTATATATTGTTCTGTTTATTCTAATTTTAAAGAGAACGAGTCTAGTTGTTCTTGAAACGATAACAATTATTTTATATTTTCAGTACTTTTTCCAGTTAGTTGGAGAAAGTTATAGACTAATAACTGGAAGTACGCAATCTGAACATGTAGGGATTAATTCAATTTTGAAAGAAGAAGCTTTAAAACAAGAGTTTGCGAATTTCCTGCATGATAATATTCTTCAAGATATCAATGCTTTAATTCAACTATCTCGTTTAGACAATCCAAGCGTTTCAGTTAAAATTATTGAAGAAAGACTAGAGTATCTCAATACTTTTGTTCGTGAGCGAATGAATCAGTATAGTCCTCAATTGCTAAAAGGCTTATCTTTGTATGATAACTATCGTATGATGCTAAAAGCATTTGAAAAACGTTACCCTAAAACGGATATTTCTCTGCACTTTTATTCAGCAAAAAACATAGTTATCTATCCTCCTTATGATTTTTTAATATATAGATGGTTAAGAGAGCTCGTTAATAACGCTTATAAGTATTCCAATGCTCAAACGGTTACTGTAAAATTGGCTAGAGATGGGCGGGAACTCTCTTTATCAGTTATGGATAATGGCTATTATCAAAAGTTAAAACCATTTAAACATGGACACGGATTATTAGTCTTGGAAGAACAAGTAAAGTCAGTAGGGGGGACTATTACTTTTGAGCAATCGGACTCTAACGGATTAAGAGTCGATATCAAATTGATGATGGAAGGAGAGAAGGCAATTGAAAATTTTATTAATAGATGATCATAGCCTGTTTGCAGAGAGTTTAGCCTTAACTATACATCAGTATCAACCAGATATTCACATTGATATAATGAATGATGAAGATGAATTTAAAAGCATTTTTTCAAAAGTAATTGAGTACCAAGTGATACTATTAGACATTAACTTAGACAAAAAATTTAGTACGGATGGCTTTGGAATAGCTCAAGATATTTTAGAGGAATATCCTGATTCCAAGATAGCATTATTGACGGGATTTGATTTACCTGTATATGAATATCAAGCTCAGAAGTTAGGAGTAAAGGCATTTGTTCCTAAAAATATAAGTTCCAAAAGATTAATTCAGATTCTTAAAGATATTTCCTATGGGAAAAATTATTTTCCAAATCAGAATTATTTTATAGATGAATTGACAGAACGCGAAAAAGAAATACTTATACATTTAGGAAATGGCGAAAAACGAAAAGACATTGCTAAATCCCTTTACATTTCTGATAGAACGCTAACGAATCATATTCAAAATATATTGGAAAAACTCGAAGTTGATTCAACGTTAAAAGCTGTTATAAAAGCTCAGAAGTTAGGATATATTAAGTAATTACCCTTTTTACTCATGATTTTGTATTGTAACTTAGATATACTGGTGTAAAGGAGGTTCAAATTCATGAAAAAAGTAATACCGTATGCGTTATTAACTCTATCAATGTTTTTTCTATTCAATGCCATCCGAATATATCTTGAGAGTAGGTCTCTGTATGTTGTCGATGTTTTGTTATTCATAGTCTTTCTAGTATGTAGTTTAAAATTTAGAAAGCAATAATGTAGAATAAATACAAAGATATACTATCTTCTACATTTGATAAGTTATAAATTATTCAGATGGTCATAATTTGGTTGTTAAAAAGCCCCATTGCAGCTGTAGTAGGAGACTTATAATCTATAGGAGAGAGGAACAGATTGATTCTATCTTTTTGATGTTAAGTTAGTTTAGAAATTTGTTTCTGAAGTTTGTAACTTGTCGAAAACTGAGTGACTGACGTTTGATATCCTTGATGAGCTTATCGATTGCTTTAAATTAGTGTTAGAATAGGGAAATTCCGTCAGATAGCAGTTCTAACTGACGTTGTACGACAGAGGTTGAGAAAGGAAGTCTTTAGGTAGTGGAAGTGTCGGTGAGTTTTTCGGTGCAGTATTGAGTGATCTTTATGCAGATGGGGTGTGAGATTTAGTGTTTTTTGATGAGAGACACTTCAGTGACTGTCATCTGTTTACAGAATTTACACTGAAGAAGACATCTTTGGTTTTTAACATAGTTGGTATCCCTTTGATATTCAGAATAGATACTGTAGATTTATGTTGGTAATAACATCTGACTAAGGCAGTTTGGAGCTGGGTAATCAAGCTCACGCTGAATAGTGATATGCGTGTTGACTTGAAAAAATGGTCTCGATTTGATGTTCTTATTTTCTAATTCGAAGAGTACTGTGGTATTCTAAAATTGTTCCATAAGCACTTCCTAATGATGATTAGGGAGGTCTTATGGAACTTTTTTATATACTCAAAAAACTATAGCCTCTGTATAGATTGTTCCTACTACAGAAATTATAGGATATGTCTTTTATTGTAGTATATCTTAAAAAAAATTTAGTTTAAATTATTCTACAAAGTAGTTAATCCGGAAAATAAAGTTATTTGGCTCAGTTTTAAAGTAATCGGAGTGAAAATTTTTAATGTTCTTAAAGAGTCATTATAACTATATTTTCTTGAAAAGATATTTGAGCACCAATTTCTGAAAACTAGTTCAGTAGAATTTGGAATAGAGCTGGCTACTTCAAAACGCAACGAACTATAATTCAACATCTTTATCTATTGAATAGGTTCTGGTTTGCTATTTTTGATTTTTACAGAGTATAATTTGTAGTTAATCATATTTTCTTGTGATAAAATTTCCAACTTAATCTTGATATGATGAGGCTATCACTAATAAAGGAGTAAGCCATGTTAAATAAAGTGAAAGCTCGATTTCTGATTGGAGTAGGAGGTTTAATCGCAGTCAGTTTTATGGTCATGATTGGCTACACGATTGGCTCACAAACCATTTCAAAGCAAACAGAGAACCAAATACGAGCAGAAGCCAATAAACTTGTATCAAAGAAAAAGCAGGAGGAAAGAGCGACAGTCCTTTCAGATGAGCTTGTCAAAGAATTTCTCACTCAATATTTCACCAAAGTTCAGCTGGGTGAAAATAACGTTCGTATCAAGCCCTACATGACGGATTCGGCATTTTCAGAAGAGGAAACAAATCAGAATGAAGCGATCAATCAAGTTTATAAAGATTATATGCTTGACTACCGATTTGAATCAGCCAGTATCTATGTCAATACAGAAAGCAATGTTGCACTTGCGGAAGTTTCCTATCAAGTGCCCTATGTTTCTGATTTGAGTGAGCAACAACAGCGAACAACTCAGACAGAAACCAAGACGATTATGTTATCCTACTCCAAGGTTTCCGACAAGCTCCTGGTTAATCAGTTGACCATTTGGAATGGGAAACTGGAGGACATGAAAGAAACCACAGATGGTGCTAATTCCAGCATACCAACGATCCAAGGAACTACAACAAGTGAGAACAACTAGCAGGAGACAGTCTTCTGATTTTTTTGATAGGGAGACAAGATGACACGAATTAAAGCAGTAAAACAAAAGGCCATTTTAGATGTGGCTGAAAGTCTAGGTTATTCCTTTAGACGTTTATCAGGACACATTTATGAACACCCAGATCATGATTCCTTTCGGATTTTTGCGGATACTAATACTTTCAAATGGTTTTCAAGAGATATACAAGGAGATGTAATTGACTTTGTTCAATTAGTAACAGGTGTTACTTTCAAAGAGGCTGTATCCTATCTTGAAACTGGGGATTTTGAACAAGCTAAGGTGATAGAAGAAACTTATAAACTCTTCCAATATTATTTGCATGAAGAACTCTTTCAGCAAGCACGTATTTACTCAAAAGACATCCGTGGCCTAAGTGATCAGATTATCAATACCTTTGGTAGACAAGGATTGCTTGCTCAAGCTACTTATCAATCGGAGTCAGTATTAGTGTTTAAAAGCTATGACCATAATGGTAGATTACAGGCCGCAAGCCTTCAGGGTCTCGTCAAAAATGAAGAAAAACACAAACGTGGTTATTTGAAGAAAATCATGAATGGATCTCATGGCCATGTCGGTATTAGTTTCGATATTGGGAATCCCAAGCGACTCATTTTTTGTGAATCCGTTATCGATATGATGAGTTATTATCAGCTTCACCAAAAGCAATTATCCGATGTTCGCCTTATTTCAATGGAAGGCTTAAAACTTTCTGTGATTGCTTATCAGACCTTACGTCTGGCAGCAGAAGAACAGGGGAAATTGGCATTTCTAGATACAGTAAAACCAAGCAGACTTAGCCATTATCTTCTGGCAATACAAGAGACGACAACCTTTTTTCAAACTCATTCAAACGTCATAACATTGGCTGTTGATAACGATGAAGCAGGAAGAGAATTTTGTCAAAAATTGTTAGACAAAGGACTTCCAATCGTTCAAGATTTACCACCATTGCAGGGGATTGAAATAAAGTCTGATTGGAATGATATTGTGAAAAAACAGAAGGAAATATCCTTAAGTGATTTTATCCAAACAGCCCAAGCACATGTTAATAAGAATCATCCTCCACCTAAATGGGAGCATGCATTGGAATTGTGATAACAAAATCAAGTCCGCTATCATAATCTAGAATGTGACAAGGAGGACACCCTATGAGTGTGATTGAACGTCTAGCTGAGAAAGTTGCTAGGCAAGAAGAAAAGGTCTCACGTGAGACGGAGAAATTGGAACACTATCGTGACCAACTACAAACAGCTATGTATAGTACCTTTATCAAACGGCAACAATCAAGTCAGTTGTCATTTCATGAAGCACTAGAGCAAGCCTTTGGTAAAGAAACAAATTACAGAAATGAGGATATAGAATGAGTAAAACATGGAATTTTGATCAGCCACTAGACGATGTGAAATCAACATCGTCCCATGAAGAACGAGCTAAAATCGCAGCACTTTTCCATAAACAGGATGAAGAACCAATTGAAGAAGTAGATTATGTGGCTGCTTTTGAACAGCAACAAAAGGAGTCAGAATCAAAAGATGTACAAACGCTCGCATCAACCGTTAAACAAAATCAGCCGAAGAAGGTAAATATCACAAGTGACTATAAACAACACTTGGCTGATACCATTGCACAAAACAACAAGGATATTTCCGCCTGTCAGAAGCAAATTGAAGAACTTCATCAATTGATTGATGAAAAGAAAATCCAAAATAAAAAGTTACAGGCTATTTCAGTAGCCATTGATGATTTATAAGTCAGGTAGTCCTAAGCGGGCTACCTTTTTACAATGCATGGAGAAGATAATGAAATTTTTTCAAAAGAAAAAACAGAACCAGGATCAATTTAAACGACTGATTCATCGACTATCTGGGATGTCAGATACTGAACTAACCAAAGTAGAACAACTCCTAGATGTGGTTTTTGATACAAATTTTAAGCCTGATAGGAACGTTGAATTATCTCAAAGCGTTATAACCGATGAGGAACAAAGTCTTGATAAGTCGATCCAAGAAGCGAAAAATAAACTGAATACTGAGCAGTTGGAGAAGCGAATAGAGCAATTTAAGCAATCGAAGAAACCTAAAAACGGATAACGCACCATATTTGGTGCGTTATCCGTTTTTTATGGTATAATGAAAGCAAATATGAGGAGGTCTTTATCTATGATTGGAGACAATATAAAATCACTACGTCGAACACACGATTTAACACAGCCAGAATTTGCGAAAATGGTCGGTATTTCACGCAATAGCTTAAGTCGTTATGAAAATGGGACTAGTACAGTTTCAACAGAGCTTATCGACCGTATTTGTCAGAAATTTAATGTCTCTTATATCGATATTGTAGGGGAGGACAAGATGCTAACACCTGTTGAAGATTACCAACTGACTTTAAAAGTAGAAGTGATAAAAGAACGTGGAGCAGCCATATTATCACAGCTTTATAGATACCAGGATAGTCAAGATATTGCTTTTGATGATAAAACCAATCCTTGGATTTTGATGAGTGATGATTTGGCTGAATTGATCAATACGAAAATTTACCTTGTTGATACCTTCGATGAAATAGAGCGTTACAATGGCTATTTAGACGGTATTGAGCGGATGTTAGATATGGTGCATCATCGGGTGGTGGCATAATGAGATTAGAAGAATTCAGTGAAGCTGAGTTTCAGAAGGCCTTACAGCGAACCATTCGGGCTTTAACCCGAGGCAAAACAATTCCAGAACAACCGAAAGCTATCTTACTTGGTGGACAAAGCGGAGCAGGTAAGACGACTATTCATCGTATCAAGCAAAAGGAATTTCAAGGTAATATCATTATCATCGATGGTGACAGCTACCGTTCTCAGCAACCCAATTACTTAGCCCTGCAAGAAAAGTATGGCAAGGACAGCGTGGACTATACCAAGGGATTTGCAGGAAAAATGGTAGAGCATCTGGTTGATGAACTTAGCACACAAGGTTATCATTTGCTGATCGAGGGAACCTTGCGAACTACTCAAGTTCCTCATCAGACTGCTCAATTATTAGCTTCTAAAGGTTACCAAGTTTCTTTAGCTGTAATTGGTACCAAACCAGAACTGTCTTATCTCAGCACCTTGATTCGTTACGAAGAACTTTATGCCATCGATCCCAATCAGGCTAGAGCAACGCCAAAAGAACACCATGATGGGATTGTAGAGAACTTGGTTGATAACCTAAGAGAGCTAGAAGGCGACAAGCTCTTTGACCAGATTCAGATTTATAAAAGAGATAGAACTTACCCGTGATACTAGTTAATTTCAAAATACAATAAAAAGCCCAAAAGGACTATACTGTAAGTGACGAAACATACTGGAGGTTAGTCCAAATAAGCTACTTACAGTATACTGCTAAATCTCATCATTTGCAATGGAATGTGCGCCAATTATCACAAATTTGTCATTACTTTTATAAAACCTATTGCCCAGATTCCTTTAAACATCGGCGTAATGTTGGCTTAGGCAAAGTTTCAGATGAAGCGCTTCTTGTCTTGCTTTTGTTACAAGCTGAACTAGGCATAACGTCACAACGCCATTTCTACAAAACATGGCAGGGGCCGAAGAACATAACAATTGGAAAGTGATGGCAATGAGACGAACTATTGAAACACGTTTTTTTGAACTGTGTCGTCTCTTTGACATAGAACATACATTAGCTAGAGACCTAGCCGGACTACAGTTACGAATGGAGCAAATTATTCTGGCTCATAATTTACGCTATTTTGAAATGAACTAGCACCATGGATACTTATTTGTAATGTTGTAAAATACTATATATCAACATGGAAGGAAAAATATGCCTATAAAAGTTGTAGATTTATTTTCTGGAGCCGGTGGATTGACATTTGGATTTCAGAAAGCAATATATCGAAATAGATTTAGAGATGACGATAGTTTTCAGATTATTTTTGCAAATGAATTAAATTTTGAGGCTTCACAATCTTTTAAAGCTAATTTCCCTAATATTAAAATGTTTAATGACGACATTCAAACTATTGATGAAAAATTTTTAAACGATAAACAGGTGGATATCCATGATGTAGATTTAATTATAGGAGGTCCCCCATGTCAATCTTTCAGTACAGTAGGGAAGCGTCAATATGATGAACGTGCAAAAATGTATAAAGAATATAGACGTTTATTATCTATTATACGACCTAAAATGTTTATATTTGAAAATGTTTACGGGTTATTAACAATGAAAGATGACCAAAATAGACCTGTGATAGAAAATGTCATTGAAAGTTTTGAGAATTTCCGAGATTTTGAAGACAATCTTGGTTATGATATTCATACGGAGTTACTTAATGCTAAAGATTATGGTGTGCCACAGAGCAGAGAGCGGGTATTTTTAGTTGGTATCAGAAATGATTTATTGATTAAAGAAGGTTGGGAATTCCCTCCCCAAAAAGTAAGTAAGCCACTATCTGTTTCTGATGCAATTAGTGACTTGCCTAAGTTAAATAATGGTGAGGAAAAATCATTTTACGATTCAAAACCCAATACTAAATATCAATATCTAATGAGGGATGGAGAGAGGAGACTTACTAATCATAAAAATGGAACTTACGGATTAAGAATGTTAGAACTTATGAAGTTAGTGAAGCAAGGTGAAGGAAAAAATCAAATCAATAAACTTGTTGATGAAGGGAAAGCTTCAAAAGAACTATACCTAACGTCAGGTTATAGAAACTCTTATGGAAGATTATGGTGGGATAAACCATCATCAACAATTACGAATAATTTATCAACTCCCTCTTCTTTAAGATGTATTCATCCTAAGCAAAATAGAGCTTTAACTTCGAGAGAAGGAGCAAGACTCCAATCATTTCCAGATAGCTTTCAATTTTATGGATCAAAAACTCAAGTAAATATTCAAATAGGCAATGCTGTTCCTCCTCTGTTAAGTATTGCGCTAGCTGATAGTGTTAAAAGATTTTTTCTAAATAATTTTGATGAAGATAGAGGTAGATAGTTATGGAGCATAATAAAAAAAGTGATGATTTACAGTTTAGTTTTTCATACATGGCATTAGGTTTATTGGGGAAAAATCTTTATTCTAATGCATGGGCTGCACTTTCTGAGCTAGTTGCAAATAGTTTAGATGCAGGTTCTACAGAAGTTTATATAGCTATAGATATGAGACAAAAAGGTAACTCTGTGATTGAAGTTTATGATAATGGTGAAGGGATGTCTTATGATAATTTAAAAGAAAATTATATAAAAATTGGAAGAAACAGGCGCTTAAATCAGAAAAATTCAGAAAGTGTTATGGGGAGAAAGGGAATAGGTAAGCTTGCAGCTTTGTATCTAAGCAATCACTATTATGTTGCTACAAAACAAAAAGATACTGAATTATTAGTATATGAAATGGAATTCCCAAATTCAGAATTAGAAAATGATACTCAAAATCCTCAAATGTCAAGTTCTTCTTTTGATGCTTTCAATAATCGTGAATTTTTACATTATGAGTCCGGAACCATGATAAGAATGGAGAAGGTAAATTTAACAGGATATGGAGATGCATCTATAGAAACGCTAAATTCTACACTATCTGATTATTTTACTGTGTCTAACCTAAACTCACAAAAGATATTTTTAAAAGTTGTAAAAAATGATAATGATTTAAAAAAAGAATACACTGAAGTAATTAAAACTATCCCATTTAAAAATATGGTACAGATTACTTGCTTTGATAAAGAAACATACGATGAGTTATCAAAAAAATATTCAAATAAAAACTATCAGTTGAATTTAAAAGGCTTTGATAAAAAATTTTCGGATAATATTCAAGTCGTTTATAAAGAAGCTACAGGTACAGAATTTACATATAGCAAAGATGGTCAAGAAAAAACAAAGGTTGGTAAGATAACTGGATGGATTGGTATACACTCTACTATAAATTCGTCTGAAGCAACGGAGTTAAATGATACTAATTTCAAGAAAAATAAGTTATATAATCCTTTGAGTCTTAGAATTTATGTTAGAAATAAATTAGCTATCTCTAATTTTTTGCCAGTAATTAATAATACGCAAGCTTTTGTAAACTATATTGAAGGTGAAATCGGTTATGACATTCTTGATGACAACAACTTTAAAGATATTGCAACGACTAGTAGACAAAATATGGATGAAAATGATCCTCGAGTAGTGGATTTAGCAAAAAAAATAAAACAAGAAGTATCAAGTTTAATTCGTACAAGATTAGAAGTTAGAAATAAAATGAATAATGAGATTCAATCTTTACGAACAAAATCTGAAAAAATTGCTAAAGAATCGACTTCTAAAAATATTGATAAAATATTTGATGATTTTAAGTCTCAAAAGGATAGAAATAGCTTTAGTACCCATGAAATGGATCAGCTAAATATTAATATAAAAAATAGGGTTGTACAACAACTCAAAGGAGAAAATTTTAAAAACGAGTATACTATTTTCTTTTCCCATTCACGAAGAAATAAGAATGTATTAGACTTTTTCTATTATTTATTAAAAAAGATTGGTGTTACTTCAGACGAGATTTTCTATACAAGTAAAGAGGATGCACCTCAAATTGATATTAAGCAAAACTTAGGTGAAATTTCTAAAGAAAATATTGTCAATAAAAATACATTATTATTCTTTTATGTTACGAAGGATTTTAAAGACTCAGATTATTGTATGTTTGAAGGAGGTGCTGCTTGGGCAACGCGAGGTGCAGAAGATTATCTAATCAATTTTGATGAATATGATCTGATTCCTGATTATCTTAATCAAAAAGGTGAATTTCTATTAAATCTTACTCAAAATTCTGATTTGTCTAAAGGAGATTTTTATAATCAGTTGATAAATACACTAAATAAGTTAATTGAGCATATTAATATTGGACGAAAAATGAAAGCTGCTGAGGAAGTACCGTTATTTAATAACATTGAATTTCCTGACAAAGTGGAATTAAGCCAAGGAAAAACTCCGGAGCTTAATAAAGATATTGAAGAGTATTGGAATACTTATATTTTAGAAAATAATGAGTAATTTCAATGTGCGAATAGGGAGAGAGTTGCCCCTTAAGTTTTATAAAGAAATAGGTGATAAATATGATATCTCTCCATGGTGCTAGTTCATTTCAAAATAGTATAAATTATGAGCCAGAATAATTTGTTCCATTCATAACTGTAGTCCGACTAGGTCTCTAGCTAATTTGTCTTTAGAATAAATTATTATGTTAATTTTTAGAGAGCTTCGGCTCTCTTTTTTCTTACCCTCATTTATCATGTTGTGATACCTTTTCCAAATCACCTCTATTATCCTAATATCATTCTTAAGAAAATCAAGTTTTGATTTTCTACTGGGGGTTTGGGGGCGAAGCCACCAAGTTATCATATCGTTAGCTGTCAAAACTGGAGAGTTTTAGTCAGCTGGCGATATGATTTTTGGGATATTGTGGACACAATATCTGAGCTCGCAAAGACCTGAAAGGAAGATATTATTCAGTGCCGTGTCTAATACGAGGGCGGGGATATACCGATATTAAAGAATGAGGGGGATACAGGATGGAAAATTTAGTTAGAGAGATACGTAAGGAAGTCAATTTCTCAATAGAAGAGTATCAACAGATACAAAATTTGATGGAACAGGAGGGATATGAACAATTTCCCCCTTTTGCTAGAGGTAAATTATTGAAAATAAACCACCATTCATCCCAGCAACTTGAAGAATGGATAAAATATTTACAACACCAAAAAGTAGAACAGATTTACCGAGATGTACATGAGATTCTTGTTCTGGCAAAGTTGTCCCAATCCGTTACCCTTGAACATCTTGAAATCATTTTGACTTGTGTCAAAGATTTGATGAAGGAAATTGAGAGAACTATTCCTTTAAGTCATTCATTCAAAGACAAGTACATGGGGTAAGCTATTATGGAAAATCGTTATCGAACCAATTTGAAAAAGGTGTATTTAAGTGATCAAGAATTAATTATCCTAAACAAAAATCTTGCTCATAGCCAGTGTCCAAACTTTTCGCATTATGCCAGAAAGACCTTACTCGATCCTGGTATGAATTTTATCACAATCGATACCAGAGGATTCCAAGACCTGATTTTTGAAATTCGTAGGATTGGAAACAATATAAACCAGATTGCACGTGCGGTAAATCAAAGCCACCTATTAAATCTTCAACAAGTAAAAGATTTGCAGCTCGGTATAGCTCAGTTAGAAAAACAGTTGCAACAAGATTTTGACATAAAGTGTCAACGATTGAGAGAATTTTATGGTCATTACTAAGCATTATGCTGTTCATGGGAAAAAATATCGACGTCAACTGATAAAGTATATTCTTGATCCTAAGAAAACCAGGAATTTATCGTTGATTTCAGATTTTGGGATGAGTAATTATCTTGATTTTCCTGACTATGTGGAACTGGTAAAGATGTATCAAAATAATTTCCTTTCAAATGACCAACTATACGATTCACGGTTTGATAGACAAGAGAAAAAGCAACAGAAAATACATGCTCATCATATTATTCAGTCTTTCTCACCTGAAGATAAATTAAGCCCAGAGGAAATCAATCGTATTGGCTATGAAACGATAAAAGAGTTGACAGGTGGTCACTATAAATTCATTGTAGCCACTCATGTTGATCAGGACCATTGTCATAATCACATTATTATAAACTCAATCGACTGCCAATCTCAAAAAAAGTTGAAGTGGGACTACGCTCTTGAAAGAAATTTACAAATGATTTCGGATAGAATTTCTAAAGTAGCTGGTGCCAAAATTATTCCACCTAAACGATATTCTCATAGAGATTATGAGGTCTATCGCCGTTCTAATCACAAATACGAATTGAAGCAGCGGTTATTTTTTCTCATGGAACATTCAATTGATTTCAATGATTTTATACAAAAATCTGAACAACTAAATATCAAAATAGATTTCTCAAGGAAACATAGTCGATTTTTCATGACAGATAGGGATATGAAGCAAGTCATTCGAGGAGATAAGTTGAATAAGAGAGAACCCTATTCAAAAGAATATTTTCAATATTACTTTTCCAAGAAAAAAATTGAACAGATTTTAGAATTTTTGTTGCCAAGATCCAATTCATTTGATGATTTAGTTGAGAAAGCTGGGTTACTGGGATTAGAATTGAGGAGCAAAATAAAAACGATAGATTTTGTTCTTTCTGATGGACAAAGCTACATTTCCATACCAAATAAGTCATTAAGTAAGAAAAATCTTTATGACACTATGTATTTTGAGAGCTACTTCAAAGAACATGATGTGGTTGAAGTGCTTCATAATAGTGAAGTAAAAACGGAATTTGAAAAATTTGAGTCACAACAGCTTTCGGAAATATTAACCGAAGAAGAAATAACCGAAGCTTATGAGACGTACAAGACTAAGAGAGATGCAGTACATGAGTTTGAAGTTGAGATTGCTGAGGAGCTAGTTGAAAAGGTGGTTTCAGATGGGCTTTTCATAAAAGTTTGGATGGGGATTGGACAAGAAGGACTAATCTTCATTCCAAATCATCAACTAAATATCTTAGAACAAGAAAATAAGAAACAGTATATGTTGTTTATTCGAGAAACATCTTCTTATTTCATTTTTCACAAGGAAAATTCAGAAAAGAATCGTTTTATGAAAGGAAGAGACTTGATTCGCCAACTGGCATATGATAATAGGTCTCTACCATATAAGAAACGAATAAGTCTGGTCGATCTTCAACAAAAAATTGAAGAAATCAATCTATTGATAACGCTAAACACTCAAAATAAATCCTTTCTTGAATTAAAAGATGAATTGGTTGAAGAAATCGCACAGCTAGATATAGATTTGACAAATCTACAAGAAAAAAATGCCACCTTAAACAAGATGGCAGAAGTCCTTGTTAACTTACAAAGCGAGAATCAAGATTCCAAGCGATTAGCTAAGTATGAATGTTCCAAGATGAATTTATCGCAGGATGTAACGATTGGACAGATTGAATCTGAGATTGAAATGATACAGAATCAGTTAGACAATGAAATCGAAGATTACGAAAATGCGGTGAGGAAGTTGGATAAATACGTAAGAGTTTTAAATATGAGTAAATACAAGACAGACGATTTTTCCATTAATATTGATTAAATGTTCAAAATTCCAACATATTCTTGTTTATTTTTGATATAATGTAAAAAAAGAACAAAGGATTAAACATGAATAAACGAGAACGACTAGAAGAAATTACACGATTGGTAAACAAAAAAGGTACAGTTAGAATTTCTGAGATTGTTGAATTGCTAAATGTTACTGATATGACCGTTCGACGTGATTTTATGGAATTGGAAGAGCAGGGGGTCTTAACCAAAATCCATGGCGGTGCTAGAAGTAATAAGGCTTTTCAATATCGGGAATATTCCCATTCTGAGAAACACATTCAAAATAAGGAAGCCAAGCAAGAGATAGCAGAAAGGGCTGCACAGCTGATAGAAGATGGAGATACGGTATTTTTAGGTCCAGGAACAACAGTTGCCTTTCTGGCTGAAGCTATTAAAAATCCTCGTCTAACTGTCATCACAAACTGTATGCCAGTTTTTACAATCTTATCTCAAAAGAAGACAGAGGATTTTCAAGTCTTTCTCCTGGGGGGAGAATATCGCCAAGTGACAGAATCGTTTGTAGGAGAAATTACCAATACAAGTTTAGAAAAAATGCGATTTAGCAAGATTTTCTTTTCGGGTAATGGACTTAAGGGGACTGATGTCATGACTTCCACCCTAGCTGAAGCCTATACGCAAAATATTGCTATTAAACATTCTTTAGAAAAATATCTACTGCTAGATGCTTCGAAAATTGGCAAAGATGATTTTACTTCCTTTTGTGATTTGAATGATGTAACTGCTCTAGTGACAGATATGAATGCAAAGGATGAAAATTACCAATTATTACATAACCACATTGAAATTATTTCTACAAAATCATAAAGTTATCAAAACCAACAGCAAAATGTTGGTTTTTTGTTTATATACGAAAAAAATAAACAAAAATAAAACAAAATATGTTGACTTTGTGTTTGTTTGGTTGTATAATTTAAACATAAAAAGCGAAAACGCTTTTCTAAGTTTTGCAAAACAAAGATTTTCTGCCACATATGGCTACAACTTTCTATTTTTGTTAGGAGATAGGTTATGACAATCATTATCGGTGCTGATCCAGCGGGCTCAAAACTAAAAGACGTTATTAAAGGTTATTTGCTAGAAAAATCATATGACTTTAAAGATGTCAGTGATGGAAGTGATTTTGTTGATACAACTTTGGCAGTAGTTGAAGCAGTCAATCAAGAGGAAGGAAATCTTGGTATTGTGATTGATGCTTATGGAGTTGGTCCCTTTATGACCGCAACTAAAGTCAAAGGCATGATTGCTGCAGAAGTTTCAGACGAACGTTCTGCCTATATGACAAGAGGGCACAACAATTCGCGTATTATTACAATCGGTAGTGAGATTGTAGGAGAAGGAATTGCTAAAAATATCGTTAAAGGATTTGTTGAAGGTGAGTATGATGGCGGCCGTCACCAAATTCGTGTCGATATGCTAAATAAAATGTGCTAATTGTTGTAAACAAAGGAGAATAAGAGATGAAAATTGCAATCGGTTGTGACCACATTGTAACCTATGAAAAAATCGCTGTGGTAGATTATTTGAAAAATCAAGGATATGAAGTATTGGACTTTGGGACTTATGATAATGTCCGTACTCATTATCCAATCTTTGGTAAAAAAGTTGGTGAAGCTGTTGCAAGCGGACAAGCAGATTTGGGAATTTGTATTTGTGGAACAGGTGTTGGAATCAACAATGCTGTAAACAAGGTTCCTGGAATTCGATCAGCCTTGGTTCGTGATATGACCTCTGCGCTTTATGCTAAGGAAGAGTTAAATGCCAACGTCATTGGTTTTGGTGGTAAAATTACGGGTGAGTTGCTTATGTGCGACATCATTGAAGCCTTCATTAAAGCAGAATACAAACCAACTGAAGAAAACAAACGTTTGATCGAAAAAATTGCTGCAGTTGAAACGCTCAATCAAGAGCAGGCTAATCCAGAGTTCTTTACTGAATTTCTTGAAAAGTGGGATCGTGGAGAATACCACGACTAGGAGGCTCACATGATTTTGACGATCACTTTAAATCCGTCGGTTGATATTGCCTATCAATTGGATACCTTTCAATTGGATACTGTCAATCGAGTAGAAAAAGTTCAAAAAACAGCTGGTGGTAAGGGACTCAATGTGACACGGGTTTTGAAACAAATCGGTGAAGATGTTGTGGCTACTGGTTTCATTGGTGGTGAGATTGGAAGTTATGTAAAGAAACAACTCACTCGAAATGATATTAAAAATTCCTTTGTGGAAATTGGGAATGAGACACGTAATTGCATTGCGGTTCTTCATGATGGCAAACAGACGGAGATTTTAGAACAAGGACCAACTATTCAAGAACATGAAGCCTTGAATTTTATCGAACATCTAGAAATTATCCTGAACAATATAGATGTTGTTGCTATTTCAGGAAGTTTGCCTAAGGGACTTGCTAGTAACTATTATGTTAAGGTCATTGAACTTTGTAAAAAATGTGGTGTTGCTGTTGTTCTGGATTGTTCTGGTGAGGCGCTGAAAAACGTTTTAGAAAGCCAGCAGAAGCCAACTGTTATCAAGCCGAATACAGAAGAGTTATCACAGTTAATTGGAAAAGATGTCACGGATGATATTCAAGAATTGAAAGCAGTTCTGTCTGATCAATTATTCCAAGGAATTGAATGGATAGTCGTATCCTTGGGAGCAAAGGGAGCTTTTGCCAAACACAATGACAAGTTCTATCATGTTAAAATTCCAAAAATAAATGTCGTCAATCCAGTAGGTTCGGGTGATTCAACCGTTGCAGGTATTGCAGCTAGTTTGAAACATGCATTACCTGATGTCGAACTACTAAAAAATGCAAATGTTTTGGGCATGTTAAATGCTCAGGAAGAACAGACAGGTTATGTCAACTTAGAACATTCAGAAGTATTGTATTCTCAAATCGAAGTCGAGGAGGTTTAAGATGGTATTAACAGCAGAAAAAAGAAAGTATATGGAAAAAGTAAGCAATGAAGCAGGAGTTATTTCAGCTCTTGCCTTCGACCAACGTGGAGCCTTGAAAAAAATGATGGCAAAACATCAGGCAGAAGAACCTACTGTGGAGCAGATGGAAGAGCTAAAAACTCTAGTTTCTGAAGAACTAACACAGTTTTCTTCTTCTATTCTTTTAGATCCAGAGTTTGGTTTGCCAGCTTCACACGCCCGCGATGAACAATGTGGCTTACTTTTGGCTTATGAAAAAACTGGCTATGACACCAGCTCTACCAGTCGTTTGCCAGATTGCCTAGTAGAGTGGTCTGTAAAACGATTAAAAGAAGAGGGGGCTGATGCCATTAAGTTTCTACTTTACTATGACGTTGATGGTGATCCATACGTTAATCTTCAAAAACATGCTTATATCGAACGCTTAGGTTCAGAATGTCAGGTAGAAGGTTTGCCATTCTTCTTGGAAATTTTGAGCTACGATGAGACGATTGATGACAATGCTAGCGTTGAGTTTGCTAAAGTTAAACCTAGAAAAGTAAATGAAGCCATGAAAGTATTTTCTGACGAACGCTTTGGAGTAGATGTTCTCAAGGTAGAAGTACCTGTGAACATGAATTTTGTAGAAGGCTTTGGAACAGGGGAAGTCGTTTATACAAAAGACGAAGCAGCCGAATATTTCCGTCAACAAGAAGCATCAACTCATTTGCCATACATTTATCTAAGTGCAGGTGTTTCTGCAAAACTCTTCCAAGATACACTAGTGTTTGCACATGAATCAGGTGCAAAATTCAACGGTGTTCTCTGTGGTCGTGCAACATGGGCAGGTGTTGTGCCAGTCTATATTGAACAAGGAGAAGAAGCAGCACGTGAATGGTTACGAACTGTTGGTCGTGAAAATATTGAAGGACTTGATGCGATCTTGTCTCAAACTGCTACTTCTTGGCTAGAAAAATAATATAAAAAATAACCATTTTCTTAAAAGAAAGGGTTTACATTTTCTGAGAATATGCTATAATAATCTCATCAGTAAGAATAGAGTGGATTGTAACTAATTCGATTAGGCAAGACTACAAATGGATTTGAGAGTAGAATATTCTCGGTTTGTTTGTAGTCTTTTTTTGCTTAAAAATATAGGAGGGATTTATGTTTAGGATTATACAGTCACTAAATAATAACGCTGCTCTGGTGAAAAATGACCACGGGGAACAGGCAGTCGTGATGGGATTAGGTATAACCTTTCAAAAGAAAAAGGGAGATCTAATTGTTCAGGATAAGATAGAAAATATCTTTTCGCTAAAAAATGATGAGGCCAAGGAAAACTTTCTAACCTTATTAAAAGATATTCCCTTAGATTTTATTTCAGCAACCTACACGGTTATCAATCATCTCGTAGCAACGTATCATTACCCTGTACAAGAATATCTCTATGTGACACTGACAGATCATATCTATTGTGCATATCAGGCGGTTTTAAAGAATACTTATCAAGAAAGTAAGTTACCCAATATTTTAGCCGAATATCCATTGGAATATAAAATGGCGCGTGAAGCCTTAGCTATGTTTCGTGAAAAGTTGCTAAAAGAGCTTCCGAATGATGAGATTGGTAGAATTGCACTTCACTTAATTAATGCAAAGGGTGAAACCATTCATTCCACAAGTGAAGAACAGGACATCAGCAAAAAAATTATAGCAGAGGTTGAACAAATCTTGACGGAGAACGGGATTAAACGCTCAAAAGAAAATAGCAATTTTTATGATCGCTTTATGATTCATCTGTCCTATTTTCTGAATTACTTAGATAGATCCCATCAGTCAAATGAATCGATTGCTAGTTTGGAACAGTATATCAAGCTCCAGAATCCAAGAGCTTACCAAATAGGTAGTCAGATTTTTGAGATGATTACATCATTGGTTGATGAACCTGTAAATGACAGTGAAAGGTTCTATATTGTATTGCATATTCAACGGTTATTGTAAATCAATTCAATTTTAAAAGGAGGTTCATATTATGAACAGAGAAGAAATTACGTTATTAGGTTTTGAGATTGTTGCGTTCGCTGGAGATGCACGTTCTCGATTGATGGAGGCACTGGCTGCTGCTCAAAAAGGTGATTATGCAAAAGCAGAGGAACTAGTTGAAGCCGCCAATGCTTGTATTGTTGAAGCCCATCATGCTCAGACTAGCTTGTTGCAAAAAGAAGCGGCTGGTGAGGATTTAGCCTTTAGTGTGACGCTCATGCATGGTCAAGACCATCTCATGACAACATTGTTACTGAAAGACATGATGAGTCATATGATTGAACTTTATAAACGAGGTGATAAGTAATGAATAAATTAATTGAATTCATTGAGAAAGGGAAGCCTTTCTTTGAAAAGATTTCGAGAAACCCTTATTTAAGGGCTATCCGTGATGGTTTTATCGCAGCCATGCCAGTTATTTTGTTCTCAAGTATCTTCCTATTGGTGGCTTTCGTGCCTAATATCTTTGGATTTACTTGGTCTGATGAAGCGGTTGCGGCTATCATGAAACCTTACGGTTACACAATGGGGATTGTAGCTGTCCTAGTTGCAGGAACGACCGCAAAATCTTTGACAGATGCTTTTAACCGCCAATTACCAAAAACAAATCAAATCAACTTCATTTCAACCATGATTGCCTCAATTTCAGGTTTCCTATTACTGGCTTCTGATGGTATTGAAGGTGGGTTTGCCAATGGTTACATGGGAACTAAGGGTCTTTTGACAGCCTTTCTAGCAGCCTTCATTACGGTTAATATCTATAAGGTCTGTGTGAAAAACAATGTCACCATTCGTATGCCAGATGAAGTTCCACCGAACGTATCCCAGGCATTTAAAGATGTGATTCCATATGCATTGTCTATCTTTGTCTTGTATGGAATCGATCTTGTAACACGTCAATTCCTTGGAACAAACGTTGCTGAGGCTATTCTGAAATTATTTGAGCCATTATTTACAGCCGCAGATGGTTATGTGGGTATTACCATTATCTTTGGTGCCTATGCCTTGTTCTGGTTTGTAGGGATTCATGGTCCATCAATTGTTGAGCCAGCAATTGCAGCCATTACTTATGCTAATATTGAAACCAACTTCCAGCTTCTACAGGCGGGTCAACACGCGGATAAAATCCTGACTTCAGGTACTCAAATGTTTATCGTGACAATGGGTGGTACTGGTGCTACCTTGGTTGTGCCATTCATGTTTATGTGGTTGACTAAGTCTAAACGAAACAAAGCAATTGGACGTGCTTCAGTTGTTCCAACATTCTTTGGTGTAAACGAACCAATCTTGTTCGGTGCACCACTTGTACTTAACCCAGTATTCTTTGTTCCATTTATTTTAGCACCAATTGCTAACGTATGGATTTTCAAATTCTTTGTTGATACGCTAAAAATGAACAGTTTCAGCGTTAACTTGCCATGGACAACTCCAGGACCATTGGGGATTGTCATGGGAACAAACTTTGCTCCACTCGCCTTTGCACTAGCTATCTTGTTGGTTGTTGTCGATGTACTTATCTATTATCCATTCTTGAAAGTTTATGATGAGCAAATTCTTGCTGAGGAACAATCAGGGAAAGTTGAAAATAGCTTAAAAGAGAAAGTGGCAGCTAACTTTAATACTGCCAAAGCAGATGCTATTCTTGAAAAAGCAGCAGTCGATACCGAAATTTCTGAACAAACAAATGTTCTGGTACTTTGTGCGGGAGGCGGTACAAGTGGATTACTTGCCAACGCTTTAACTAAAGCTGCAAAAGAATACGGTGTTCCAGTCAAAGCAACAGCAGGAAGCTATGGTGCTCACCGTGAAATTTTGCCTGAGTATCAATTAGTAATCCTTGCACCTCAGGTGGCATCAAACTACGATGATATAAAACAAGAAACCGATGCATTGGGCATTAAACTCGCCAAAACTGAAGGAGCTCAATACATTAAACTCACTCGTGATGGTCAAGGTGCTCTTGACTTTGTCAAACAACAGTTCTAGAACCTGTATTCACAGTTCAGCACTTCCATCTAAGGCTAGTTTTTCAGCTACTCATCGTTAGTTTTTTTCAAAATACAGTCAGTATTCCCTCAAAAAACTGCCTTGATTAGCGAAAAACTATCTCTTATATACAAGCACTTCACTTGTGAATACAGGTTCTTAATCAAAAGGGGAGGGAGTTATAATCTCCAACTCCTCCCCCTTTTATCGTCATTTGGTTTATCTTTTATTACTTCGTTAACTCACTTTGCCGTACTCTAGTACAGCCTGCATCTCGTTGCCTAGTACTAAAAGCAAACCAAAAGACTTTAGTTTTATATAGAAGAAGGTAGGCATATGGTTAAAACATTACCAAAAGATTTTATATTTGGTGGAGCAACTGCTGCATATCAAGCAGAGGGTGCCACAAAGACAGATGGAAAAGGTCGTGTTGCATGGGATAAGTATCTAGAGGATAATTACTGGTACACTGCGGAACCAGCTTCTGATTTTTATAATCGTTATCCCGTTGATTTAGAACTAAGTGAACAATTTGGGGTAAACGGCATTCGTATTTCAATTGCTTGGTCTCGTATCTTCCCAACAGGCTTTGGAGAAGTGAATCCAAAGGGAGTAGAGTTTTACCATAAATTATTTGCGGAATGCCATAAACGTCACGTAGAACCATTTGTAACGCTTCACCATTTTGATACACCAGAAACGCTACATTCTAATGGTGACTTTCTGAATCGAGATAACATTGA
The DNA here is from genome assembly GCF_019754115.1 of Streptococcus sp. 2018110. Classification (NCBI taxonomy): domain Bacteria; kingdom Bacillati; phylum Bacillota; class Bacilli; order Lactobacillales; family Streptococcaceae; genus Streptococcus; species Streptococcus sp. 2018110. The sequence continues at coordinate 167,877 of NZ_JAIJZO010000001.1, read as the reverse complement.
ACACTTTGTCAATTATGCAGCGTTTTGCTTCAAAGAATTCCCTGAAGTTAATTACTGGACGACCTTTAATGAAATCGGCCCAATTGGTGACGGTCAGTATCTTGTTGGGAAGTTCCCACCAGGTATTCAGTATGATTTAGCTAAAGTATTCCAATCTCATCACAATATGATGGTTTCACATGCCAAGACAGTTAAGCTCTATAAGGATGCTGGTTATAGCGGAGAAATTGGTGTTGTACATGCATTGCCAACGAAATATCCTTATGATCCAACTAATCCAGACGATGTCCGTGCAGCGGAACTTGAAGATATTATTCACAATAAATTTATCCTAGATGCAACATACTTGGGTTACTATTCTGAAAAAACACTTGAAGGTGTTCGCCATATTCTGAAAGTAAATGGTGGGGAATTAGACCTTCGTGATGAAGACTTCGCGGCCTTAGATGCTGCCAAAGATTTGAACGACTTCTTGGGCATCAATTACTATATGAGTGATTGGATGAGAGCTCATGATGGAGAAACGGAAATTATCCATAATGGTAAAGGTGAAAAGGGAAGTTCTAAGTATCAAATCAAAGGAGTTGGTCGTAGAGAGTCTCCAGTTGATATTCCAAAAACGGACTGGGATTGGATTATCTACCCACAAGGTCTTTATGATCAAATTATGCGTGTGAAAAATGACTATCCAAACTATAAGAAAATCTACATCACTGAAAATGGTCTAGGTTATAAAGATGAATTTGTAGATGGTACAGTCTATGATGATGGTCGAATTGATTATGTGAAAAAGCATTTAGAAGTGATTTCAGACGCTATCTCAGATGGTGCCAATGTTAAAGGTTATTTCATTTGGTCCTTGATGGATGTATTTTCCTGGTCAAATGGATATGAGAAACGATATGGTTTGTTCTATGTTGACTTTGAGACCCAAGAACGCTATCCAAAGAAAAGTGCTTATTGGTATAAAAAAGTAGCAGAAACACAGGTTATTGAATAAAAATAATACAAGGATGCCTAGCTCAAGTTAGCATCCTTGTTTTCATATAAGGGAGGCAGTTTTTATGTTCGAATTAAAAAATGAGAACTTAACAGTACAATTTTCTGAATTAGGTGGGCAAATTACTTCGATAAAAGACAATGATGGTGTCGAGTATCTTTGGCAAGGAGATCCGACCTATTGGAGCGGTCAAGCACCAGTTCTATTTCCGATTTGTGGAAGTTTACGAAATGATTGGGCTATCTATGAACCTGCAGAAAGACCGACATTTACAGGTACAATTCCAAGGCATGGACTTGTGCGAAAAATGATGTTCAAAAATGTAAGAACAACTGAAAATTCTGTGGAATTTTCTATTTCATCAAATGAGGAAACCGTAAAAAATTACCCATTTGAATTTGAACTTTCCATTAACTACTCACTATTTGGCAATACAATCCGAACTGAATATCGGGTGAAAAATCTTGAAGGACATAGAAAGCTACCTTACTTTATTGGGGGTCATCCAGGTTTTAATTGTCCTTTGTTGGATGGTGAGAGTTATGAAGACTATTATTTAGAATTTGAAAAAGTAGAATCTTGTACAGTACCTAGAAGTTTTCCAGAAACTGGCTTACTTGATCTGCGAGATCGCCGTCCATTCTTGGAAAATCAAAAGATCTTGGACTTGTCCTATCAACTGTTTGAGCACGATGCCATAACATTGGATCAATTAGCATCACGAAAGGTAACTTTGAAATCTAAAAATCATCAGAAGACTCTTTCGATTGCATTTGATGATTTTCCATATTTAGTGATTTGGTCAACTACAAATCAGAGTCCTTTTATTGCATTAGAACCTTGGAGCGGACTCTCTACATCACTGGAAGAATCTGATATATTCAATGCCAAACGAAATATTAGTTACGTCGCTCCAAATGAAGTTGATACAAAATATTTTGATATTATTATTGACATAGATTAAACTTAAAATTCATATAGTAAAGCTACTCTCAATCCGTCTAATTTGTAAAGAAATAAACGGTTTGGGAGTTTTATTTCTATTGTCCAATTAGGACAATATATCAAATTTCTCCTAGTTATCCTCTATACTTTTCCTTAGGAGAAAGATTGATGTACCGACGTTTAAGGGATTTGAGAGAAGATAATGATTTCACTCAAAAATACGTTGCCGAAAAACTTTCGTTTACTCACTCTGCTTATGCAAAAATTGAGAGAGGAGAACGTATTTTATCGGCAGATGTAATAATAAAACTTTCAAATCTATATAACGTTAGTACTGATTATTTGTTGGGGCTAACTGACTTTCCCCACCGAATAAAGAATAATTTAAAATAGTCCCTCCTGATTTGTTCATTGACAATTGAATAATTCTAGGTGGGACTTTATTTATTTGTTGAGCAATAGAATGTAATGCGCCAAGAAATGAGCGAAAATTATTTATTCAAAAATAGGATGGTAACCTATCTGCCATGACACAAATAATGACAATGATACTTCTGACCGTTCAGGCTGCCATCGTAAAAGGACAGCGGGTGAAATTCCCATGATTGAACTAACCATTCAAATCCCATCTAGCGTGTAAAAAAAACTTAGTGATTTGAAGGAGGAAAGTGTATGAGAACTGCTACATATAAAGATTTAATGAACTTAGGATTTCCTGAACATACCTCTAGAGACATTATTCGTGAAGCTAAAAGAATTGCTGTAAAAAAGTTTGAAGAAGCTCGCAAAGTTGACCATAATGCGGTACAATTAAGTAAATCGCCCTTTGACAATCGAAGACTAGGTATCGCACCAGCAGAAATTGTGGAACAATTAATAGGGATTCCACTATCTAAATAACATTTAGAAAGTGAGAATCCAAATGGCAACAAAAAGTAGTAAAAAATACAAAGGTGTTTATTGTGATAATAAGGGAAAGATATTTTATCAGATTGATCTTGGAATCGACCCAGTAACTGGCAAAAGGGTACAAAAGAAAGCTAGAAAAAATCAATATGGTAAAACTTTTGAAACGATGAAAGAAGCATATGACGAATTAGTTCGTATAAAATATGAATTTGCCAACAAAGTCAGTTTAGAAAATTACAATATGACTTTTGAAAACTATATGAACACAATTTATTTAAGAGCATATAAGCAAAAAGTTCAGTCTGTGACATATAAGACGGCTCTTCCTCATCATAAACTTTTTATTCAATATTTTGGTTCAAAGCCATTAAAAGCAATAACTCCTAGAGATTGCGAGGCTTTTAGATTGCATATCATAGAAAATTATTCTGAAAACTATGCGAAAAATTTATGGTCAAGGTTTAAAGCTTGTATGGGTTATGCAGAAAGACTTGGCTATATTTCAAATATGCCTTGTAAAGCATTAGATAATCCTAGAGGTAAACATCCAGAAACTCCATTTTGGACCTATGCGGAGTTTCAGACATTTATCAAATCATTTGACTTACATGATTATGAAGAATTGCAACGATTTACTGCCATCTGGTTATATTATATGACAGGTGTACGAGTGAGCGAAGGTTTATCTTTATGTTGGGAGGATATTGATTTTGATAAAAAATTTCTAAAGGTACATACAACCTTGGAGAAAGATGAAAATGGAAATTGGTATCGTAAAGACCAAACAAAGACTCCAGCAGGTGAACGACTTATTGAATTGGATGATATAACTATTGAAGTACTTCAAGTTTGGCGAAAAAATCAGTTTGCAAATCAAGATACAGATTTTATCATTTCAAGATTTGGAGATCCTTTTTGTAAATCAACCATTTGTCGTATCATCAAACGTAAAGCGCAGCAAGTAGGAGTGCCTGTTATAACAGGGAAAGGTCTTAGACATAGTCATGCTTCTTATCTAATAAATGTTTTGAAAAAAGATATTTTATATGTGGCAAGACGAATGGGACATGCTGATAAATCAACAACTTTGAACACATATAGTCATTGGTTTAATGCTTTAGATAAAACAGTTTCTGAAGAAATCACACAAAATATAAAAAGTGCAGGATTGGATTCAATTTTATGCCAAAATTCCTGCCAAACTTCAAATTTATGAACTCAAACCCCTTGATACTGCACATTTAACAGGTTGTGCAATTGTTACTCTTAAATAATAGAGTTTCCAATCAAAATAAAAACCTATCACTTAATGTGGTAGGTTTTTTCGTTCTATTGTTGCAAACGTTTTCGTTGTGGGGTATAATATAAAAAATGCTGTCTAAAGATTAGGAGAAAGACATGAAAAGTTACAAAAACTATATCTTCGATTTTTATGGTACATTGGTTGATATTCGTACAGATGAAAATAAACTAGAGGTCTGGAATCAGCTAACGCAGATTTACAATGCTTTTGGTTGTTCCTATCGACCACGCCAGTTGAAAAATGCCTATCATCGTTTTGTAGAAGAGGCAGAGAAATCTCTCGCGGAAACAGTGAGTTATCAGTATGTCGAAATTGATTTAGAAACAATCTTCATTCGCCTATTAACGGATGCACCAAATGAAAACCAAAGTACCAATAAACCGACTGATTTAGAGACTTTTGGGCAAGTAGTAGCCGCGATTTTCCGCGTACTTTCACGTGAAAAGTTAGAGGCTTATGAAAATACCCTAACTAGTCTACAGACATTAAAGGATAGAGAAGCGCGATTATTTATTCTCTCCAATGCTCAACGAATTTTTACTCAGGCAGAAATTGAACAGACAGGTTGTGCTGATTTGATGGAAAAAATTTATATCTCTTCCGACTTTAAGATGAAGAAGCCTGAACCAGCATTTCTTCAACTGGTTTTAGAGGAAAACAATCTTGATGTTGAGGAAACGGTTATGATTGGTAATGATTTGACATCCGATATAGCTATTGCTCATGAATTGGGAATGGATTCCATTTTGCTGAATACTTTCCCGTATAGTCAGGAAGAAATCGACTCTTATAGGGGACTTGGTTGGAACTTTGAGGTTGTTGGAGATATAGCGGAGCTATTGTAAATAAGCTATAGAATAACAAATGATATACATAAAATATATTATGTAAAAAATCGGAGCTACTTTCATTTCAATGATGGTAGTTTTGTCTTTTCTAGCCATTTTCTGGTATACTAGATAGGTATAAAATTTAGAAAGGTTCTGTTTTGGGGTATTCCCAAACAGTAGCCAGATCTTCTGGCTAGAGGTATTAGTTTCATGTCTCAAACCCACATTAATGTTATCGGAGCTGGCTTGGCTGGCTCAGAAGCTGCTTATCAGATTGCCAAACGTGGCATTCCTGTCAAACTTTACGAGATGCGAGGTGTCAAACCGACCCCTCAGCACAAGACGGACAAGTTTGCTGAGTTGGTTTGTTCCAACTCATTCCGCGGCGATAGTTTGACCAACGCTGTTGGTCTGCTCAAGGAAGAAATGCGTCGTTTGGATTCTATTATCATGCGAGCTGGTGAGGCTCACCGTGTGCCTGCTGGCGGTGCTATGGCCATGGACCGTGAAAATTTCTCTCAAGCGGTCACAGATGAAATTCACAACCACCCGCTAATTGAGGTCATTCGTGGCGAGATTACAGATATTCCTGAAGATGCTATTACAGTTATCGCGACGGGACCATTGACATCTGACGCCTTGGCGGAGAAGATTCACGCCCTCAACGGTGGCGACGGTTTTTACTTCTACGATGCGGCAGCACCGATTGTGGACAGCTCGACCATTAACATGGACTTGGTTTATCTCAAGTCCCGTTACGACAAGGGAGAGGCTGCCTATCTCAATGCACCGATGAACAAGGAGCAGTTCACCGCTTTCTATGAGGCATTGATTTCAGCCGAGGAAGCACCGCTTAACTCCTTTGAAAAAGAAAAATACTTTGAAGGCTGTATGCCCATTGAGGTCATGGCCAAACGTGGCATTAAAACCATGTTATATGGCCCAATGAAGCCAGTTGGTCTAGAATATCCAGAAGATTACAAGGGACCACGTGATGGCGAATACAAGACACCTTACGCAGTGGTCCAGCTTCGTCAGGATAACGCAGCAGGTAGCCTTTATAACATTGTCGGTTTCCAAACTCATCTTAAGTGGGGGGAGCAGAAGCGGGTCTTCCAGATGATTCCAGGACTTGAAAATGCGGAGTTTGTCCGCTACGGCGTAATGCACCGCAATTCCTACATGGATTCGCCAAACTTATTGGAACAGACCTTTGCGACCAAGAAAAATCCAAATCTTTTCTTTGCAGGTCAAATGACAGGAGTAGAAGGCTATGTCGAGTCTGCCGCCTCTGGCTTAGTGGCCGGTATCAACGCTGTTCGCCGCTTCCGTGGCGAAGACCCAGTCATTTTCCCACAGACCACAGCCATTGGAGCTCTGCCATTCTACATCACCCACACCGAAAGCAAGCACTTCCAGCCCATGAATGTCAACTTTGGTATCATCAAGGAGCTGGATGGACCGCGTATCCGCGACAAGAAGGAGCGTTATGAGGCAATAGCAGAGCGTTCCCTCAAGGACTTGGAAGAGTTTTTGACTTACTAAGATAATTAGCTATCTCCAGACACCTTCGGGTGTCTTTTGTGTTATACTGGGATTAGAAAAGCGGAGGAGAAATACGATGCACCACGATACTTGGAAGGGAATTATTCTACAGAAACAAGGTCTGTTAAAACCCCAGTCTGTTCAGCAAATCTGCCAAAATCTCAATGGTTTGCAGGCTCAGTTTCAGCCCTATGTTCATATTGGATTTCGCAACCGTATGACAGCGGAGGATTTTCATGAGGGTAGCTGGCAGGAGGAGTTGACACGCCAGTGGTCCATTCGGCGAACGGTCCATGCCTATCTCAAGTCGGAAATTCCCCTCTATATCCACGAGGGGCGGCTGGCCAGCACCGAATACTTAAAAACAGAAGGACGGGACGGGTTTAGCCCTCAGACCAAGCAGAAGTACCACCAGCTGATTTTAGAAGCCCTTGAACAAGGTCCTATGACTCGTGAGGCTCTCAAGGTCCTTTGCCGTGGGGAAAAGATGACACAAGAAGAGGAGAAGCTGGTCTTTAACGCCTGGGGCGGCCTCTTTCGTTACATGGTCGAGCGTGGGGAAGTCTATCAAGAGTACGGTGCCAAGCGTTTTCACCGTCTGACAGACTTTCAGCCACTTTCTCGGGAAAAAGCAGAGCTGGAAATCGCTCGACGGTATTTTGCAGGTTTTGGCCCTGTCAGCCTAGCCGATGCCCGTTACTATTTCAAGGAAAATAAATCTACGGTCCTAAAATGGATGAAGCAATTAGACCTGAAAACGGTTGAGGTAGCAGGGGAAGAACGTTTTTATCTGGGAGAATTAGAAGAAGCAGAACTGCCTGACTGCCTTTTCGTTGCAGGATTTGATCAACTTTTGCTAGGCTATGAAAAGAAAGCTAATCTCTTTTTTAATCCTAAATACATCCGTAATATCTATACTTTGACGGGTATTGTCAAACCTGTTGTATTTTATAAAGGGCGATTTGTGGCAACCTGGAAACGAGATAAAGGTACCATTTTGCTAGATATTTTTGAAGACATCACACAACAAGAAGAAAAAGAATTGGCTCATTACCGCCAAATGTATGAGAAAATTCTGTGACATTAACTAACTATGTTCGGAAAATCCGAAAATTGCAAATAAATAACTAAATTTTCTGAATATTCCAAAAAAACTATGATATAATACTTAAAATACGTAAGGAAGAGATAGATATGAATAAGTCTTACTTTTATTTGGACATGAGAACTCATGAATTAGATGTACCATTTACAGGAAGAAAACGTCGAGTCCGTGTTTTATTGCCGAAAGGATATGCTGAAAATACAGAAGAGACCTATCCCGTTGTCTATTTCCACGATGGGCAGAATGTACTCTACAGTAAGGAAGCTTTTTCAGGTCATTCATGGAAAGTCATCCCAACTATTAAGCGTAATCCAGACATTGCAAAAATGATCGTAGTGGCTATTGATAATGATGGTGCTGATCGCATGCATGAATACGCTGCTTGGAAGTTTAGTGAGATGGGGATTCCTGGGGTGCAGTTCGGTGGTAAGGGAACCTTGTATGCTGAATTTGTGATGGATGTCGTCAAACCATTTATTGATCAAGAATACCGGACAAAATCTGATAAAGTTCACACTGCAATGATTGGCTCATCGTTGGGAGGCAATATCACCCAGTTTATGGGATTGGCTTATCAGAACCAGATTGGCTGTCTGGGTGTCTTTTCATCTGCCAACTGGCTTCATCAAGATGCTTTCGACCGTTATATTGAACGTCAACAATTAGATTCAGATCAACGTGTCTACATCTATGTTGGGACAGAAGAAGCAGATGATACAGATAAAACGCTCATGGCTGGCAATATCAAACAAGCCTATATTAATTCGTCTTTAAGCTATTATCGACAGTTGATTGCTGGCGGTGTTAAATTGGACAACATAACCTTAGAAGTTGTTTCGGGAGCTGTTCACAATGAGGAGGCTTGGGCGCTCTATTTGCCAGCTTGCCTACGATTCCTAAGCGAACATTGGTCATAAAACAAAAATATTTAAATAGGAGGCTTTACTATGCACGTTGAATTTTTAAGTCATTGGTCAGGTAATCTTGGCCGAGAAATGAATCTAAATCGTTATGGTCACGCAGGGATTCCTGTTGTTGTCTTTGCCTCATCTGGCGGTTCTTATAATGAATATGCTGATTTTGGTATGATTGAAGCTTGTCGTGGCTCTATTGAAGCTGGTCATGTTCAATTTTTCACCTTAACGAGTTACGATAGTGAAAGCTGGTTGGCGGACTGGAAGTCTATTCATGACAAAGCAGAAGCACACCGCGCCTACGAACGCTATGTGATTGAAGAAGCGATTCCATTTATCAAACATAAAACAGGCTGGTTCGATGGGATGATGACGACTGGTTGCTCGATGGGTGCCTACCACGCGCTGAATTTCTTCCTCCAGCATCCAGATGTTTTCACAAAAGTCATCGCCCTTTCTGGTGTCTATGATGCTCGTTTCTTCAACAACAATCAAGACTATGGCAATGACGATGCTGTTTATCAAAACTCACCATCAGATTACATTTGGAACCAAAACGACGGCTGGTTTATTGACAAATATCGTCAAGCTGATATTATCGTCTGCACAGGTTTGGGCGATTGGGAACAAGACGGTCTGGACTCATTCTACAACCTAAAACGTGCCTTTGAAGAGAAGAATATCCCAGCTTGGTTTGATACATGGGGTACAGATGTGGCCCACGACTGGGTGTGGTGGAGAAAGCAAATGCCATTCTTCCTTCATTCTATCGGACTATAAGCTAGAAAGGACTACCTATGAATTATCTCGTTATTTCACCTTTTTATCCAGAAAATTTTCAACCATTCACCATTGAATTGGCTAAAAAAGAAGGCGTTACGGTTCTAGGTATCGGGCAAGAACCGTACGATCAATTGCCTGAAGAACTTCGTAATGCCTTAACAGAATACTTCCGTGTTGAAAATCTTGAAAACTTGGATGAAGTCAAGCGTGCAGCAGCCTTTCTTATCTACAAGCATGGTCCAATCGACCGAGTGGAATCACACAACGAGCACTGGTTGGAAAATGACGCCGCACTCCGTGAACAATTTAATATCTTCGGAGCCAAACCAAAACACCTGAAGAAGACAAAATTCAAGTCTGAGATGAAGAAATATTTCTCCAAAGCAGGAGTTCCTGTAGTTCCAGGTATGGTTGTCAAAGCAGAAAAAGATATTGAAAAGGCCGTGAAAACAATTGGCTTCCCAATGATTGCCAAGCCTGACAATGGTGTTGGAGCATCAGGTACCTTTAAATTAACCAAAAAAGCTGACTTGGAAACCTTTAAAGAATCCTGGGATGGACAAACAGCCTATTTCTTTGAGAAATTTGTCAACTCAAGCATTATCACAACCTATGATGGATTGGTGGATAGCAAGGGAAATGTTGTTTTCGAAACAGGTTTAACCTATGTTCATACTCCTCTGGAGCTAATGTTGTCTAGAAAGGACAATGCTTACTTCATCGAGAAAGAACTAGATCCAAAATTAGTAAAATATGGTCGTGCGATTATCAAAGCCTTCGGTATGAAAGAGCGTTTCTTCCATATTGAATTTTTTAAGGATGGTAAAGATTATATTGCTATTGAATACAATAACCGTATGGCAGGCGGTTTCACTGTAGAAGCATACAACTATGCGCACTCTATTGATCTTTTCCGTGATTATGCCAATGTAGTGACAGGTGGAACAGTTGAAGAGCGTAGATTTGAACCTCAATACTGCTTGGTAGCAACTCGCCGAGATACGACCGAATATGTTCACTCAGCAGATGATATTCATCAACGATTTGCCGGCAAGATTAAGACCGTCAAACGGATGCCAGATGCCTTTGCAGAACTGCAAGGGAATGATGCCTATCTCCTTGTGACGGAAAGCAAGGAGGAATTAGACGACATGATTGCCTTTATCGGGGAGACAAAATAGCCTAGATTGAAAGATGCCAGAAATGGTGTCTTTTTTTGCTTTCCTTACAAAGCTGTAAGTTTCTTAGTCAGAACTGTAAGAGAGTACAGGAGGAATATTTTCTATAATAGACTCATAAGAAACAGAAAGAAGGAAAAAAACATGTCATTCAAATTTTTTCAAGCAAAGAGAATCGAAGAAAAGGCATTCTCAGAAAAAGAGAAAGCTGAACTCTTGGAACAAGCCGTATTCTTAGAAGAGCTCGCCCATGATTTGCAAAGTATAAGATTTATGGCATACTAGAGGGAGGAAACTATGAAAAAGAAAGTATTTGGCATGCTGGCTTTGGGCAGTATAATGCTAACCGCTTGTTCTTCCTCTTCAGCAAGCCTTAGCTTTGATGTGGGCTATCAAACTTTCCATTACAAGGGAAAAGACTATGCCGTTAGCAAACAGGAAGTTGCCGAAGATAGTATTCAAGGAACAGAAGTTCAGTTTATGGAATGGCCAGTTGTCAAAGAAGAAGGGACGGTGAAAAAGACAGTGTCCTTGAATAATCTCTATATAACCACTAGCAATGACTGGGCCATCGGTGTCCAGGATGGTTATTATAAGGTAGATTTAGAAAATAATATTGCTGAATCAGACCGAATCAACTATCAAGCATTACTTGATACAGTTGATTTATCCAAAGAAAACAATTAGGAGTTTATATGTTATTAGAAATCAATCATTTAGAAAAAGTTTACCGCACGCGCTTTTCAAAAGAGGAAACTCGTGCCTTGCAAGATGTGGATTTTAAGGTAGAAGAGGGCGAGTTTATCGCTATCATGGGGGAAAGTGGCTCTGGTAAGACGACTTTGCTCAACATTCTAGCAACCCTGGATAAGCCGACGAGGGGCTCTGTTATCTTGAACAATCAGGATATTACGAAAATCAAGGAAAGCAGGCTGGCGGATTTCCGTTTGCGTAACCTAGGCTTTGTCTTCCAAGATTTTAATCTCTTGGACACCCTGTCCATCCAAGACAATATCTTTTTACCTCTGGTATTGGCCCGTACCAGCCATGAGGAAATGGAAAAACGTTTGAAAGTTTTGGCACCAAAACTGCGGATTCAAGATTTGCTGAAAAAACGTCCTTTTGAACTATCTGGTGGACAAAAGCAGCGCGTGGCCATTGCCCGTAGTTTGATTACCCAGCCACAAATTGTCCTAGCGGACGAACCGACAGCTGCCCTAGATTACCGCAATTCGGAAGACTTGCTGAATTTGTTTGAAGACATCAACCTAGATGGACAAACCATTCTCATGGTGACCCACTCAGCCAACGCAGCCAGCCATGCCAAACGCGTCCTCTTCATCAAAGATGGTCGGATTTTCCATCAGTTATACAAGGCAGGTAAGAGCAATCAGGACTTTGCCAAGGAAATTTCGCTCAATATGTCTGCACTTTTAGGGGGTGAGTAGATGTTTTACCTCAAACTTGCTGGACAAAATATCCGAAAATCCATGGGTGTCTTTGCTCCTTTTGTTTTAGCCAGTCTGGTCCTCTTTACCTTGATTTGTTCTATGTTCTTGCTCATGCTCAGTCCAGTCATGAAAACCATGGGAACAGGGGCAGTCTCTATTGGGCTGGGTGTTGTTGTATTGACCATTTTCTCGCTGATTATGGAAATATATAGCTTTAATTTCCTCATGCAACAACGGACTAGAGAGTTCGGTCTCTACAATATGCTGGGGATGAACAAGAAGAAGGTGGCCCTGGTTGCCAGCATTGAGTTGTTTTTCATCTTCCTCTTGGTCATTGTGCTGGGTTCTGCATTAGCAGGTGTATTTGCCAATGTTCTCTACTTGATTTTTGTGAATCTGACCAATTATAGTGACTTACACTTTAGTATTTCACCTCTGGCATTTGCCATGACCGCCTTTCTCTTTGCAGGCATCTTCTTTATCTTGGAATTACTGGCTATTCGGACTATTGGCAAGACCAGTCCGCTGATTTTGTTCCGAGCTAGTGAAAAGGGTGAGAAGGAGCCGCGTGGGAATCTCCTCTTGGCTGCTCTCGGTGTCCTTAGCCTAGGTGTTGGATACTACCTGTCACTTTCGTCTCAATCGGCAGGTCTGGCTGTCATCTATCGTTTCTTTATCGCTGTGCTCTTTGTCATTGCGGGGACCTACTTGTTCTACATAAGCTTTATGACTTGGTATTTGAAGGCTCAGCGGAAAAACAAACGCTATTTCTACACGCCAGAGCATTTCATTACTACATCGCAGATGATTTTTCGGATGAAGCAGCACGCAACAGGCTTGGCCAATATCACATTGCTTGCGGTCATGGCCTTTGTGACCATTGCGACAACGACATCCCTCTATACAGGTATGGCAAATATGACTAGTGGACTTTATCCAAAGGAAACATCCATTACCTATCCTGTTGCGGATAGGAGTCAGGGTGAAATGGCCTTTCAGCAATCGGTGCTCAGCCATTTTCCAGAAAAAGCGGAAGATAGCCTGACCTATATGACCTACCAAGCTGGTCTGGTCTATGATGGTGGTAGTGAGATAGTAATCAGTCCAGAAACCATTGCTAATCCAGACTTTAGCAAGATGGCCTTTACCTACTTCATCACCCAAGATGATTTCAGGAAGTTGGGCAATGACCTGCCAGAGCTGGCTGCCAATCAAGTTGCCTTTATGCGTCCGAGTGAAAAGCCTTCGCTAGAGAAAGTCACTTTGGGTGATAGTAGCTTTGAGAACGTAGCCAATCTTGATACAGCTATTTTCCCAGACATCACCAATACGCTCAATGCTGCCGTCATGGTGGTCAGTGATGATAGTGTCTTGGAAACCATTCGCAGTTACTATGAGTCAAATAATCCGCAAGGCTATCAGGTTAGTCTGGACTACCGTGTCTTTACTGATATGACCAATGAGGAAGTGGCCACTCTTGGTGAGCAGGCAGGCGATGCCTATAATATCAGTGATGCTAATGGAGAATCTTTTGGATACGTCATGCAGAAAACAGACTTTACCAATATGATCATGGGCTTCACAGGTGGTTTCCTCTTCACAGGTTTCTTGTTGGGTATTAGTTTCTTGCTAGGTGCTGCCTTGATTATCTACTACAAGCAGTATTCGGAAGGGCATGAGGACAAGAAATCCTACAAGATTTTACAGGAAGTGGGTATGAGCCAGCAGGCTGTTAAGAAAACCATCAACTCTCAAACGCTTTTGGTCTTCTTTATGCCACTGGTTATGGCGACCCTGCACTTTGTCGTTGCCCTGGTCATGCTCAAACAAATGTTGATGATGTTCGGTGTGGTTTCTTCCAGCATGATTTACACGGTTAGTGGAATTACATTGTTGGCAGTTGTCCTGATTTACTTTGTCATCTACAAGTGGACCAGTCGAACCTATTATCGTATTATTGAACGATAGCAATCGGATGGGCTAAAGCCCAGCACCACTTCTCAGAGCCTCGTGCTAACATCTCAGCGCAGTGGTTGATTGGCAGATTTGTTCGTGTTTACACTCCAAATCTGACCTAATCAACTGTGCGGGGGTGGGACGACGAACTTTTTTTATTTTTCAAGTTCTGTCCCACTCCCTTGCTTTTTTAGGGAAGTGGTGTTACAATGGTAATACCAACGGAATACTAGAAGAGGTGAGAAAATGGCAGCTATTACATTGAAAGTTTCTGAGCAGGACAAGCTTTTTATGCAGGCTATGGCAAAGTTTGAAGGCGTGAGTTTGTCAGAACTCATTCGGACTAAAACCCTTGAAGCCCTTGAAGATGAGTATGATGCGCGTGTGGCAGACATTGCTCTGGCAGAATACGAGGCTGACTTGGCGAATGGACTTGAACCGATTAGCTGGGAGGAAATGTTGGAAGAGTTGGGGTTGACGGATGAAGACCTGTTATAAACTCGTACCAACCAGTCGTTTTATCAAACAGTTGAAAAAGCTGGATAAATTTACTCAAAAGCAGATTACCAACTACCTGTCCAGTCATGTGACTGACAAACCCAGACAATACGGAAAAGCCTTAACTTCCAATCGTTCTGGCCAATGGCGCTATCGTATCGGAAATTACAGGGTGATCGTCAGTATTGAAGATGATAAATTGATTTTGACAAGTCTAAAAATGAGAAACGGAAGTATATAGAAAGCCAAGACCTGTGTCCTGGCTTTTGCAGAATGAAAATGATGAAAAAAGAAAAGATTTATATTGTTGAAGATGATGAGATGATTGTCCAACTCTTAAAGCAACATTTGGGCAAATCTTATCAGGTAGAAAGTGTGCAGAATTTCCGAGCTGTCAGTCAGGAAGTGGCAGAAATCAAACCAGACTTGGTGCTGATGGACATTAGCCTACCCTATTACAACGGTTTTTACTGGACGACAGAGATCCGTAAAACCATGACCATGCCCATTATCTTTATCTCCTCTAGCGATGACGAGATGAATGCGGTCATGGCTATGAACATGGGAGGCGATGATTTTGTTTCTAAGCCTTTTTCACTGGGAATTTTAGATGCCAAAATCGGTGCCTTCCTGCGTCGAGTCAATCAATTCAGCAAAACAACTGACTTGTCGATCGACCAGTTCCAGCTTAGTTTGGATGGGCGTTTTTCAAGCGAATCGGAACAGGTTCAGCTTTCACCTACTGAAACCAAAATTTTGTCCGCCTTACTAGAACGACAAGGGCAGATTGTCAGTAAGGAAGAACTCTTGGAAAAACTCTGGGAGAATGAAGAATTTATCGACCAGAATACCCTCAATGTGAACATGACTAGACTGCGTAAGAAGGTGAGTGAAGTTGGTTTTGACCGTATTCATACTGTTCGTGGCGTGGGGTACCTGGTCAAATGATAGCAAAATTTATCCGAGAATACCGTAGTTTTTATTTTGCTTATCTGGTCTTGGCTGGCAGTTTTATCTTGCTCTTTTATCTTTACAAACTGCCCTCCGAATTCCTGCAAAACGCTCTGCTATTGTCCCTAACCCTCTTGATCCTACTGACTGCAGGGCTTTTCTGGAAGTTTCGCAACCGCCTGAGAGCCTTGGAAGACTATGTCCATGAAGAAGCTCTGCCCCTGCTTAATAAGCCTGTGGACCTTGCCTATCTCAACTTGATTGAAGCGGAGAAGGAGGCGACGCGGGAGCAGCTCTTGGACTATAAGTCACGAGAAGAGGACCTGCAAGCCATGGTCAAAATGTGGTCCCATCAGATGAAAGTGCCTTTGGCTGCCCTGTCTTTGATGAGCCAGACTGATAATCTCAACCAGCAGGATGTCAATCACCAGCTCTTACGCTTGGACAATTATATGGCGAATCTCCTCAACTACCTCAAACTGACTAACCATGCCAGCGATTTTCGCTTTGAGCAGGTGGAAGTAAGAGAAGTAGTGGTCGATTTGGTCAAAAAATACCGCAATCAGTTCTTGCAAAAAGACATTTCAGTGACCATCGATGGAAATTGGTTACTGAAAACCGACAGAAAGTGGCTCAGCTTTGCCCTATCACAGATCATCGACAACGCCCTCAAGTACAATAAGACTGGTGGTAAGGTAGCCGTTGAACTGAATAAGGGAATTTCCATTTCCGATACGGGAATTGGAATTCTGGCAGAAGACATTCCACGCCTGTTTGACGAAGGTTTTACAGGTTTTAATGGCCGTGAACACCAAAAAGCGACAGGTTTTGGCTTGTATCTGACCAAGCGGGTCTTGAATCAGTTGGAACTAGCTATTTCCGTGGAAAGTCAATTGGAAGCTGGGACAACTGTAAGCATCACTAAAGTACAGTAAAAGCTGTGCTTTTTTTGCTTTGAAACCGCTTCAAAAATATGATATACTAAATTTAGTTTGAATTAGGAGGTTACTATGTCCCATCATCACATCTTGCAAAATGGATCAGATATTCGCGGCATTGCTATCGCTACAGACGAATATGCTGTCAATCTCACTCCACAAGCCACCAAGGAAGTGGCTCGCGGACTTATTCATTGGCTAACTCAGAAGCCAGAACTGGCTCAAGCCTATCAAGAAGGGCAGCTAACCATCGGTATCGGTCGAGATAGTCGTCTCAGCGGTCCAGATTTGGTTTCAGCCTTTACAGAAGAAGCCGTTCGTCTGGGGGTTCAGCTGATTGACTTTGGCATGGCCACCACGCCAGCTCTCTTCATGAGCACCCAGTTCCCGCAGTTCAAGTGCCACGCTGGTGTCATGATCACTGCCAGCCATCTGCCCTATTACTTCAACGGCATTAAAATTTTTTCGGAAAATGGCGGAGCGGAGCACGAAGATATTGACTTCATCCTCTCGCATAGTGAAGACTTGCCAGCTTTTTCCCTTGGAAGTGTCACCAGTGCTGACCTGATTACGCCTTATGCCCAAGACTTGGTTGGTAAAATTCGTACCGCCTGTGGTGGACAAGAAAAACCATTGATAGGTCTTAATATCATTGTCGATGCTGGAAACGGTGCAGGCGGATTTTTTGCTGAGAAAGTTTTGGCAGAATTGGGAGCAGATACCACAGGCTCACAATTCCTAGACCCAGACGGAACCTTCCCAAGCCATGTTCCAAACCCTGATAACAAGGAAGCTATGGAAAGTATTCGTCAGGCCGTCTTGAAGCAAGGTGCAGACCTAGGCATTATCTTTGATACCGACGTTGACCGTGCCGCCCTGGTTACCAAGTCAGGAGAAATTCTCAATCGTAACAACCTGATTGCCGTTCTCAGCCAGATTGTCCTAGCTGAACATCCAGGAACCAGCATTGTGACCAATTCCCCAACAACTGAACACCTTAAGGTCTTTATAGAAAGCCTGGGCGGCAAACAAATTCGCTATATTTCAGGCTATCGCAACGTGATTAACCGTGCTATTTTAGCAAACCAAGAGGGAGTTGATTGCCAGTTGGCTATCGAAACCTCTGGACACGCTGCCTTTAAGGAAAATTACTTCCTTGATGACGGAACCTATGTAGCGGCTAAGATTCTCATGCTCTTACCAAAACTGCAAGCGGAAGGCAAATCCTTGGACGACTTGATTGCCCAGCTCAAACAACCTCTGGAAACCCAAGAAGTGCGGTTCAAACTAGAAGCAGAAGATTATCGCGTACTGGGTGAACAGGTCATCGCTGACCTCCGCCAAACCAGCATCGAAGGCTTTGCTTTTAACCCAGAAAACGAAGAAGGAGTGCGGTTTGACCTGACCGGGCCTTATGGTGATGGCTGGCTCTTGCTCCGAATGAGCCTCCACGAGCCACTCTTGGTCTTGCAGGTGGAGAATGACCAGATAGGCTATATTCCTGCCGTTTTACGCACCCTCTCAGCCTTTTTGGACCAGTACCCAGCAGTTAATCAGGACAAATTGAAAGAATTGATTTAGATTTAGTAGAAAAGGAGTGGGAGTGGGGAAGAACTCGACAAATAAAAAGGAGTTCGTTTCCCCACCCCCGCACAGCTCCAACAGTCAGAGTAGTGACTGTTGGAGGTTGGAAATAAGGCGAACTCTGTTCGCTTCAGTCGTATAGGTCGGATTTGGAGTGTGAAACACGAAGTGCTGAGATTTGCGAAGCAAATCCTATCTCCCACCTTTAACAGTCTCCCAGACTGTTAAAGCCAATCAACCACTGCGCTGAGATGTTGACACAAACCCTGAGTAGTGAGTGGAGCTGGACTTGATTCCAGCTCTTTTAACATTTTATTTACGTAATTAAATTTACGCAACATCACAACTGATCAAGAGCATTTTTCTGCTCATCGTTGACGATATGAGTGTAGAGGTCGGTGACCTGGGTATTGGCGTGGCCCAGCTGATGACTGACCAGAACTTGCGACTTGGTGGCATCGTAGAGCCGTGTTGCCAGCGTGTGACGGAGTTTGTGGGGTGTCACACGTATCTTGAAGTCCGCAGAGTACTTAGCCACCATTTTTTCAATAGAAGAAGCGTCGATACGATTGGGCAGACCACGGTATTCAGACAAGAAGAAGGCTGTATCCGTTTTTTCAGCCTTGTAGCGTTGCTGACGGATGCTCATATAGGCTTCCAGATAGGGCTTAGCAAAACCAGCCACATTGACCGAGTCCCGCTTACCACCCTTACGGGTTACTTCGATCATCATCATATTGAGGTTTACATCTCGAAGGTCCAAATTCACCGCTTCTGACAGACGGACGCCAGAAGCCAAGAGAAGTGCCAGAATCGCCAAATCCCGCTCCTTATTTTTCTGGAAGGAGGAGAGGGCACGTTTGGATAACTTTACCTGGTATTCTTTATCGACATAGTCCAAGAACTCCATCGTTTCATCGCCCAAAAAGAGCTTTTGCTTGATATTCTCCGCCCGCGCTGCCAAGGTTTCCTTCTTCTTCTTGGTGGACACCTTCTTCATGACATTGCGGTAGAAGTAGGGCTCGCCCTGCTCATTTTCCACTTCTTCGGTTAAATACTTGAAGAGACTAGAAAGTGCCGAGAGGGTACGATTAATGGTGGTCTGCGACACACCATTCTGCGTGGTATTGGCGTTCAGCAAGGGACGTTCCCGCAGATAAAGAATAAAAGCCTCCATATCTTTCTTGGTCAGATGTTCCAGAACATCCAGTGGAATGTCAGCAATTCGTTCAACAGCGACCAAATCTGAATCCTGTAACCACCCAAAAAAACGACGGTATTCTTTCAAGTATTCGTACAAGGTTGTAAAACTGTAAGGCACAGACAACTTGGACTGATAATATTCCAAAACATACCAAGGCATAATTTCCTTCAGCTGATCAATTTTTTCCAATAATAACTCGCGTCTCATCATTTTCTCCTGATTTTAGCTATATGAGTAGTATAGCATAATCTTATATAAGTTTCAAGAAAATTATAGTTTTTCGGAAAGAAGTATGTAGGGATATTTTAATAATAACTGGAAAAAATTTTTAGGAAAAATCAGCAAAAAACGTGCTTTATGTTTCTATCTCGGTATTATCATGGGGTTAGACTATGTTAAGTCGATTGTTCATAAATTTTTAGTTTTTTCTTTTCACGTTTTATTTGTATAATTCTACCGTATACATCCATAGTATATCGATGCTCTGGATTCGTTTGACATACCTACCAAGTTTTTTTAGTATTTTAATGATTTTATATAGTTATAGATTATTTAAATAAGCCCATTCTGTTCGCAATTCATCATAGATATTTTAGTTGATTATACACTATACTCCTCAATCTCTTTGTTCTCAGTTGTCAACAGCCCAGTTTGAATATCTTGGGAACGATTTCGAAGAATGAAACTCTCAGCGTTAAGAGTTTTATTGGTTATGATTGCGATGACTTGAAAATTCTCATCCTTATAATATAATTGTGCAATGTTATTTGTGCTTTTTATAAATGTTTTTATTTCTCGTTTTTCGGATAAGATTCTCCAAATAATGAATTACAATACAAAAAAACATTAGTAACGGAAGTGTGTCATTACTAATGTTTTTTGTATTGTAGTAAAGGCTATTCTGCATACCAGCCTATTCCTTCATAATTCCATCCAATACTATCCAAATAGTCAGCTTCCCCTTTTGAAGTCGTATAATGATGACTTCCTGCTCCGAGTGCATTAGGGTTATAGAGGCGATAAACTGGAATTGTACCGCCAGACTGCCAGCCAATATTTTCTGAACGCCACCCAAGCGTTACTAGAATATCATGTTCCCCTTTTGAAGTCGTATAATGATGATCTCCGTTATTTGGATTATAAAGACGATATACCGGCTCACCAACTACAGGGGCATACCATCCAATTCCTTCAAAATGCCATCCAACTGCTGATAGATAATTCTTCTCTCCGAGAGCAGCGGTATAAAAATGTTCGCCAGAATTAGGATTATAAAGACGATACATAGCATTCGTAGTGTTAGATACTGTTACTGTAACGGGTTCCATATAAATCTCTTGAATTCTCCAATTGGTACTTAGTCCTAATTGTTTCAATTCATTACTAAATTTAGGATTCTTGCTAGGATCAGAAACGCCAAATTTTATTATAGCTTTTCCTGACTTAAGCGCTATCCATTCGCCATTCTCATTAAAACTCAATACACTCGGATCGGAACTCTCTAATGTAAAAGAGTACTGTGTTTTTGCTAAATAATGCTCCATTGGACGTTTTACCTGTCCAACTTGACCTACAGTCAACTCTAGAGGTAATCCTACATATTCATATCCCGTAAAAGTTGCGACAAATTCTAATGCACTATCAGATTGATTTACCGCATAAACACTACTAACCGTCTCTTCAGCACTAATAGAAACCGAACGGATCGCCAATAAACATAAAGATGCTGTTACCAAACCTAAAAAAATTTTTTTCATAATACTTCCTCCAACCTATTTAGTTTTAAATGCAACACCTTCATACCCCCAACCAACAGCAATAAGGTGATTTCTTTCTAAATAATTGACTGTATAAAAGTGTTCACCTGTATTTGGGTTATAGAGTCGAAAAACTTCTAGGTTATCACCTGAGTAGAAAGCAATGTTCTCGTATTTCCACCCTGTCGCCACAAGAGAATCTTTTTCAGCGGTGTTTGTCGTGTAAAAATGATGACCATTATTTGGATTATAGAGACGGTGAACAGGAACATTATTCCCTGCTTCCCAAGCAATTCCTTCATCTTGCCATCCCAAACTTACTAAATGATTTTTCTCACCAAGACTACTTGTATAATGATGCCATCCAGAATTAGGGTTGTATACCCGGTAGACCGCGCCTGAAGTTGAATTGACTGATTCTATAAGTTGTTGAACATCTGGTGTAATAAGTCTTGCTATATTATGCTGTTCAGTCTGGTTCCCTGCATAATGTATTGCAATAATTTGATTAGCTTCGTTTAGAATTGGACTACCACTCTGTCCACCAGATGTGTCTAAATTATAAGTGATAGTTGAACCAGATGAACTTATAATTTTTCCTTCAGATAAATACATTCCCATTCTATCACCTGGATAACCAATGGTCTTAATATACTGTCCAACATTAGCTTGCTGAACTGCTAATCCTAGATATCCTGTCTGATTACCAAGCGATGATTGAAGTTTAATAACACCAATATCTTGTGTACTATCTCCAGTTAAATAGCCACTCAATACTTCCGTCTCCTGTGCAACAGAATATCCAAGTGGTGCTGTAAAAGTTTCTCCATTCCAGGTTGCTGATGGAACAACCTTTACATTTTGATAATACTCCTTATTTCTTGAGTTATAAACACAATGAGCTGCTGTCAAGACAATATCTTCACTAATCATTACACCAGATCCACTACCTACTATTCTCTGACCATGTTCATTAAGACCCTCAAATGTAATTCTTACCATCTTCTTATTTAAAGTACTAGTTGTATCAGATAAATACTGTCTGTCGTCCGTTCCGATGATAACTTCAGATGATGGTAAATTTGTAAATGCTTCATCTGCCCTGACAAATAAAACGCTTGTCACCAACAATGTTGCACTAATCAAAGCAATAAATAGTTTATTCTTTTTCATACATTTCCTTCAATAACGTTCAAAAATAATAAGCTCAACCAACCTATTACAGTATTTTTAAACTCTACCATCTTTAATTAAAGCAATCGTTTTCAAGTTTAGTTTATCAATTAAAAAGGTCGTTGTCAAGCAAGCTATAAAAATCATGGGACGAACACACAAAGAAAATGATTGTAACTAGTTTATTGTATAAAAATCCATAAAAACTCTCCCTTTCCAATAAGACTACATTTTCTGAAATTACAAAATAAAAAATATTTTTCATAATAATATCATAGCTACTTTAAATGTATTATCATGTTGGTATTCAATTTTGTAGAGCCTCAAAAATAAAAAATATTGACTAATAAGAATTCTAAAACTATCCCATAAAATCCATAAAATAGAATGTACTGAAAAACGTACTTTTGAAAACTCATTATTCACTTGATTTGATTACTAGAAATGCATATTTGAATCGTGATTTATTGAAGTAATTATATGGGGCTGAACCATAAACCCATGTATTGAAAAGAATAAAATAAAGTCTATTTTTACAAAAATAGTTTACATAAAATAAAATATGTAAACTATTTTCTTCTATAAAATCAATAAAAAGTACAATACTAGGACACTAATGATACTAAATAGCGAACCAATTAAATAGTATTCAGCAAAGGCTTGGCTTTTGGATATTTTATCATAGCGTGCGATGGACTTTGCTGTAAATACCAGTCCGATAGCTGTGTATTGCCCCAGAAGCAGAAAAATTCCCATTATGAGGCGCTCCAACTGACCAATCAAGGCTCCTGCACCT
This sequence comes from Streptococcus sp. 2018110, assembly GCF_019754115.1. Lineage (NCBI taxonomy): Bacteria > Bacillati > Bacillota > Bacilli > Lactobacillales > Streptococcaceae > Streptococcus > Streptococcus sp. 2018110. The sequence goes on along the minus strand of NZ_JAIJZO010000001.1, from coordinate 145,057 downwards.
GTCACAGTCTGCTCTTCTTCTCCTTCCACTATCTGATATTTGCTAAAGTAGAGTTTGAAAAGAATATTGACGGGCTTGCTGATCAGAAGGATAAAAAGGATTTGCAGGAGGAGATAATTTGGTTCAATCCAGAGTGAGTGTGAAGAGACATTAACACCGATAGTGTGATAAAGAATGATGACAGAGATGATATGTAGCAATTGATCTGCTAAGAATGCTCCAGCTTCCCAGGAGTCCTTTATCCAATGGTGTTTGTTGAGAAAATATTTGACATAGTCAATCGCAAGGTGGCTCAGCCAAACTTGAAAAAATAAATCTCCGTTTTGAATGGGGGTAAGTAAGGCTAGAATAAGAAGCGGGATAGCAACAATGAAAAGGTGCATGAAAAGAGCTTTAAAATGAAGCTTTTTAGCATCTGCCAGTGCTTGACTTTGGAAGGTGAAATCACTTAAAAAGTGGGCAATAAGCAAGGCGGTTAAAACTGGATGTTGAATAAGATAGCTAGAAATAACTGAAAATGACATGCTTTATCCTTCTTTCTGACTGAGCTGGAGAATCAAATTCATGGCAGTTTGGCGATTACGCAGGTAGAGTTTGATTCCACTGGATTTCAAACGTTTGGTAAAGGCGCTTTGACTGAGTTTCATTTTCTCAGCAATTGGCTTTTGTGTGAAATCTTCTTGATAGATTTTTTGGGAGATTAAGGTTTCAAACAGATCCGTTTGCGAACGATTCCAAGCAGCTTTGATGAAATCGCTAGAAGTTAGCAAGGGGTTGATCACACGATCGATTTGCTTGTATTCAGATGAAAATGCAATTTTGCTGGTGCCATAGTCATGGTTGTCATGAATGAAGTCAATAGCCTTGCGTGCTTCCCAATAAGCTGGACCATCTGCTCCAATACTTAGCTTGGGATCGATAGCTGTTAGAATCTCACCCAAACCAATTCCAAATCGAATCTCCACCTCATCACGAAAGGCTAATTGGATTTGGTCAATCATCAAAAAAATATAAGGGTTGGGCTTGCATAAGGCTTGAAATTCATCTCCCTTTGTAATGGTAAAAGGTGATGCGAAGTCCTGAGCGAAGGAATGATTGATTCTATTCAGCTGTTGTTTTAGCCGCTCTTGAATACTAGAGCGGTTGGAAGTCTGTTTTGAATTGACAATATCTCCTATTATTGCGATATAAATCATAACTTGTCCTCTGTTTTTTATTATATTTCCATTATAACGGACAATATAAAAATTGTCCATCAAAAAGGATATTTTTAATTATTTCCGTTAAAATGGAAAGCGATAAAGTTCAAAAATCATTTTTTCTGCTTTGCTACTTCTATTTTATATTGCTGTATCTTACTTCTTCGAATAAAAAGTAAAAAAGAAGAGATTATTTTCTCTTCTTTTTGGCTTTCTTGATTTTATTGGCTTGGCGTTTCATGGCTTGTTTCATAGCAAATTCACCGATTTTACCTTTCAAACCGCCTCCAAACATTTGGGACATATCTGGCATGCCAGCTCCTCCCATTAGTTGGCTCATATCAGGCATTCCTGCACCGCCCATCATATCTTCAAGAGCAGACATATCCATGCCGTTCATGTTTGGCATGTTTTTAGGTAGATTATTTGGGTTGATTCCCATTTGTTTCATCATTTTGTTCATGTCGCCTGACATGACACCCTGCATCATGGTTTTCGCTTGGTTGAAATCCTTGATAAATTTATTGACTTCGACAAAGCTATTTCCAGAACCGTTAGCAATACGACGACGACGGCTCGGTGTCAACAATTCAGGATTTTCACGTTCGGCTGGTGTCATAGAAGATACGATAGCTCGTTTTCGTGCAATTTCACGCTCGTCAACTTTTAAGTTGGCAAGGGCTGGGTTACCAGCCATACCTGGAATCATCTTCAGCAGGTCTTCCATTGGTCCCATATTCTGAACTTGGTCCAATTGATCGATGAAATCGTTGAAATCAAAGGTATTCTCACGCATTTTTTCAGCGAGTTCTAATGATTTCTTCTCATCATATTCTTTGCTGGCTTTTTCAATCAAGGTCAGCATGTCACCCATGCCCAGAATACGCGAGGACATACGGTCTGGGTGGAAGGTTTCGATGTCGGTGATTTTTTCACCAGTACCGGTGAATTTGATTGGCTGTCCCGTAATGTGACGGACAGACAAGGCTGCACCACCACGTGTATCACCGTCAATCTTGGTCAAAATCACACCAGTAATAGCCAGTTGATCATTGAACTCACGCGCAACGTTGGCAGCTTCCTGACCAATCATGGCATCGACGACCAAGAGGATTTCATTTGGCTGAGCAAACTCTTTGATTTCTCTCAATTCGGCCATAAGGGCTTGGTCAATCTGCAAACGACCGGCCGTATCAATCAAGACATAGTCATTGTGATTGGCTTTAGCTTGCTCCAAACCTTGACGAACGATTTCAAGTGCTGGAACCTGGTTTCCCAATTCAAAAACAGGTACATCAATTTGTTGACCAAGGGTCTTCAACTGGTCAATGGCAGCTGGACGATAAATATCAGCAGCAATCAAGAGTGGACGGGCATTCTCTTCCTGCTTGAGTTTGTTGGCCAACTTACCAGTGAAGGTCGTTTTACCAGCACCCTGCAAACCAGCCATCATAATGATAGTTGGAATTTTTGGTGATTTGATAATTTCTGAAGTTTCAGAACCCAATACAGCCGTCAATTCTTCATCAACGATTTTGATGATTTGTTGAGCAGGGTTCAGAGTATCAATGACTTCATGACCGATAGCACGTTCACGTACTTTCTTGATAAAGTCTTTGACAACTGGCAAGGCAACGTCGGCTTCTAGTAAGGCTAGACGGATTTCCTTGGTTGCTTCCTGAATATCACTCTCAGAAATTTTTCCCTTACGACGCAGATTTTTAAACACATTCTGCAAACGTTCTGTTAAGCTTTCAAAAGCCATATACTTCTCCTCTTATTCTCTATTATCAATACTGGTTAGAATAGCGATTTTTTCCTTCAAATAAGCATCTTCTGGATACTTATTCAGTATTTCATCGAAAATCTGGCTACGCACCACATAGTCAGAATACATATGTAGCTTCATCTCGTAGTCTTCCAGTAATTTTTCTGTTCGTTTAATGTTATCATAGACCGCCTGACGGCTGACTTGAAATTCTTCAGCAATCTCAGCCAAACTGTAATCATCGGCATAATAGAGCTCAATGTAGTTCATTTGCTTGTCTGTTAGCAAGGCTGCGTAGAATTCAAATAAGGCATTCATTCGGTTGGTTTTTTCAATTTCCATAAACTTTATTATATCAAAAATTCCATATTTTATAAATAAGAAAATCCGTCATCACTAGAAAGATTACGGATTTTAAAATGCTTTACATAATTATTTTTATGCTAACTATTTTCTAAATAGAATTCGAAACGTTCTCCAACGTACTGACTATTTACAAATTCAAATGCTTGACCATCTTCGAGATAAGATACCTGTTTTAATGCGAGAATAGCCTGGTTTTTAGAAATTTGTAAATATTGAGCCACTTTTTCATTGGCTAAACGAGCAAAAATGGTTTGTTTGCTCGTTCCAATTCGATAACCATTGTCTATAAGTGTTTTAAAGAAATGGTTGGTAACATCTTCTTTGGGGACATTTTTTATCAAGCGTTCAGGAATGCTGGCAACCTCATACACGACGGGAACATTATCTGCATAGCGGACCCGTTCCATTCGAATAACATACTCACCCCGGGATAAACCTAATTGTTCAACTTCTTTTTCATTAGGTTTGGTTCGTGTATAGGATAATAATTTGCTGCTTGGCGTCTTTCCTTGGAGTTGTACTAATTCAGTAAAGGAAGTCGTGCCTCGCATCTTTTCTTGAACCCGTGTACTGGCGACATAAGTACCGGAACCAATCTTGCGTTGTAGCACCCCTTCCTCCACTAAAAGTGTGATTCCTTGACGGAGTGTCATACGAGAAACACCAAATTCATCTGCTAAATCGCGTTCACTTGGTAAACGTTGACCAATTTTCCAGATTCCGTTATCGATTTGTTCCTTAATTTTATCGTGAATTGTGATATATGCTGCTTTCATTTATCTAGCCTTTCTCTTCTTTCTAGTTTACCAAAAATAAAGGCGTTTGGCTAATTCAGGCTACACTCCATTGGTAAAATTCTCCTAGGCAAACAATGAAGTCAGATTGCCTAAAATAAAGTTAGTAAAAACAATAAAAATACGAACACTAACATTTTTATTATCATTCATAGTTTGCAAAACAGATATTTAACAAATAAAATTTGGAAAATGTTCGCTTTTATGTTAAAATAACTACTAGTATTTGAATTTTTTTCAAAACGAAAGGGAAAAACATGACAAAACAAGATGTCCAAAAAATTATTGTATTGGATTATGGTAGCCAGTACAACCAACTTATTTCACGTCGAATTCGTGAATTTGGTGTCTTTTCAGAATTGAAAAACCATAAAATTACAGCTGAGGAAGTCCGTGCCATCAATCCAATTGGTATCGTTCTTTCAGGTGGACCAAATTCTGTGTACGCAGAAAATGCCTTTGATATTGATCCAGAAATCTTCGAATTAGGTATTCCAATTCTGGGAATCTGCTACGGTATGCAGTTAATTACCCATAAATTGGGAGGTAAGGTTGTTCCTGCTGGTGAGGCTGGAAATCGTGAATATGGTCAATCAAATCTTCAACTGAAGACTGAATCAGCGCTTTTTGCTGGAACACCAGAAGAACAGCTTGTACTCATGAGCCACGGGGATGCTGTAACTGAAATTCCTGCTGATTTCCACTTGGTTGGTCTGTCTGCTGACTGTCCTTTTGCTGCTATTGAAAATACTGAACGCCGTATCTACGGTATCCAATTCCATCCAGAAGTCCGTCATTCGGTTTATGGAAATGATATTTTGAAAAACTTCGCATTTGGTATCTGTGGTGCTAAGGGCGACTGGACAATGGAAAACTTCATCGAAACAGAAATTGAAAAAATCCGCCAAACAGTCGGTGACAAGAAAGTCTTGCTCGGTTTGTCAGGCGGTGTGGATTCGTCTGTTGTTGGTGTCCTTCTTCAACGTGCTATCGGTGACCAGTTGACCTGTATCTTCGTTGACCACGGACTTCTGCGTAAGAATGAAGGCGATCAGGTTATGGAAATGTTGGGTGGTAAGTTCGGTCTCAATATTATTCGCGTTGATGCTGCTAAGCGTTTCCTAGACCTGCTTGCTGGCGTATCTGACCCTGAGAAGAAACGTAAAATCATCGGTAATGAATTTGTTTACGTATTCGACGATGAAGCGAGTAAGTTGACTGATGTTGAATTCCTAGCGCAAGGAACACTTTATACCGATATTATCGAGTCAGGAACGGATACTGCAGAGACAATTAAATCTCACCACAACGTTGGTGGTCTGCCAGAAGATATGCAGTTCAAGTTGATTGAACCGCTCAATACTCTCTTTAAGGATGAAGTTCGCGCCCTCGGTACTGCTCTTGGTATGCCGGATGAAGTTGTGTGGCGCCAACCATTCCCAGGACCAGGCCTTGCCATTCGTGTCATGGGTGAAATCACTGAGGAAAAACTTAAAACCGTCCGCGAATCTGACGCTATCTTGCGGGAGGAAATCGCCAAAGCGGGCCTTGACCGCGATGTGTGGCAATATTTCACGGTTAATACTGGCGTTCGCTCTGTAGGTGTCATGGGAGATGGTCGTACCTACGACTACACCATCGCCATCCGTGCTATCACTTCTGTTGATGGAATGACAGCTGACTTTGCCAAACTACCATGGGATGTTCTTCAAAAAATCTCTGTCCGCATCGTAAACGAAGTAGACCACGTCAACCGCATCGTCTATGATATAACAAGTAAACCACCAGCAACGGTTGAGTGGGAGTGATAGAACCTGGGGATAGGTTCTATCAGCCGGTCCATCAAGACTAATTTAGCCGATGCCTAAAAACACAAAAGCATCGTTGCCTGGGGATAGGCTCTATCAGCCGGTCCATCAAGACTGTTTTACCCGACGCCTGAAAACAAGAAAGCGTCGCTGATCTGGGAAATCAATTTACACGACACTCCAAAATAGGAAAGAGTCTTATAAAAAAACAATCAAAGAGTAGTTTAGTGCTACTACTTTGATTGTTTTTTTGTTTTCTAGCTTAAAACTCTAACTAGTACCGTTTTGGAGGGGATAGAAAATGCGATGTAATGATGTCATCCAGTTGTTCAGCAATACTTGCAAACTGCAGGTTTAAGTCCAAATTTTTGACACTAATCTGGTTTCCATGCATTTGGTAGACCTGATTAGGTTGAATATCTATATCGGTTTTAGCGTATAGAAGCATTCCTGCTACTGTATCGTTTGAATCTGACAGGCGATAAGCCTGATTTTTCACATAGGTAAAAATTTGGTATAGATTATGTGAATGGAGTGTGCGCTTATCAAAGTGAATCTGTGTGTTACTAGAATAATATTTAGCATCAATAATCAATATAGTATCGTTATATTTGAGGTAAATATCACTCTGCATGATGGGGAGCATTTCTCCAAAACCATCATCTAGTGCCCAAGGTATCTGAGAGGCGGTAACCTGTATTTGGGGATAATGCTTTTTATAATATCCAAGAATGAACTTCTCATATAGCAAGGATTCCCTCCGCTCATCAAGAAAATTCATCAATTTCTTATTCCCCTCCCTCTCTGTATGAATTAATCCATTCACTACCAAATAGCAGATTGACATTAGTAATTGATACGATTGATTGTTTCGATTATATTGTAAATTCCAATTGATTGAGTGTAGATTAACTTTTGAGACTTCTCCAAAGAAAACTAAGAGTTTTCTCAATTTCTTTTTCCTGTCTCTGCTTACATCAGCTTTTAGCAGTATCTCAATGCTTGCTTTGATAATGCGATTCATTGTACTGTCAAGAGAAAAATCATCGTATTGGCAAACAAGTTGCTTTCTACGCCAATTCGGAGGTGTTAAAGATTCAGCGATATGTATTTTACCTTTAAGTGCCGAGAGTGACTCGGTTTGAGAACGATACTCTCGACCAAGTCCTCTTTTCACCTGTATCGAGAGGCTAATGATCATTATTTCCGCCAGTAGATCTGCAGCATTTTTAAATTCTTCCGTAGCGATCCGTTTATATTCCTGCTTATGAAGGATTTTGAATGCGTAGGATAGCATATAGTAGATATTTTGGACAGGTATCACTGGATGGTACTCCTTAACTTACTACTCCAATCATGAATTTTTGTCGGTTCATCAAACCAATATTCTTTCAAGAGGGGAATCAGTTCATATTCAACAATGGCTTCTAGCAAACCTTGGTCCAGTACTTTTGCCGATAAACTGCAGAAGTAACTATGCCCAATACAGAAGCTATCTCCCAGTACTTCCTCTGTTGAAATGGCCTGATTTAGCTTTTCTACACAGGAAATGAGTCTATCGAATTTTTCGTTTTTCAGATTTGTTTGATAATCTTTGAATCCCGCAGTTGAAAAACCTGGCTTAATGTCAAAGAAGGCAAAGCGACGTCTCAGTGCATAATCAAGTAGGGCTAAACTCCTATCTGCGGTATTCATCATGCCGATGATATATAGATTTTCTGGAATTGAGAATTGCTCATCCGAGTAGAGGAGCTGTAAAGACTTGCCTCGTTTGTCATTTTCTATCAGCATAAACAGTTCACCAAAAATTTTGCTCAAATTTCCCCTGTTTATTTCATCAATAATAAAGAAATATTCATGCCCCTTGTCAGATTCTGCTTTTTTGCAGAAAGTATAGAATGCCCCCCTTCTCAGCTCAAAGCCACTTGTCGAAGGTCTAAAGCCCATGATGAAGTCCTCGTAGGAATAGCTTTGGTGAAACTGAATTGTCATGACTCTTTCTAAATCTGGTTTACCCATTAATGAAAATGCTAGGCGTTCTGCAACAAACGTCTTTCCAACTCCTGGTGCTCCTTGTAAGATGATATTCTTTTTCATTTGGAGTATGGAGGTTAATTTATCATACTCTTCTTCTGTCATATAGACTTCTGATAGGAAGTGATTTTTCGTATAGGTATCTTCTACTACCTCTTCTCTACCTATATCGTTTCCAGTATCAGCTTCATCAGCCAGTGGAGAAATCACTCTTGCACTTCTTTCCTTCTCTTCTTGATTGATCTGTTTAGAGTATTTCCAAGCCATGGCTGATAATTCTTTAAAATCTTTCAGTTTGCTCTCTGCACTGTTTAAATAATGATGCATAGAGTCCGATATATAAAAATAATCATCGGCAGAAATTTTTGACTTCATCTTTGGTAGTTTTTTGATGACATCAGTAGGAATCTCCCCAGATTCGTACACATACCACTTATTTCTGCTATCTAAGTTCAAGAAAAAGTCGGGAGCAATCCAATACAAGGCCATCGTAATCTTGCTGTTGCCATTTCCTTTCTTGTTTATAGCCAAATCAAAATAGTGTGAAAATTTTTCTTTCTTCTCAGCCGTAGGCTCCTTGCTATAGGTCAAAGCAGCAATGAAAAGTTCCCATAAGTCATCAATATCTTTCTCATCACGATCTCCGATAAAGTAATAGAAAGTCGCATTCTGATTCATCAGTACTGGTATGCTTTCAAAAGAGGATGGGATTTCCGCTTGGAGGTGGAATAATTCTGCTATAGCTGTCAGAATTTTGATGCGATTCTTCTCTTTTATTTGCTTATTGAAGAGTCCAAATATCGTAAAAGGATCAATATCTATCAGTTGATTGTCCTTTTCTAACGTGGGCATATGTATCTTTGTTTTGGTATAGATAGCTTTTACTTTCTCAACCAGCTCTGCTCTATTATCTTTATAGTCTACCAATTTCCAAGCAAATTCCTTATAAAAGTTTACCCAATTGAATTGATTTTGTTCATCCATAGTATCCTCCAACGGTGTTGTATCCACACCTATTAAATTATGAGTTCGAATTTACCTATATTTTATCATTAAACATTCCTGTCGTAAACTTAGAATTTATATACTTGTGTAACCGTTTAATGCGGTACCTCAAAATAGTTGCTTTTGATATTTTTATATAATAATATGTGACTGAAAACGTTTTAGAAAGGTGTGATGGCTGTGCTGAAATACTCGAAAGTGCTGTTACTTATCTTGCTTATTGCCACTGGTCTATCTTATATCGGAATTTACTGGCTCGGAAAAGAGCAAAATCGACTATTAAATGAGCAGTTTCATTCCTTGAACATACGTATTATTAATGATCTAGGAACAAAAATTGATGCCATTGGTGGTCCGCAAAATCCGCGTATCATTGGATTCTATCAACGAGATGCCACTACTGCTATCAGCCAGCGGATTGGTACAGCTTCTGAGGAGGAATTGAAAATAGCTAAACCTGACAATCTATTCCAGAAAGAGTGGATTGTTCTCTATCCTCAAACGCGCAGCAGTCCCTTTGAAAATACTTCTGCCTATGCAGTAATGAAAACCAGTATTAAGGCTGACTGGCTCCATGTGACCACTTCGTCAGAGACGGAATTAGATATTTTTTATGAGAAGGCAGATGAAAGCTTGCTGACCTTGGAAGACTTGGTGCAAGACAAGGAGAGTTTTCGTACTACACTAAAAACAATCCTAGTTTCAGCTAAAAATGAGGCTGAGATTCAAGTTCAAAAAGATATTTTAGAAATGTTTGAGAGTGATGATTGGTCTGCTATTCCCTTTTCTTACACTGAAAAATCTCTGATATTGGAGAAAGCTATCATTTCAATTTCTGCATTTGTAGATAGTCTAAATCCCTACTATTTTTCAGAACAAACCCTTGCAGATTTGCGTTTATCAGAAGAATCGCGTCAGGCTTTGGAAGATTCGGTAGATAAGACAATTATCACCTATCCTTGAATAAACGGTGGGAGTGGGAAAGTCGTCATGGATGTCTTTCCCAGCTTCTTTATATTTTTTGTTTAACGAATTAAACGTTTTTGTGGATTTGAAAAATATTTTTTGTTATACTTGTGTTATGAAAACATCAACACTTGGAAAGTTACTAGAATTACCAAATTTTCACCACTTCTACACCGTTCCAATTAGAGAAAATGCGGAGTCTTCTGGAAATTATATAATTGTTTTTGAACAGGACAAGCAACCTGTATTTGTTGATTTGAAAAATGAGACTGGTCACACTCGTGAGGTACGCTTTGCCAGTCATTTTGACAGCGCCGGTCTTCTGGTTGGATTAGGAGCCATTCCTATCAATTATTGGCCTACCTGCCAGATTCTTGGTGTGAAGAAAAATAATAATCGACGAGGACTTAGTCTATCTAGTCTGATGGATGGTTATGGACGTCTACCTATTTTTAAGGAAATGGCAGAGCGTTATAGAGCGCGTGGGCATTCAACCATTTATGACCCCTACCGATATTCGTATACTATTGATGAGAAAAAGGTTATTAAGGATAATCAATTAACCCTTATTCCAAAGAAAGAATACGAAAAGATAAAAGATTTTCATCCTTTTTTGCAAACAAAGCATGGAAATGTTTATGCAGTTCCTTGTTTCTATCAAGACAGAAAACGAAATCAGATTACTAAAATCTATATTATGGGCTGGTACTTTTATGAGAAGCAATTAAAAATATCTTGGAAGCCTTCTCATTCTCGTAAAAGCCGCTGGCGTTCTTCGCTTGTTTCAGTTGATAAATTATCGGACCGCTTCTTCTTTCAAGGAGAATTGTATAAAAAAGGAACCTATCCAGTGTTCCTTGAAGACCTCACAATAAAAAATAAGGCCTACCAACATCGCCTGGATAGGGAGTTTGCAGCCTTTTTAAGTATTATTGAAGAGCAAAAACGGAGGGCACAGCTCCGTGTTAAGTAGAAAATGGTTAGGTTGGTAAATTACCGACTATCATTTTTACGATTATCTTTTAGTTTTACAACGACTCGAAACTGGCGATCAGGATGATTTTCTGTATTGGACATCTGAATACGTGCCTCTAGAATATCGCCGTGTCCAAAATAGATTAACCGACTGATTAGTGAGTTTTTATCCGATGGGATATATCCTAACTTTGTGCCCTGATAAAAGATTGCTACAGCTTCTGAGTCATGTGGGTTTGACGGCTCTCCGACTAGCTGAACAGGTGTTCCTGGTTTGAGTTGGTCGATTACATCTAGTCCATCATAGTAGGCAAAGGCTGCTAAATGAAAATCTTGAACATTGCGTGTTGGTTCAAATGATGTGAATGTCATGTCTAACCTCCTAGAGAATCATTATGGTTGATAAACAATTTGATAATCTGCATTGATAATGACACCGTTTTGGTAAATAGTGTAACGGGCATTATCATCGCCTTCCAAAATATTATAAGGAATAGATTCGGTGCGCGTGTAGTTACCTTCAATGACGCGCCAATTGTTTTCGCCTAAAATTGAGTTGGCATAATCAATCGTTTTTGGTCCACTATCCAACTGGACGCCTGTTTCAGTATTTTTTAATGGGTCTATACCGCTAGTGGCTGAATCGGTCAAGCGATAATAAACATCTATTACGTCTGCTGCTGTTTCTTGGCTTATTACAATCATTCTATCGCGCGTAGAGTCAGTAGTGTCTGTCTCAGTTGTATTTGCTTGTGTTCCTTTGGGAATCATTAATAGTGTTACATCGCCAATCGTTGCGTCTACATAGCCTGTTTCAAAAATTCCGTCAGTTATTTTTCCGCGACCAAGTAAGGATTGGCTATCTGCTACTAATCCTTTGCTATTGAAGACTAGTGAATTTCCTTGACTATTTTGCCAGGTGCCTAGTATACTATCGTAATTGCCTTGCATTAGAGCATCTATATCCATAGAACTAAGAGAAATCTCACGTTGGATTGTTGATGAAGTGCTTGTATTGGCATTAGAAACCTGGGTATCAGTAGTTGAGGTACTTGCGGAACTGCCCTTCTTTTCAGTTTGACAGGCAGAAAGTGACATGATAGTGAGCAAGCCAAGAGCGAGTGCTAAATATTTTCTTTTCATTCTAGCTATCTCCCCTCTAATCTCTATGAATAGTAAAGCCAGTTGCCTGCTTGGTTGCCATAATGGTCATATCAGAAATCTGCACGTGTGCAGGTTGATTTGCAACAAATAGCGTACAGTTGGCAATATCATTTGCTTGAAGAGCATCGATTCCTTGATAGACTGTCGCTGCTCTCTCTTTATCTCCATGAAAACGGACTTGGCTAAAATCAGTCTCAACGATGCCGGGTTGTAAGGTAGTTACCTTGATATTTTTATCAATCGTGTCAATACGGATCCCGTCTGAAAGTACCTTGACAGCCGATTTGGTTGCAGCATAGACAGCAGCTCCTGCATAGGCGTAAATACCGGCTGTTGATCCAATATTGATAATATGACCCTCATTATTTTCAACCATTTGTGGCAATAACTGACGTGTTACAGTTAGTAATCCTTTAATATTGGTATCAATCATTGTCATCATGTCAGTCAAATCATAGTCTTGGAATTTGTCCAATCCCAATGCCAGGCCAGCATTGTTTACCAAAATATGAATTTGTCCAACTTCTTCTAAGATTTTTTGACAATTTACAATCGTTTGTTCCATATTCGTAACATCAAATGAATGAACTGATACCTGAACATGGTATTGCTTTTCAATATCTTGCTTAATTTCTTCTAGTTTGTCCAATCTTCGTCCTGTAATGATGATACTATCACCATTAGCAGCAAACACATAAGCGATTGCTTTGCCAATGCCACTACTTGCACCTGTAATCAATACATTTCGTTTCATCACTCTGTCTCCTATTCTCTTTATTATACTACAATTTTACCTAGTTTGTTAAACTGTAGAAGTGAAAAATAAGATCCTCCGTTTTGGAGGACCTTATTTTTTAGGAAGGGGACTCATTTATTTTAGACCATCTTTAGTATAATGGCCACCTACCTCAAAGTCAAAACCTACTGAAATTGGGAATTGAATTTGAGTATTTGGTTTATTAAATAATAATTTTACATTAGAGTTAGCATACTCTTCTGGTAAGTCGATATAGAAATGGCCTTTGCTATCTTTCAGCATAGCCTGTCCTGGCCAAGCACCCAATGGCATTTGGATTGGATTGCCATAATAGGCATAGACATTTGCCGCATCCCAGCCACCTGGATTATCAAATGTAATGCGAGTATGACCTTCAGCAACTGGATCTGGCAAAACTGCTCTATGACTACCATCTATTTCATAGACTTGGCCGAGTTCCAAATCATAACCAGGTTTATTTTGTGCTGGGTATTGAACTTTCGTATCAGGATTGTTAAAAATAACTTTTCCTCCATCAAATTCCTCGTTAAGTTCAATATAATAGCCATACTCATCTTGACTCATTTCCTGCCCTGGCCAATTACCAACAAGAGGTACGCCTTTATTGTCATAAACATAGGCATAGACCTTAGACCAGCCTTGTGAGTTGTTGAAATAAACACGGTTGGCAATTTGTTGCTCAATGTCTGGGACTTTTGTACCGACTTCAACCACTTGTGTTACTGGCTCTTTGCTAACAGTTTCACTGATTTTTGTCTTAGCAACAAGTTGACCACCAATGTACTCTGAACGGTAAGTTATTGTCTTCACTCCGTCTTGACCTTCAAGGCGAGTTACTTTCTGTCCTTTTTCAAGTTCAGGATTGTCTACATACTGTGTTTCAAATGGAATTGGAAGTTCTTCACTTTCTTCTTTGAACTCACTAGCAGGTTGTTCAGGAACTAGACCGTCTTTAGAGTATGTTCCGCCTGATTTAAACTCGAAACCAACGGATTGTGGATATTGTGCCCCCTTATTGTTAGAAAAGAGTACTTTTACGCCTTCAGTCTCATATGATGTAGGAAGAGTGATGGCAAAAAGACCTGTATCTGCTTTCTCCATCTTTGTTCCTGGCCATGCTCCCAACAATTTCTCGCCTTTGGCATTATACATATAAACAAAAACATCCGTCCATTTATCTGGATTTTCAAAGCGAATGGTTGTTTGAGTAGCTGGTTCTTCTGTTGGTTCACTAGGTACTTCTGCTACTTTCTTCGTGATAGTAAATATTTTCGTCACGGATTCACCAACTGAATCTTTTGCGGATAGCGTCAAGGTTAACGATTCGCCATTTTCCAACTCCTGACCAAGTGTCAATGTATCGCCATCGTTAAAGGAAACTGCATCCCTTTCGTTGATTTGATAGGTTGCATCTGTCACTTGATTGGCTTGTAAGGTCAGTTCAATAGCATCTGCAATAGTAATCTCACTTGCTGATTGGTCTTTTATTCCAAGCACTGCAGGTTTTATAATAGGTGTTTGAGGTTCACTTACACTGTAATCTTTTTTACTTGTGACAGTATTGCCGTTAGTATCTGCTACAGTGCACTTAATGGTATAGGTACCTGCTTCAGAAGGTGTCCATTTCACTGAAATTGTGCTCTTACCTTTTTCTGTCGATATAAGTTGGTCATTGACATAGAATTGATAAGTATAACCTGATGAACCACCATGTGCTGTTGCTGTTAAGGTTCTTTCCTGACCAGCAACCTGGTTTCCTGAAATATCAGCACCGAAGTTGACTTGAAGTGGCGTTTGGTTACCCGTAGCATTAGTTGCAGTTCCAATTTTGGCAAAAGGTACTGTGATACGGTCAATGTCTTCTTTTTCAGCAGATGTACTTGGGTCGGCTGAATAACTCTCAGTTGCATTGTCAATCATGGACGGGTCAAATGGAACTGAATCCATTGCTGATTCTCCACGAGTAGCTAAAAGCATTGCACCTACACCATTGTTGGTTAAGTAATTCTTATCAATTCCAAGTTGAGATAGAGGAATTTTCATTTCATAGAATGAATCGAAGCTGGTATCGTGTTTACCTGCTGAACCTACATAGGTTTTGTAATTTATCCAGTCAGAATTTGATGATAAAATGTCTGCGGGTGAGTCGGATTGATTCAATCCCCAGATAGTTGAATCGATATTTGTAGTCGCTAGTTTGTACTGAATTCCAGCATCTTTGAAGCCAACGCAACCATCTGTGTAGTCTGTATTTCCATCCTCATCTACAGCACTAAACATTGCAGGCGTACCTAATCCTGGTTTGCCACTCATATAAAGGAGTTTATCAACATGGGTATCAAACTCAATTCCCATTCGTTGTCCCCAGATAGATCCTCCACTCGTATTTTTATTGGACATGGATGTTGAAGCTGGATCAATTGACAAAGCTAGGATAAGCGGAACATCTAACACATGTCCTCCATCGCTTAGAGGACCATCTCCAGAACGTGCCCAGGTATCAGTAGTATTGACCATTTGCCAGCCCAGATAGAGGTTTTCATTGTCCCAAGCTGCATACAGACCAGTGGTGTCAAGAACACTATTCTCATGTCCCCCTTTCCAATGATTGGCCACATCCCAAGCAGCGCTTTGGGCAATTTTCATATCTTCTGTCCAATCACTGGCATCACCGTCAATAACAATTGTTTTTTCTTTTCCGTATCCAGTACCATTTGTGGTATAGTATGGCGTTGGCAGACTTGAAGATTGACTTGGAGTGGATGGGATTGATGAAGATTTTACAATAAATTTCTTTTCAAATGCAAAGGTTTGTTCTGTGCTACTACCATCCGATGCGTAGGCCTTTGTCTTCACAGTAATGGTTTTATTACCAACAAGACCTTCACCTAGTACCACTTCCGTACTATCCGTAAATGTTTTTATCTCACCACCGTCGATTGAATACTCACCTTTTACTGCATTTTTTAAACTCAATCTTGTTTTAGCAGTTTCAGTTGTAAAGGAACTGCCACTTGCTAGGCTTGAGAGGATTGTTGGTTCTGTTGTAGCAGGTGTTTCTGGTTCAGTAATTTGTTTCTCAACAACTTTTACAAAGCCATCACGAGAATATAGACCATTTGATTTTACTTCAAAGCCTACGCTTTGTGGATACTGGGCCCCTTGATTGTTGGTAAACAATACCTTGGCACCTTTACTGATAAATGAATTTGGAATAGCTATGCTATAATAACCTGTTGAGCTATCTTTATTCAATGCTGTTCCTGGCCATTTATCGAGTAAGACGGTATCCTTTCCGCTATACATATAGGCATATACTTGACTCCAGTTTTCGGGGTTGTCAAAGTATACTGTTGTATTAGCATTTGGATCTTCTTTTGTAAAGCGATAAACGGATTGAACTTTCTGTCCTTTAGCATTTTTTGCAGATAAGGTAATCGTTACTGTTTCACCAAATTGAATTTGACTTCCAATCGTAATAACTTTTCCATTTTCAAAACTAATTGGTGCACCATTGTTTACTGAATAGGTAGCTTCACTTGTATTAGACGTTTGCAAAGTAAGATTTAATGTATCTGTCAAAAAGCTATGGTTACCTTCTTGGTACCCTTGGACAGACAAGGATGCTAGATTATCAAAACTTTCACCATTTGTTAATACTAAAACAGAGCGTCTGGCAATGGAACCGTCCAATCGTCCATTCGAAACGGTGTAGGTTTTACCAGAAATTTGGTCTTTATAGGTACCATTTGCCAATTTTGTCACAGTATTTAAGCTTTTCTCGCCGTCGGAAAGGTTTGCAATTACTGCGCCTTGAGTGCCTCGTTCAATCATGGCAACGGTTGTATCACCATTCGGGTTACGAATATATTCTGATTGACCAACCATAGCATTATGGAATTTGTTTACTGCTACAATCGTAGGGTCTTTATAAAGATTGCTACCCGCATCACCGATTTTAGTTTTTTCAGGGAAACGGACACCATTACCGCCACCAACTGGACGTGAGAAGAATAGAGGTGTACCTTTGGCGCGTGCAGTAATCATTGCCCAGCCAAGTTTCAAATCTTCATCGCTCATCCAAGCTGATTCGGATTCACTATCCGTTTTTCCGTTTGCATATGTATCGTGAGATTCGACCCAAAGTACGAGTTTAGATGGATCTACTCCTGCTTGGTAGTTGCCAAGATTTCCAGCATGGACATTTCGATTGCGGAGCATGTCTCGGATAGAGTGTCCATATTGGGATGCAGTAATGCTCATCAAGTTCGCATAATCTGCATCGCGTGAAATATTGTCTTGTAACACTTCACCATATTGGAACTCAGTACCATTATTTAATATAACATTCCAGAAATTACTACCAAATTCGTTTGGATATTCTCCTGGTAATTCGATATGTTTTGCAGCATCATAACGGAAACCATCAGCCCCATCAGCAACTGCATTTTTTAAGAATTTCAACAAATACTGTTGTACTTCTGGATTTTGTGTATTCCATTCCCAGAGCTGAAGCAGAGAGTTTTGAGTTACATCCCAACGACTTCCCCAGTTTTCAATTTTAGTATTTCCATGAGTCCATTTTGTAATGGATTTAACTTCTGAAGAGATCGCATTATAATCAGAAGTAGTATGATTCAGTACTGCATCAACTATAATTTTTATACCATACTGCTCTGCGACACGATTCATCTCGATAAATTCAGCTTCAGTCCCAAGCTGATAGTTACCAATCGTATAGGCGGTTGGTTGATAATGATAATACCATTGCTCTGTAAATTTCTTATCGCCACCATTCCCAACAACTACAGCATTAATTGGGGATGTTTGAACACTTGTATAGCCTGCTTCTTTAATGGCCGCCATATTTTCTTTGATAGCATTAAACGACCAACACCAAGCATGCAAAATAGTCCCATCTTTCATTGAAACCTGCTGGTTGGAACTTGTAACAACTGTTTCTCCGTTTACTCTTGTTACAGTAAGCGCCTGTTCAATCCCAGAGAACATGGATAATATCAGAGTGAAGCTAACCCCTTTTTTTACTAACTTAGACAGCCTTCTCTTGCATTGACTTTGATAAGTCATATAAACCTCCTAAAAAATTGTTAAAAGAAAACGCTTGCATTTCATTTTTTATATAACCTACGGCTAACGATTCTATAAATCATCATTAACGGTAGAGGAACTTTCTCTCTCCTTTCTTCTGAAATCTAGTCATTATGCACGGAATGCAAACGGTTGCAAAAAGATGGTAGCATATTTGTATGCAAAATTCAAATATGTAAAAAATCTAAAAAAGCCAGTAGTGACGCGCTTTCTCGAGATTTTAACTGGAATTTGAAGTGATTTTGATACCGCTATCTATTTTTATTGAAGGAGGAACAAAAAAACTCATCAGATTTCCGATGAGTTTGATAGGTATTAAAATAAATTAATGAGGCGCATCAGGTGCATATTAAAACGAACCTGTCTAGCATAGTAGATATTCCCACCATTTACATATAACTTCCCACCATTTAGCAAAGCTAAAGGATGAAAATAGGTATACGTTTCTTCTGTAGTATTCCCTAAGCTTGGTGCTACTACTGTTCTGGAGTATTCTTTCGCTAAAGAGAGTGTATGTTCTCCACCATGCTCAGCAATATAGTCAATATAGGCTGGACCGAAGTTATACGCCTGAACTGCTGTCCAAACCTCTACTCCTTTTTCCTCAGCCAACCGTAGGTTTTCTGTCAGGTAGATAATTCCTTGCCGGATACTCTCTCTACTATCCGTGATGGTGTTAGCATAGCCAGTAGCGGACTCACTTGATTGCATGACATCTGCTTCTTGTCCCTTGGTTTCTGTGTAAATCATTGCTAGGACTAGTTCTTCATTAGCTGGTGTGTCGTTTTCTGCCAATACTTCTTGTACCATAGTTTGATAGGTCATCACTTGCTTGACTGCACTGTAGGTTTGATAGAATTTGTAACCGAGAAAAATCAGCAAAAGAAGTATCAGCGTACGTATCAGTTTTTTCATTTACTTACTCTTTATGTCTTCAATATTTTTGATAAGAATAGAATAGGTTCCGTTGTCATTTTGAATAAATTCAACCGATTCTGCATCCTCATAGATTGCATTTGGCACAATCAACTCAATTCCGTTTGATAAAGATAGCTTCTGATTTTCAAATTTCTTAAGTTGACGGCTACTATCAATTTCATCGAAGGAAATCTTATCAGGTATGACCTCTTTCAGTTGATCGACGAAATTTAAACGAGCAGTCAGGTTGTTATCGAATAACTGATCAGCCAATTTTTCAGGTGAAAGCTCGTTATCTTCTTCCAAATTGTTGAAAATAGCTGACTTGACTTTCGATTGAAATTGAAAATCGCCTTGATGGAAATTGTCAGCAATCTTCTGTGCAGTTTGCTCTACTGCTTTGATTGATTTTTTTGCAGAAATAGCTGGTGTAACTTGCAGAAGATTATCTGAGAAATAATTGAGGAAGGCTCCATTGTGTTTGATTCTTTTCTCAATCAAATGATACTTCCGCGTTTGAAGATTGACAATCAAGGCTTCATCAGGTGCTGAACCCGCTCCAGGTAAATTATTCTGGGTGATTTTTAAAGGACTTCCGCTTTCCAGACCAACGTGGGCGAGATTTTCACGCAGTGAGATTCTCAAAAAGGCAAAATGTTCAACACCATTTCGTTCAAACTCTATGAAAATGAGGTCATTGGTTTTTAAATTCTCAGAAATTGAAAATTCTTCTTTCCAGAGATTAGCAATCTTGACAGAGTTGGTCAGTAGGTCACCATCTAAATAGTCAAGAAAAGGATTGTCGGGGTTAAATTGTCCTGTTTTTGCTTCATCAGAAAAGACACGTTCAATCTTTTTACGCAAATATTCTTCTATTTTTGGGCTAACAGTCAAAAGCTGGTCGGCAAGGACCAGCTCTGTATCATCAGGACTAAATTGATGTATGATGGCTTTTTTTACAAATATATCCATTATAAACCTTCGTAAAGTGGGAATTGATCTGTCAAAGCACGCACTTCTTGACGGACTTCCTCAAGAGCGGTTTCATTTTCTGCATTTTCAAGTGCTTTGATAGTTAGTTGTGCAACCTTGCGAGCTTCCTCTACTCCAAAACCGCGAGCAGTAATGGCCGCAGAGCCAATACGGATACCGCTTGTTTTGAATGGTGAGAGTTTTTCGTAAGGAATTGAGTTTTTATTGAGAGTAATATTTACTTCATCCAAGAGATGCTGAGCAACTTTACCATTTTCAACAACTTTGGTCACGTCAACGAGGAAGAGATGGTTGTCTGTTCCACCTGTGATGACTTTAAAGTTAGGATTTGCAAGGAAGACTTCGGCCATGGCCTTGCTGTTCTCAATCACTTTCTGAGCATAGTCTTTGAAAGCTGGGTCCAAAACTTCTTTGAAAGATACGGCTTTTGCAGCAATAACATGCTCTAATGGACCACCTTGGATGCCTGGGAAGATGGCTGAGTTGATTTTCTTGATGAGCTCTTCATCATTGGTCAAAATCAAACCACCACGAGGTCCACGAAGTGTTTTGTGAGTTGTTGTTGTTGTGATATGAGCGTGTGGAACTGGGTTTGGATGGAGACCAGCAGCTACAAGACCAGCAATATGGGCCATGTCCACCATCAATTTTGCACCAACTGCATCAGCAATTTCGCGGAATTTAGCAAAGTCAATTGTACGCGCATAGGCTGAAGCACCTGCTACAATCAATTTTGGCTGTACTTCTTTTGCTTGTTTTAAAATTGCATCGTAATCAAGCAAGCCAGTTTCTTCATCAACATTGTAAGCGACAAAGTTGTAAGTTTGTCCTGAGAAGCTAACGGATGCACCGTGAGTCAAGTGACCACCTGCTGCTAAGTCCATTCCCATAACAGTGTCTCCTGGCTCAATCAAGGCCATGTAGGCAGCACAATTGGCCTGGCTTCCTGAGTGTGGCTGAACGTTAGCAAATTTTGCACCGAATATTTCTTTAGCACGTTCAATAGCTAAACTTTCAACTACGTCAACGCATTCCGTACCGCCATAGTAACGACGACCTGGGTAACCTTCTGCGTATTTATTGGTCAAAATAGAACCTTGAGCTGCCATAACAGCTTTAGAAACAACGTTTTCAGACGCAATCAATTCGATATTATTTTGTTGGCGTTTTTCTTCAGCTTGGATAGCGTCCCAAACTTCTTTATCAAATTCTTTGTAGTTAACTTTGTCAAAAATCATGTGCGGTACTCCTTTGTATTGGGCTAAATGTGCTTGATAAAACGCTTCTGCATTTTATCGGAGTGATAGCCATTCTTTTCGTAGAAAAGATGGGCTTGGAGACGACTTTCAGCAGAATTGAGGCGAATAAAATGGTAGCCCTCTTTCTGTGCAATTTGCTCAACGGCTTTCAGCAGACTTGCTCCAATCCCTTGTCCTTGATGACTAGGCAAAACAGCTAGTCCGAGAATATTGAGGCCTGTATCCGAATAGAGACTTTCATAGACTTGTGCGTGAATGTAGCCTTGCACTGCGCCACTTATGTTATCTATATAGACCAATAAGGTATGCCCCAATGTGCTCGTGCATCTAAAAAACTGTCGCTCAGTTTGTTCCAATGAACAATCATACCCTAAGGATTGAGCATTGATTTCTCGGATGACTACCAAGTCACCTTTCTCAATGGGACGAATCATAACACTACCTCAAATTCTATTTCGGGAATGGCTTTCTGAATCTCTTCGCGGCTGATAGCACCTTGGCGCAAAATCCGCGCTTTCTGTCCAGAAAGGTCCAAAATCGTTGAATCAATACCTGTCAGAGCTTGGTCATCCTCAATGCCAGGCAAATCAACTGAAAATTGTGCCTGGATGTCCGAAAACTTCTTGCCACTTTCATTTCCTGAAATATTGGCGGACGGCCCAATAAGTGGGCCAGTCTCTGAAATCAAACGCAAGGTTTGTTCGTGATTGGGAAGACGAAAACCAACAGTATCCAGTCCAGAATTAACCCAAAAAGGAACGTTATCGTTCGCTTTCAGGATAATCGTTAGCGGTCCTGGCATAAACCTATTATACAGTTTTTCCAGATAATGGGGTGGATTTTGACTGAAAAAATAAATATCGTTCAGATTTGAGACATTTAAGTTCATTGCCTTATCCCTCGGACGCTGTTTCAACTGATAGACACGATTGACTGCATCTTCATTCAAGGCTTGGGCAAAAAGCCCATAGACTGTTTCAGTTGGAAGGATAACAGCACCACCATTTTCAAGAATTGTTCGGAGTTTATCCATTGTCATCCGCGACAACCTTTCTATCCTGTCCAAATTGGTCTTTGAGGACTCGAATTCGCTTTTTGGGGAAATGCAGAGCGAGTAAGTCAGTTAGGTCTTGCCCTTGCTTGTAGCCAATTTCAAAGTAGAGTTTTCCATTCTCCTTCAAAAATGTCCCTGCTTGCTCCGCAATTTGTCTATAAATAGCCATGCCATCTTCTTCCGCAAATAAGGCCAGATGTGGCTCAGAAGTCAATACATTGAGTCCAACTTCATCTGTGTCATCTGGTGAGATGTAGGGCGGATTGGAAACAATGATGTCAAATTGCCCTTTCACTGCTTGCAAGACATCCGATTCTAGAAAGTGAACAGAGACTTGGTTGGTTCTTGCATTTTCTTGAGCCACTGCCAGGGCATCCTTTGAAATATCAACCGCAACCACTTCCCAATCAGGTCTAGCTTTTGCAAGGGAAATAGCTATGGCACCGCTTCCTGTACCGATGTCTAAGATGCGCAAACCTGCTCTGCTATTTTCCTGCAAAATCAAATCAACTAATTCTTCCGTTTCAGGTCTTGGAATCAAGACTCGCTCATCCACTGCAAACTCCAAGCCATGAAAATCAGCCTTGCCGATAATGTACTGGGCAGGTCGGTGCTGGGAAAGTTGCTGAAAAATCGCATCAATCTCTTCTTTGTCAGTCGGTGTGACTTCCTGACGGAGCAGGAGGAGAAATTCCGTAAAGTTCAATCCCTTTAAGCCACGAAAGGTGAAGGACAGGGATTCTGCTTCTTCACCGATTGCGACTAATTGTTCTTCGTATGCTGCAAATAATTGAGCGTAATTCATTATTTGTTAAGCTCTTCTAGTTTTTGCGTCTGATCGTAAAGTACAAGAGCATCTACGACTTCATCCATCTTACCTGACAAGATAGTATCCAGCTTTTGCAAGGTCAAGCCGATACGATGATCTGTCACACGGTTTTGTGGGAAGTTGTAAGTACGGATACGCTCTGAACGATCACCTGTACCGATAGTTGATTTACGCTCTGCATCCTGCTCATCTTGGGCAATTTGTGCAAAATGGTCTGCAACACGGGCACGGATGATCTTCATGGCCTTTTCACGGTTTTTCTGCTGGGTCCGTTCTTCCTGCATCTCTACTTTGATGTTGGTTGGCAAGTGAACGATACGCACGGCAGTTGCAACCTTGTTGACGTTCTGTCCACCAGCACCAGATGCGTGGTAAATATCGACACGAAGATCTTTTGGATCGATGTCGTATTCCACTTCTTCAACTTCTGGCATGATGAGAACGGTTGCTGTTGAGGTGTGGACACGACCTTGGCTTTCTGTCACAGGGACACGTTGGACACGGTGAGCTCCTGATTCATACTTGAGTTTTGAATAAACGGATTGACCAGAGACCATGGCAACCACTTCCTTGATACCGCCGACACCATTGTAAGAAGCCTCCATGACTTCAAAACGCCAGCCTTGACCTTCTGCATACTTTTGATACATGGTCAAAAGGTCTCCAGCAAATAGGGCAGCTTCATCACCACCTGCAGCACCACGGATTTCCAAGATGATGTTTTTGTCATCGTTAGGGTCTTTTGGTAAAAGAAGGATTTTCAGCTTTTCTTCGTAAGCCTCTTTGTCAGCCTTAGCTTGTTTAAGTTCTTCCTTAGCCATTTCCTCCAAGTCAGCATCACCAGAAGATTCTTTAATCATCTCTTCTGCATCGACAATGTTTTGAAGAACAACCTTGTATTCGCGGTAGGCTGTTACTGTATCACGAGTCGCAGCTTCTTCCTTAGACAACTCCATAAAACGCTTGGTATCGCTGACCACATCCGGGTCAGACAACAATTCACCAAGCTCCTCGTAGCGGTCCTCCACCGCCTGTAATTGATCGTAGATGTTCATAAAATTAAGATACAAAGCCCGTCAAGCAAGCACAGTCAAAATAGGAATTTCGACCAAGTGTTACAAACACTTGGAGAAATTATCTTTTTGACACAGCTTGTAGGGCGTGTTCATTTCCTTTCTATAATATGCGGTCATGAAACAAGCACAGTTCGTAGCCCGTATTCAATTCCTTTCTGTAATATGTAAGTCATGAAAATTGGCACAGAGTCATAGGCAAATTCAGTTCTATACAGATGCTCAGTTTACAGCCGCTTCTCATTTTCAAAAATTAGGGTAAATCTTTAATTTCTGGTGAAAAATAATGTTTGCGACAGACAGGAATGTAGGTTTCATTGCCACCAATTTGGATTTGTTCTCCTTCATAAGTAGGTTTTCCATCCTGCGTTCTCAAAACCATTGTCGCTTTTTTAGAACAATATTGGCAGATTGTTTTGATTTCATCTAATTTATCAGCCAATAAGAGCAAATGTTGGGAACCTTCAAACAGTTCATTTCGGAAATCATTTTTAAGACCGAAAGCCATAACGGGTACATCTAATTCATCGACTACGCGAGCAAGTGCGTAGACATGATGACGTCGAAGAAATTGTGCTTCATCAATGAGAACACAGTAAGGACGCGGTTCCATTTTTTCAATAAAACCAAAGATATCCATATCATCGTCAATCGCCACTGCATCTCTTCTCATGCCTATACGACTGGATACAACACCAAAGGCATCACGAGTATCAAGTGCAGATGTCA
Source organism: Streptococcus sp. 2018110 (assembly GCF_019754115.1). Classification (NCBI taxonomy): domain Bacteria; kingdom Bacillati; phylum Bacillota; class Bacilli; order Lactobacillales; family Streptococcaceae; genus Streptococcus; species Streptococcus sp. 2018110. The sequence goes on along the minus strand of NZ_JAIJZO010000001.1, from coordinate 120,236 downwards.
TGATAACAACAGGTTTTCCTTGTTCTTCATAGTTGTGGGCAACCTTCAAAATCTCAATGGTTTTTCCTGAGTTCATTGTCCCATATTTATAATATAATTGAGCCACTTTTCTCTTTCCAATCTTAAATTTTCACTCCTTCCATTTTATCATAAAATGGTCCTTATGGAAATAGAAAAACAAGCCCGTTTTGAGCTTGTTTGATATTAAGACCAGGGGAATGATAAGAAATTTCCGACACACTCAAAAATGATTTTAGCTGCCGTTGGTTTCCACTTGTAGAGCATAACACAACCATATATTAGGCTGTAAAAAGAAAATGCAAGAAACAAAGGTCCTTCCCATATACTCTCGGCAAAAACAGTTGCTACTAGATACAAACATAATCCAGCGAGTAGGAACGATAAAATCATACGGTATTTATAGGCCATGAGTAATCCCTCCTTTAAGGATAGTATAGCAAAATATGTAAACGCTGTCAATGTTTTTCTTACTCACACCCAACTCCATCTCCATCACGGTCTAAATGACTACCGTAACCTGGTTCTCCACGATAGATTGGTGCAGCTCCTGCTTGTCTAACTGCCTTACAATTTGGATAATATGTGTTTTGAGATGGTGTAGCAGCAAATTGCTGAACTTGGCTTTGTGCTTCTGCTTCTGCAACTTTTTGCGCTTCGGCGGCAAGACGTTCTTCCTCCTCTTTACGTGCTTTCTCAGCAATAGCTTTTTCAGCGTTCCAATATTTGATAATGACTTTGCTATCTTTTTTGATGACCTTATCGTTCATCTCGTTAAAAGATTTTCCATCAATCTCGACCGCAATGATTTGTCCATTTTTAGCAATTTCATTGGTCTCTGTTGCTACTTCAGATACTTGAGAAAAGCCACCGTCAGTAAACAATTTTTTAGTATCTGCAGCTGTTTTTGTTGAAATGGATGATGGCAGTTCAGCGAAGCTAGAGAAATCGTAGTAGGTGATTACAATGGGGGTTGATTTTTTGCTGATAATCTCCTGTTTGGTGGGCAACTGAAGCTCTGCGCCACCTAGACTAATTTTTTGAATTTTTTCGTGCTTTGCTTTATCCTTGTCTGCAACAGCAGTCCACTTGATGTCTGTAAATCCTGCTGTTTTTAGCTGTTTTTCGAGCTCTGGTTTTGTTTTAGCCTCTGCTAGATTTTTTGGTAGTTTGATGTTATCTTTGCTAACGTCAAAATAGGTTAATGTAACAGGGAGACTAGTAGAGTAAAAATGATTGGATTGATAGGTGTGATTTCCGATTTGAAGGCGATCAATCTTATCTTTTTTGTCCGCATTGCCTTCTTCTACTAGCAGAACAGGAGTTAGTTCGACTTGTTTAAAACCTGAATCTTTCAGCTCTTTCTCGACATCTGCTAAATTTTTAGAAGCTGGTAGGTTGAATTCAACGGCATCTTTTTTGGGAACATGGTAGGAGATTGTAATTGGGATATTTTTTAAAGCCCGTCCTTCCTTCCAATCTTCTCCGTCAACAGAGACGAGTTCGACAAGATCGCTTTCACCTATTTTTCCAAATTCTAAATCAGTGATTTCCACCCCCTGAATATTTTTAAAACCTGCTTCCTGAAGATGTTTTACGACTGTTACATACTGTTGTCCATAAAGGTCATCTTTTTTCGGAAGCTCAGCAGTCATTAATTGTGAACCGATAAATGTTGTAAGTAGGACGCCACCAGTTATTCCTGCTGTTTTCCGATTAAGAAACTTTCTAGATTTTTTAATTGACGTTTCGCTAACTATCTGAGTTGCTTTTTTCTTAAACATAAATCATTCTCCTTATTGTTGATCGCGATATTATTATAACAAAATATAAATATATTTTGCAACATCTTATGAAAATATCCTTGGAGAATCATAAAAACTATGGTACAATAAACGAAAAATAAAGGAGGAAATATATGCCGTTTGTACGTATTGATTTGTTTGAAGGACGCACAGAAGAACAAAAGATTGCCTTAGCACGTGAAGTTACCGAAGTTGTATCTCGTAATACTAATGCGCCAAAAGAAGCCATTCATGTCTTCATCAATGATATGCCTGAAGGGACTTACTACCCACAAGGTGAAATGAAACGTAAATAAGAGAAAACACTCTTGCACAATGCAGGAGTGTTTCTTTGTATCAAGATTATTTCTTATCATCTTCATCCATGCTGAGAACGCTGAGGAAGGCTTCTTGTGGCACTTCTACCGATCCGATTGCCTTCATCCGTTTCTTACCGGCTTTTTGTTTTTCTAGGAGTTTGCGTTTACGGGAAACGTCACCACCATAACACTTGGCCAAAACGTTTTTGCGAAGGGCCTTGATGTCGCTACGGGCCACGATTTTCTGACCGATAGCAGCTTGGATTGGCACTTCAAACTGTTGACGAGGAATGATTTTCTTGAGTTTATCAACGATGATTTTCCCACGTTCGTAGGCAAATTCCTTGTGGACGATAAAGCTGAGAGCATCGACCTTATCCCCATTGAGGAGAATGTCCATTTTCACCAACTTGGATGAACGGTATTCAGAAATCTCATAGTCGAAGCTGGCATAACCACGAGTGGATGACTTAAGCTTGTCAAAGAAGTCAAAGACAATCTCCGCAAGTGGAATTTGGTAGATAACATTGACACGGTTATCATCAATATAATCCATAGTCACAAAGTCACCACGTTTCCGCTGAGCCAATTCCATGACTGCACCGACGTATTCCTGCGGTACCATAATTTGCGCTTTAACGTAAGGTTCTTCGATAGTAGCAATCTTTGTTGGGTCTGGGAACTCAGATGGGTTGGCTACATCAATCATTTCACCGTCTGTCATGTTGACATGGTAGACTACCGACGGTGCTGTCATGATGAGGTCAATGTTAAACTCCCGCTCAATCCGTTCTTGAATAACATCCATGTGCAAGAGGCCCAAGAAACCACAACGGAAACCAAAGCCGAGGGCCTGCGATGTTTCAGGTTCGAACTGCAAGCTGGCATCGTTGAGCTGGAGCTTTTCCAAGGCTTCACGGAGGTCATTGTACTTGTTGGAATCAATTGGATAGATACCTGCAAAGACCATTGGGTTCATCTGTTTGTAGCCTGAGAGCGGCTCACTGGCTGGATTATCCGCTAAGGTTACTGTATCACCGACACGAGTATCAGCCACAGTCTTGATAGAAGCTGCGATATAGCCAACATCTCCAACTGCTAGGAAATTACGACCAATGGCTTTTGGTGTGAAAATTCCAACTTCTGTTACATCAAAGGTCTTGCCATTGCTCATCATCTGGATGGTATCACCTGGCTTCACGACACCATTGACGATACGGACTTGAAGGATAACCCCACGATAAGGGTCATAGACAGAGTCAAAAATCAAGGCTTGTAATGGAGCTTCGACATCGCCAGTCGGTGCTGGAACCTTCTCGACAATCTGCTCCAAGATCTCCTCGATACCAATACCTGCCTTAGCTGATGTTGGCACTGCTTCTGAAGCATCCAAACCAATCACATCTTCGATTTCTTGACGAACACGCTCTGGGTCTGCTGCTGGCAGGTCAATCTTGTTAATGATAGGCAGGATTTCCAAATCATTGTCCAAGGCTAGATAAACGTTAGCCAAGGTCTGTGCTTCAATCCCTTGAGCAGCATCCACCACCAGAATCGCACCTTCACAGGCCGCAAGAGAACGCGATACTTCATAGGTAAAGTCCACGTGTCCTGGTGTGTCAATCAAGTGGAAAATGTATGTCTCTCCATCTTTAGCTGTATAGTTGAGTTCGATAGCGTTGAGTTTAATTGTGATACCACGCTCGCGTTCCAAGTCCATACTATCCAGCAACTGAGCTTGCATTTCACGGCTGGAAACTGTTTCTGTCTTCTCAAGAATACGGTCAGCCAAGGTTGATTTACCATGGTCGATGTGGGCAATAATGGAGAAATTACGAATTTTCTCCTGTCGTTTTTTCAAATCTTCTAAATTCATGTTTCTTCCTCTACAAGGGTATTACTCCTCATTATATCAGATTTAGTGATAATTTTCCATAAGAAAAACACCTAGAAAACTAGGTGTCTGCTCTGCTATTTTCCCAGCCAAAGACCGATCTCACGTTCGGCTGCTTCTGCACTATCTGAGCCATAAACGACATTTGCCACAATTCCCTCAACGGGCGCTGTCGCAAAATCTCCACGAATAGTCCCAGGTAGGGCGTTTACTGGATTGGTAGCTCCCATCATATCTCGCCAAGATTTGATAACTTCTGGCCCTTCTATAATACCAGCTATCATCGGCCCGCTCGTCATATATTGTACTAATTGCGGGAAGAAAGGTTTATCGGTCAAATGATCATAATGTTGACTGATTAGCTCTTCTGTCGCTGTAACCATTTTTAAATCTTGGATTTGAAATCCCCTGCGTTCGATACGTGAAAGAATTTGTCCCGCAAGTCCACGCTTAAGAGCATCTGGTTTGATGATGATGAAAGTACGTTCCATGATTTTTCTCCTGAACTGTTTATTAGATGTTGCTTAAGATAGCATCCCATGCCTGATCGTATCCGTGACGAGTCTCAGAAGAAAAGATAACGAATTGATCATTTTTATCAAAATCCAATTTCTTTTTAATCATCGATTCGTGCTTATTCCACTTTCCTCGTGGGATTTTATCAGCCTTCGTTGCCACAATAATAACAGGAATTTCATAATATTTCAAGAAATCATACATTTGAACATCATCTGCTGATGGCTCATGACGCATGTCTACTAAACTCACCACAACACGTAGATTTTCTCGTGTCGTCAAATACTCTTCAATCATTTTGCCCCACTTAGCACGCTCAGTTTTGGATACTTTAGCATAGCCATAACCTGGAACATCTACGAATCGAATTTTATCATCTATATTATAAAAATTGAGTTGTTGAGTCTTTCCTGGTTTTCCTGACGTACGTGCAAGATTTTTTCTTCCTAGAAGAGTATTAATAAATGAGGACTTTCCAACGTTAGATCGCCCGGCAAGGGCAATTTCTGGAATGTCATCGCCAGGATACTGGGCTTTTGAAACAGCACTGAGCAAAATCTCAGCATTATGTGTATTGATTTCCATTTTATACCTTTCATAAATAAGGGTAGAAATCAATCAGTTTCTACCCTTTATTTTTAAGCAGTTTCCAGTAAAGGCTTTTCCTTACCGTCTACTGCTGCTTTTGTTACACGAACACGTTTAACGTTATCTTGGCCTGGCACCTCAAACATGACATCCAACATCGTTTCTTCAATGATGGAACGAAGTCCACGAGCACCAGTCTTACGTTCAATTGCTTTTTCTGCAATGGCTAACAAGGCGTCCTCATCAAAGTCAAGCTCCACGTCATCATAAGACAAGAGTGTCTGGTATTGTTTTACAAGAGCATTCTTCGGTTCCGTCAAAATGCGTACCAAATCCTCTGTTGTCAATTGGTCCAAGGCTGCAAATACAGGCAAGCGACCAATCAACTCTGGAATGATACCGAATTTTTGAATATCGTCTGCAATGATATGTTGCATGTATGATTCTTTTTCATCAATAGCACGATTATTATGACCAAAACCGATGATTTTTTCACCGAGACGCTGTTTGACGATTTCTTCGATACCATCAAATGCACCGCCAACGATAAACAGGATATTTTTGGTGTCCACGTGAATCATTTCTTGGTTTGGATGTTTGCGTCCGCCTTGTGGTGGTACGCTTGCCACAGTTCCCTCGATAATTTTTAGGAGAGCTTGCTGGACACCTTCACCAGATACATCGCGGGTAATGGACACATTTTCACCTTTTTTGGCAATTTTATCAATTTCATCCACATAGATAATTCCTCGTTCTGCACGGTCGATGTTAAAGTCTGCAGCCTGCAAAAGTTTGAGGAGGATATTTTCTACGTCTTCACCAACATAACCCGCCTCAGTAAGAGCGGTCGCATCAGCAATAGCAAACGGGACATTCAAACTTTTAGCCAAGGTCTGAGCTAGGAAGGTTTTTCCTGAACCAGTCGGGCCAATCATAAGGATGTTAGATTTTTGCAAATCAACATCGTTCTCATCACGGCTATCCTGGAAATTGATACGTTTGTAGTGGTTGTAAACGGCTACTGCTAAAGCACGTTTTGCACGATCCTGTCCGATGACGTAGTTGTTCAGGATATTGAGTAATTCTTGTGGCTTTGGCGTATCGGCCAAGTCTGTCAAGACTTCTTCTGCCAGTTCCTCACGAATGATTTCCTGTGCTAGTTCCACGCATTCATTACAAATGAAGACATTGTTCCCAGCGATAATTTTTTTAACTTCTTCTTGATTTTTTCCGCAAAATGAGCAATAGATTAGCTCATGTGTATGCTTAACAGCCATGTGTTTCCTCTTTCATATCTCTTATCTAAATAAAAATCCATAAATGGCATGGATACTATTGACTAAATTGGTAAAAGCATTCAATAAAAATAATATCGCTAAACCAAATCGTTTCTTTTTAAAGGCTTGAATTGCACAAAGAACGCATATTCCACATAGAAATGCTGTAAACAAACCGAATAAACTTCTCTCCATGCCTATTTCTCTCTTCTTTTATAGTTTTTTATGATGAAATCAACGGGGTTGGCTTCATCTTTTGGACGAAACTGTTCACTTTGTAGCTGGAATTCTTCCATTGGAAAAGTTTCTGGGAAGAAACTATCACCTTCAAAATGCCCCTGAATATCTGTCACAATCAATTCTTCAATGTAGGGTGCGAAGGCAGTAAAAATTTGTCCACCACCAAGGACAAACAAGGTTCCTTCTTGTTGGTGGTACCAGTCCAGAACTTCTTCAACACCATGTAGGACTGTGACCCGATCACTCTCCACTTGATAGCTTTTATCGGTGGTCAATACTAAGGTATGTCGATTTGGAAGTGCACGTTTTCCCATGCCATCAAAGGTTATACGTCCCATCACCATGGCATGACCACTTGTCGTTTCTTTAAAATGAGCCATGTCTGCAGGTAAAGACCAAGGTAGTTTATCTCCCTTTCCAATCAATCCATTTTCATCTTGAGCCCAGATTGCAACAATTTTCTTTGTCATTTTCTCTCACTTTCCGTCCTATCATTCTATCAAAAATTCATAAAAAATGCACTTACCAAGTAGGCCAAGTGCAAATTTTTATAATGCTGAAACTGGCTCCAAAATTGTGTGAGCTTGGCAAAACACGAATTCGGAGCCAGTTTCAGCACGAGCCTAAAAATAAAGAGATGAGGTTAAAGAACGAAGTTCTTCACTGCTAATCCAGTTAAATCGCCAAGTCAAATTTGAGTTGCGGCTTAACCGGCTCATAGTCCACCAACTCAAAATCTTCTGCCTTAATATCAAAAAAGTTTGTTCCGTCTGGGACGTTGAGCACTAAACGAGGCTCTACTTCAGATGGTGTACGGCGGAGCAATTCTTCAGCTTGTTCAAACTGATTGTCATAGATGTGAAGATTGTTGATGAAATAGAAAAACTTCCCACCCTTCCAGCCAAAATGTTTAGCAATCATCATCTGAAGGGCTACATACTGCATAGCGTTGATATGATGGGCTACTAGCATATCATTTGACCGCTGAGTTAGAGTTGCATCCAGGTAAATCTCCCCATCCACTCGTCGAACGTCAAACATAGTCTGAAAGGCACACGGCAAGAGACCAGCAGATTGGTCAAACGCTTCATAATCCCACAATGAAATCACATTGCGGCGATTCCATGGATTTTCCTCCAATTGTTTGAGAATCTTGGAAATGATGTCATGTTTTTTCACAATAGCACCGTAACGTTCACCGATTGTGCCAGTTCCCTCAACTTCCCAATCATTCCAATACTGGACACCGTATTTTTCCTGTAAAACCGACAAATCATTGGTCTGGTCTTGGTAAATCCAGAGAATTTCCTTGATGGCCGACTTAATTGGAATAGGTCTAAGTGTTGTAATAGGAAACTCGCCCTTAGACAAATCATATTCAGCAAAGGCGCCTGTAACGTACTTGGAATTAGCTACATTTCCATCCTTGTAACGTGGACGAGCATTTTCTGAAAAAACGCCCTCTTCCATAATCTTACGAATGTTTTCTTTAAAAATAATATCTGCTTTAGTCATGAGTTTAGTATAGCATGTTCTGAGAAAAAACTCCAGTTTGCACTGGAGTTCTCATTTATATAGCAAGGGGTAGAGGTTGAGCTGAAACAGACCAGAAAGGGCAGTTACTAGGCTGAACAATATAAAATACAAGGCAACCAAGAGAACACTTAACAATATCTGACGAACATTTTTAGTGTAAATAGCCGTTGGTAAACTAGCGAGACCGAAAAAGGGAATGATGAAAAATGTTAGTTTAAAATTCACATTTACAATATCAAACCATTGGCCTATTGGTAAAAATAGCATGACGATGAGAAAAATTGCGATACCATACAAAACTAGATTTAATCTTTTTAGTAAAGTCAGGTTCATAACTGCTCCTTCTAGGGACCAAATATAAAGTAGCCAATACCGAATATCAGAGGAAATGAGATCATTAAGAAGATACTAATCAAACCAGTCCACAATTTTTTATAATAGATAGATAGTATAAGAATTAGAGTCCCCAGTAGAGGGAGAATCAACATGGTTGCTACGTTTCCCCAGCTAGACGGGAAAAACCAGTCACGAATCCAGTTATCAAGGAAAAAGGCAGATAACAAAATCAATAAACCAAGAATGGTCAGATAGTTGATTATTTTAGACATGTTTACCTGTTTCATAAGGTGCCACTCCTTTCTCTTTACACTTTCATTGTACGCTTAAATACTACATTTTTCAATATATGTATATAAAGAAATTGTGACGGCGGATTTTAAAAAAGCAGAGGGAACTCTGCTTTGAACGATTATTTCAAGACGAGTGATGCTGCGCCCAATACACCTGCATCATTACCACGTGTTGCCAAGACAATTTGTGTACTTTCCTTGATTTGTGGGAAGCTATTTTCAGCAAAGACCTTGCGAACACCATCCAATAAAAACTCTCCTGCAGCTGATACACCGCCACCCAGAACGATGTAGGCAGGATTGAGGACTGCAGCAATGTTTGCACAAGCAACACCTAGGTATTCTGAGAAGTGACGGTAGACAATCAAAGCCAAATCATCGCCTTCTTTTGCCAAATCAAAGACATCCTTAGCCGTTACATCTTGACCATCGTCAATCATTTGTTTCAGTTTTGCATCGCCAGCGTATTGATCAGCATAGCGACGGCTGAGATTGACAATACCTGTTGCTGAAGCAACTGTTTCTAGACAACCTTTCTTACCACAAGTACATGCAAATGGCTCATCAAAGTCAACTGTGATATGGCCCAATTCACCACCAGCACCTTTGACCCCACGAATCAAGTTTCCAGCAGCGATGACACCACCGCCGACACCTGTACCAAGCGTCATAAAGACAACGTTTGGATTGTTGTTTCCAGCACCAACCCATTGCTCACCAAGGGCCGCTACGTTTGCATCATTGTCGATAAAGAATGGCAAACCAAGGGCAGATTCAAACTGCTCTTTAACCAATTGCAAGGTTTTCCAGTTGAGGTTATAGGCACCGATAACAGTACCGGCTTCGCTATCAACGACACCTGGAGAACCCATACCAACTCCCAAGAAATCATCCTTTGTCAAACCATGAGTTTCAAATCGATGCTTGATACTGTCAATAATATCTGGAACAATATGACTTCCATCATCTAAAATATTTGTCTTGATGGACCATTTTTCTTGAATTTCTCCCTCAGTAGTCAAAATGGCCAATTTAACAGATGTACCACCCAAGTCAATACCGATAATTTTTTTAGACATAATCATCACCTCAAATGTATTTTCTTTATTATAACACAATGCAAAGGTTTGCGTAAAGCCTTTGCATGAATTTGTACGGATAAAAAATACCCTATCTGAAAAGATAGAGCAAAGTTAAAAATTGAATATGCAAGATAAACCTTCCAATGGAAAAGAGCATAACTGTCGTAAAATTACTACCTTCTTTTGTTCCATTATAGAGAAAAAGAGTAGAAATAAAGGTAAATCCTAGAGCAAATCCAACCATCTGAAGATCATGATAAGACTGACTATAAAAATAAAGCGTGACAGCCAGCAAGAGCATGGATAAGACCGTTAACACCAAGCGCAATGTATTCATTTTTTTTGTCTTTAGATAGCTAAACAGAGCCGCTCCCAAGGTCACCAAGAGATAGACGACCATATATGACATGACAAGAATTTTCATCTAGCCCTCCAACTCGCTCAGATACTCATACCGCTCATATTTTTCCAAGAGCAGGTCGTTTTTCTCATCCAATTCCTTCTGCAAATCGGACAATTTTGTAAAATCACTACCACAGGTCAGCATTTCCGCCTCGATTTTCGCAATCCGCTCCTCCAAGTCAGCAATATCCTCTTCGATGGTTGCCCATTCCTGCTTCTCAAAATAGGACATCCGCTTCTTGTTCTCTTTGACCTTCTCGCTTTTCTCCTTTGCTTTTTCCAAGGAAATGGCAGAGCTGGAAGCCAGAAAGGCCTTCTCATCCAGATAGTCTGTGTAGTTGCCAAAGAAGGTCTCAATACCGCTATCTTCGAATGCCAAGATTTTATTGGCTACCTTGTCTAGGAAATAACGGTCGTGACTAACGGTAATGACTGGACCAGTAAAGCCCTGCAAGAAATGTTCCAAGACTGTCAGAGTCGCTATGTCCAAGTCGTTGGTCGGCTCATCTAGTAAGAGAACATTGGGTCGTTGCAAGAGAATTTTCAGCAGGTAGAGCCGCTTCTTCTCCCCACCTGATAGCTTTTCAATCAAGGTACCGTGGGTATTACGTGGGAAGAGGAATTGTTCCAAGAGTTCTGCGATAGAAACCATACCAGATGTCGTCTGAGCTTCTTCTGCCACTTCCTGCAAGAAATTGATGACCCGCTTGCTTTCATCCAAGCCCTTGATGGTCTGAGAAAAATAACCGATACGGATGGTTTCACCAATATCTACTTTACCGCTGTCTGCCTCCAAATCACCTGCGATGAGATTGAGTAAGGTAGATTTTCCTTTACCATTATCACCAACAATACCGATGCGGTCCTTGTTTTGAATGAGCAGGTTAAAGTCCGTTAAAATTGGCTTGTCAGGATAGGAAAAGCTGACATTTTCAAAGTTGATAACTTTTTTGCCGATACGAGAGGTTTCAAAATTGATTTCCAGTTCGCTATCGTCTATCTTGTTGGCTAAATCGCCTTTGAGGTCATGGAAACGATTGATACGAGCCTGTTGCTTGGTAGCACGAGCTTGAGGTTGTCTGCGTATCCAAGCCAACTCCTGCTTGTAAAGTTGCTCTTTCTTATGTCGAAGGGCGGCATCTCGCTCGTCCTGCTCTGCCTTTAAGCGAACATAGTCCTGGTAATTCCCCTGATACTCGGTTAAGCTGGCGCGGTCCAATTCAAAAATCCGTGTCGCTACATTGTCCAAGAAATAGCGATCGTGGGTAATGAAGAGAACAGACTTTTTAGTGTTTTTCAAGAAAGTCGTCAACCACTCAATAGTATCAATGTCCAGGTGGTTGGTCGGTTCATCCAGTAAGAGCAAGTCAGCATTGCCAAGGAGGACTTGGGCCAATTGCACTCTTCTACGTAGACCACCTGATAACTCAGCAACAGTTTTGTTGAGGTCTGTTAGACCTAGTTTTGAAAGAACTGTTTTAACCTGGCTTTCAATCTCCCAAGCATTGAGAGAATCCATCTCTGCCATGACTTTCTCCAGTCTTGCTTGACTGGCTTCATCGTAATGAGATAAGAGCAATTCGTATTCGCGAATCAGCTGGGTTTCACGGAGGTCAGATGAAAGAACGGTGTCTAAAACTGTCTTACTGTCATCAAAATCAGGTTCCTGGGTCAGATAGGCAATTTTATAGGCATTTTTAGTGCGAAAAGGCGACACGTCTCCGTCAAAACCGATGCGACCTGACAGAACATCCAACAAAGTCGTCTTTCCAGTACCATTGACCCCAATAATCCCGATTCGGTCGCCCTGATGAATGATGAAAGACAGATCTGCAAAGACCGTTTTATCTCCGACAGATTTAGTCAGGTGTTCAACGATAAAATCACTCATTCTCTAAGATTCCTTTCACAAATGTCATAATCGCTTGCTCTTCGTTTTCCAGCTGTCCTTCCACAATCTGGAATTCCACCTCTTTGAGTAGTTCTCCTAATACTGGACCTGGTTTGAGGTCAAATGCCTTCATCAGATGACCACCATTGACAACAATTTCATGCTTGTCATGGATAGTCAAGGCTTGGTCAATCTTGTCAATTGCTGCAAAATCTGTAACAAGACCTTGTGCCTGACGGAGTTCCTCTACCAAGTACAAGAATTCTTTGCCATACTTGAAACAGATTTGCTTGGTAACAGGTCCTGCTTGGCGAAGCTGATAAATCTCTACCAACTTGATTACGCTTCGTTGGAAATCATTGCTGGTTTTCCATTTTTTCAGGAAGGATTTGATGTTATCAATACCTAGGCAGACAAAGAGCATGGCCCAAGCTTGTTCAGAAGTCGAAAAGCGAAATTCCTCTGTCAGACCTGTTAGCATGGTCTCTAATTCATCACTTTTTCCAGCTAAATCAGGCAAGAAATCATAAGCCTTGGAATCAATCATAGCGCGCAAGCCTTTTCGCCAAAAATCCGCCATCAAAAGTTTATCAAACTCGATAAAACTGCGTTCTACAGAGATTTTTTCCAAGAGAGGTGCGGTTTCAACCATAGCTGTAAATGTCGTCGGCTCAATCTCAAAGTCCAAGGTCGCCGCAAAGCGAAATCCACGCATGATACGGAGGGCATCTTCGTTGAAACGCTCAGCCGGGATGCCTACAGCCCGTAGGGTACGGCTTTCTAAGTCAGTCATCCCATCAAAGAGGTCAACGATTTGAGCCTCTTCATCAAGGGCAAAGGCATTGACCGTGAAGTCGCGGCGTTTGAGATCCTCTTCTAAGGAACGCACAAAAGAAACCTGGCTCGGTCTGCGGAAGTCGACATACTCCTCCTCTGTCCGAAAGGTCGTGATTTCATACTCCTTTTTCCCCTCTAATACTAACACCGTACCGTGTTCAATTCCAACATCAATAGTCCGTGAAAAGATTTGTTTCGTTTCCTGAGGGTAGCTGGATGTCGCAATATCGACATCATGAATAGGCCTACCGAGAATGGCATCACGAACGGAACCGCCAACGAAATAAGCCTCGTAACCAGCTGCTTTAATTTTCTCTAAAATCGGCAAAGCCTCCTGAAACTCAGAAGGCAGATTGTTTAATTTCATAATAAGTGTTCCAAACCATAAACGAGTTGTGAGCGTTTGACTACCTCTTTAATGCCGAGGTTGACACCGCCCATAAAGGAAATGCGATCGTAAGAGTCATGACGGATGGTCAAGCCTTCTCCCTGTGCCCCAAAAATCACTTCCTGATGGGCAACAAGGCCTGGCAAGCGTACTGAATGGATACGGAAGCCGTCAAATTCTGCACCGCGAGCACCAGCAATCAGTTCTTCTTCATCTGCTACACCTTGAGTCTGTGACTGACGGACTTGGGAAATGAGTTCTGCCGTTTTGACAGCTGTTCCGCTCGGCGCATCCTTCTTCTTGTCATGGTGTAGTTCGATGATTTCAAGATTCGGGAAATACTTGGCTGCCTGTGCTGCGAACTGCATGAGCAAGATAGCCCCAATGGCAAAGTTAGGAGCAATCAAGCCACCCAAACCCTTCTCAGCAGACAAGGTGGTTAATTCTTCAATTTCTTCAGGGGTAAATCCTGTCGTTCCAACCACAGGTGCGAAGCCATTTTCCAAGGCAAAGCGAGTATTTTCATAGGCAAATTTTGGCGTTGTAAAATCCACCCATACATCAGCTTCTAGGCTGGCAACTTCTTCTTTGGTCTTGAAAACAGGAACTCCGTCCACTTCTGTTTCTGTCGCAAATGGATCCACCAAGGCAGCCAGACTAAGATCTGCGTCACCTTTGACCATCTCAACAGCCGTTGAGCCCATTTTTCCTTTAAATCCTGCGATAATTACCTTAATTGTCATGCAAACTCCTATTCAATAATGGGAGAAATACCAAAGGCCACAGCCCCTTCTCCCAAGTGTGTACCGATGACTGAACCAAATGACACGATTGGCAAATCGCTACCGACACCTGCTTCTTCTAACTGCTGTTTAAAGTTTTCAGCCTTTTCAGGTGCGTTGGCATGAATGATAGCAATCTGATATTGTCCTTCATTGGTTTGTTCTTGGAGAATTTCGATTAAACGCTTAATGGCTTTCTTCTCCGTCCGAACTTTTTCATAAACTTCAATCTTACCCTCACCTGTAAAATACAGAATCGGTTTGATGCTCAAAAGATTGCCAATCAAGGCCGCACCATTAGACAAGCGACCACCTTTTACCAAGTGATTGAGGTCATCAACCATGATAAAGGCAGTTGTTTTGACAATTTCTTGGTCCAATTTCCCAGTAATCTCTTCAAAACTAAGTCCTGCATCAGCCCATTTAAGGATATTCTCCACCATCATGCCTAAAGGAGCCGATGTGATTTTGGTATCTGGAAAGGCAACGGTTAATCCTTCAAATTCATCAGCCAAATATTGAATATTTTGATAAAAACCTGAAATACCTGATGACAAGAATAAGCCAAGTGCGTGTGTATAACCTTTCTCTGTTAATTTAGCCAGAATTTCTTCTAGTTCCATCAAACTCGGTTGACTTGTTTTAGGTAATTCTTTCGATGAAGCCATTTTTTGATAAAACTCTTCAACCGTCAAATTTTGCCCTTCGATATAATTTTCCCCATCGATGCTGACTGGAATGCTTAGGACAAACAGGTCATCCCGCTCAATACTTTGAACATTCAAAACAGCCGATGAGTCAGTTATAACTGCTAATTTCATATTAAAACTCCAAATTCACTCCTGGTGCATCAAAGGCGATTTCAGTAACCTCATAAGTCATTCGTTTTAAAATGTCCAAAAGAGGCTCTACCAAAACACGTTTTTCTTCATCAGTAAATTCAGTTGGCTCTTCTACCAATCGATTTGGTAAGTGAACGGCCTGACTCATGGCACCTGAAATTACAAAATGATCTAGTACAATCATAAAGCGCAAAATGGTAATCATAGATGTTCGATTTTCCGCACGATTTTGCTCAATCAATTGAAAGTCAACTTTCAATTTTGTTTCCGGAATTCCGTTCTCTTTTTCCCACGCGTGATTGCGGGCATCAAAATGATACTGATTGACAAATTCTTTATCGCGAATGATTTCCATTTCAAGACTCCTCTAATAACAATAATACTCACATTATACCATAATCCTCGTGAAATAGCTAAAAAACCTTGCCAGAAGCAAGGTTTCAATCAAAATTATTTAGCTTTACGAAGTGCTCCGTAAAGGACACCTGATACAACCGCACCGATCAAAACATAGGCGATGTAAAGCAATGGATTAGATGTCAAAGCGATAACGAAGATACCACCGTGAGGAGCCATCAATTGGATGCCTGACAAACCAACCAAGGCACCTGCAAGGGCAGAACCAGCGATAAAGCTTGGGATTGCACGAGCTGGGTCAGCAGCACCAAACGGAATCGCACCTTCAGTGATGAATGAAAGACCCATAACGATGTTTGTCAAACCTGAGTTACGCTCTTCTTGTGTGAATTTGTCTTTGAAAAGAAGGGTTGCAACGAATACTGCCAACGGTGGAACCATACCACCTGCCATTACCGCTGCCATGGCAACAGAACCCCCATCTGCAACAGTTGCTGCAAGTGTACCTGTACCGAAGACATAAGCTGCCTTGTTGACTGGACCACCCATATCGACTGCCATCATACCACCGAGGACAAGGCCGAGGAGAATAGCAGAGCTACCTTCAAGACCTGCAAGGAAGTTGTTCATACCTGTGTTAATAGCTGCCATTGGGATGTTAACGAAGAACATCAAGAAACCAGTGATTGCTGTGCCCAAAAGTGGCAAGAGCAAGATAGCGTTCAAACCTTGGAGTGATTTTGGAAGGTTGCGCAAAGCGTTGCGAAGAACGAGCACTACACCACCAGCAAGGAAACCACCAACAAGGGCACCCAAGAAACCAGATGATACACCAGCAAGGGCAAGGGTTTCTTCACCACCAGCTGCGTAAGGAATTTTACCGAACGCAAGACCGCTACTAGCGATTGCACCAGCTACGAAACCTGCAACCAAACCTGGTTTTTCAGCAATTGAGTAAGCAATGTAACCTGCAAGAAGTGGCAACATGAAGCCAAAGGCTGCTCCACCGATTTTCATGAACATAGCTGCGATTTCATGGTATGAACCAAGACTACCAAGGCTGTCTTGCGGCACACCTAGAGCTCCATCGAATAGGAAGGCAAGGGCAATCAAGATACCGCCACCGATAACGAATGGCAACATTTGAGAAACACCGCTCATCAAGTGTTTATAGAATGCTTTACCAAGACTGAGTTTTTCTGAAGATTCCACAGTAGCTGCTCCTTCTGTCGCTGTATATGCAGATGCTTTTCCGTCCAAGATGATGTTAATCAACTCTTCTGCTTGTTTGATACCAGCTGCAACTGGACGAGATACCAAAGGTTTGCCATTGAAACGAGGCATATCGACAGCCTTATCTGCTGCGATGATAACACCAGCTGCATTCTCGATGTCTTCAGCGGTTAGTTTATTTCCAACACCTGAAGCACCGTTGGTTTCAACCTTGATGTCAACACCCATCTCAGCAGCTTGTTTCTTAAGTGCTTCTTCTGCCATGTAAGTGTGAGCAATACCTGTTGTACATGCTGTAACAGCAACGATAAATGGACGGTCACCACTTGGTGCTGCAACTACTTCCTCAGCAGCCTTGTCAGCGGCTTCAGCTGTATCGAATACTGCAATCACTTCTTCTGGATTTGTTGCCGCACGAAGTCTATCAGCAAAACCAGCTTTCATCAAGTATTTAGACAATTCAGCAAGGGCAGCCAAGTGTGTATCGTTTGCACCTTCTGGGGCTGCAATCATGAAGAACAAATCAGTTGGTTGACCATCAAGACTTGCGTAGTCAACGCCCTTGTTTGATTTTGCAAAGAGAACAGTCGCTTCTTTTACAGCCGCATTCTTAGCGTGTGGCATTGCGATACCGTCACCAAGACCAGTAGTTGTTTGTGCTTCACGGTTCATGATACCTGTTTTGAATACGTCAAAATCCGTTACATAACCTTTATCAACCAAACTAGCAATCATTTCATCGATAACTGCTTCCTTGCTTGTCGCTTGCAAATCAAGCAACATGACATCTTTTCTCAAAACGTCTTGAATTTTCATAGTGTTTCTACCTCAACTTTTTCATAAGTTTCCTTAATAAATTCGATACTTGCCAAATCATCTGAAAAGGCTGTTGCCGTACCGCAAGCAACTCCCCATTTGAGGGCTTCAATTGGGTCTTGTGAGCGAACGTATTCACCTGTAAAACCTGCCACCATGGAATCTCCAGCTCCGACAGAGTTTTTCACTGTACCCTTGATTGGTTTAGCAAAGTAAGTAGCTGCTGGAGTGACCAACAAAGCCCCATCCCCTGCCATGGAAATGATAACATTCTGAGCACCCATTTCTAAGATTTTCTTAGCGTAGATCTCGATGTCTGCAATGCCATTCAACTCGACGTTGAAGATTGCTTCAAGTTCATGGTTGTTTGGCTTGACCAAGAGTGGCTGGTGTGCTAGTGAGTCTAGAAGTGTTTGACCTTCAAAGTCACAGACCACTTGTGCTCCTGCTTTTTTAGCCACAGGAATCAGCCTATTGTAGACTTCGTTTCCAAGACTAGCTGGAGCAGACCCGGCAAAGACAACGGTGTCTTCTTTGGTCAATCCTGCTAAGACCATTTCTAATTCGGCCAACTGTGTATCTGTCACAATCGGACCCAAACCGTTGATTTCTGTTTCTTGGTCAGCTTTGATTTTCACGTTAATACGTGTATCTTGATCAACCTGAACAAAATCAGTATCAATTCCTTCGGCAATCAATCCATCTTTGATGAACTGACCTGTGAATCCCCCAAGGAAACCCGTTGCTGTATTCGGATAGCCCAAGCGCTTCAAAACACGGCTAACGTTAATTCCCTTACCGCCGGCATACTTATCGTCGCTCTCCATACGATTGACACTGCCTGTCTCGACATGTTCTAAACGAACGATATAGTCAATCGCTGGATTGAGCGTAACTGTATAAATCATACCTCGATTACCCTCGTTTTCTCTTTTATGATGTCCAACAAACTGCTTTCTGAAGATTGGCAGATAATGTTGGATTTTTCGATTGCCGCAACTTTAACAAAGGAGAATTGACCAATTTTAGAAGCATCTGCCAAAACATAGCTTTCTTTGGCATTGTCTATGATAGTGCGTTTGATGGTCGCTTCTTCAATATCTGGCGTTGTAAAATAGTTTTTATCAATACCATTCATCCCCAGAAATGCCTTATCAAAATTGAGCTGTCGAATTTGTTCCAATGCTACTGCTCCAACGGAAGCATCTGTTGATTGCTTAACAAAACCACCTATAATGATTGTTTTTATCTTGCGTTCAACCAGCCTCACTGCGTGGTGAATAGAATTGGTAACGACTGTCAGATTTTCCTGCTGAAGATAATCAATCAGTACACCGGTTGTTGTACCTGCATCTAAAAAAATTACGTCTCCGTTAACAATCTGTCGAGCTGCTCGTTCAGCAATCTCTCGTTTTTCTTGAACGTTTTTGACAGATTTTTCTAGAATAGACTCTTCGAGTTGCAAATTTCCTGGCGCTTCAGCACCGCCGTGTACACGACGAAGCTTACCCTCGTTTTCCAACTCGTCCAAATCCCTACGTACAGTAGACTCAGATGTATCAAGAACTTCGATTAATTCCTCTAGCCGAACAAACTGTTGAGAGTGTATTCGCTCCAATATAATCTGTTTTCGTTCTGATTTGAGTATGTTCAACACCTCCTGCAATCGTTTACAAAAATCATTATACACGATTTTCTGCCATTGTCAATCATTTTCTATCATTTTCTTTCAAAAAAACAAAAAAACTAGCAGAATCTACGCTTCCACTAGTTTCTCAATCATTTTTTTCATCATGTCCATTTCTTCTGGACGGCCAATAGATAGGCGAATATGCCCTTCTAATTTACCTGTTGGATAATATTTGAAATTCCAATCCTGTGCCAAGGCTTGCTGATAAAGTTCTTCTGCCCACGGTACTTTAAACGTTACAAAACTAGCCTGACTAGGTAGAACTTGACAGTTATCTAATCCTTGCAAGAATAAAATCATTTCTTCTCGCAAATTCTGAATTACTCCCACTGTTTCTAAAACTTTGTCTGTATAATTCAATGCAAGGGCTGCCATTTTTGCAGTCAAGTTTGACAAGCTGAATGGGGGAATGACCTTGTCCAATTCATAAATTAACTCTTCGCTTCCTACCGCAAAGCCAACTCGTAAACCTGCAAGTCCAAAAGCCTTTGATAAAGTCCGTAAAACTAAAACATTGTCAAATTGTTGTAGACGACTGATGAAGCTTTCGACATGTGCAAATTCAATATAAGCCTCATCTACAACGAGTAGCCCTTTAAAAGAATCGGCTAATTTCTCCAAATCTTCTAACGAATAAGCTACTGAAGAAGGATTGTTAGGGTTGGAAAGCATGATTATCTTTGCCTTCAACTCCTCTGCACGCGCCAACAGGCTCTCCACAGGCAAAACCAAGGTTCCATCTTTTTCAACCAGGTCAACGACTTCAAACTGGCTACCATGCATGCGATTATAAGTTTCGTACATGAAAAAGTCTGGATTGACAGTCAAAAAAGTATCATCCTTTTCCATAAAGGTGGAAACAATCATGTGAATAAGGTGATCAGAGCCTACACCTACCGTTACTTGTTTGGGATTCACTCCAAGATAGGCCGCATATTTCTCAATCAGTTCGGAGTAAGTGTTATCACCATAAAAACTTAATTGACTGACATCCAAATTTTCCAAGGTCTCTTGTGCCAAAAAGGACCAATCAATGATACGATTTTCGTTATTTCCTAAATCAAATCTTGCCTTTTGTTTGATTTTATAAGGTTGGTAGTGTTCAAATACCTTGCGTTTCATCATTTCTCCTTCTAGCAAGAAAAACACAGTCTAATCAACTGTGTCTTCTGCTTTGATTTTTTCAAAAATAGTTAACTCTTCAGCTGTAAAGTTGTAGTTTTCTAACAAGTCTGGACGACGTTGGTAGGTTTTGCGTAGACTTTCCTCCAAACGCCATTTACGAATATTTTCATGGTGACCGCTCATGAGAACATCTGGAACTACCATTCCACGATACTCGTATGGTCGGGTGTATTGAGGATATTCCAATAGCCCTGATGAAAAACTATCATCCGTATGACTGACTTCCTTACCAATAACCTCTGGAATCAGGCGAACGGTAGCATCAATCATGGTCATAGCTGCCAACTCTCCACCTGTCAGAACATAGTCCCCGAGAGAAATTTCGTCTGTCACCAAGGTCTTAATCCGCTCATCATATCCTTCATAGTGACCACAGATGAAAATCAACTGCTCTTCCTGTGCCAATTCTTCGGCATAGGCCTGATTGAAAGTACGCCCAGCAGGATCCAACAAGATAACACGTGGCTTGGTTTGCTCAATGCTATCCATGGTATCAAAAATCGGCTGGGCACGAAGCAACATGCCTTGTCCTCCGCCATAGGGTTCATCGTCCACATGGCGAGCCTTTTCAGCCTTCTCTCGGAAATTGTGGTAGTTGATTTCCAACAAGCCCTTGTCACGCGCCTTGCCCACAATAGAGTGTTCTAGAGGTGCAAACATCTCAGGGAAGAGGGTCAAAATATCAATTCTCATCGTCTAAGCCCTCGAGCAACTCCACATCGACACGGTTATTTGGAATATCAATGTTCAAGACAACAGGTGGAATATATGGCAAGAGCAAGTCTTTCTTACCTTTTCGTTTCACCACCCAGACATCATTGGCACCTGGTTGCAAGATTTCCTTGATCTGTCCGATCAACTGGTCATTTTCATAGACATCCAAGCCGATAATTTCGTGGTAATAAAATTCACCATCTTCAAGGTCGGTCAAGTTTTCCTCGGCAATTTTCAAGCTAAAGCCCTTGTACTTTTCAATATCGTTGATATGGTACATGCCCTTAAACTTGATAATATCAAAGTTCTTAGCCTTACGATGACTAGCAATTTCCACTTCCATGACAAACTGATCCTTGTCATCAAAAAGTGCAAGCTTTGCCCCTTTTTTAAAACGTTCTTCAGCAAAATCGGTCACAGACAAAACACGCATTTCCCCTTGTAGGCCTTGCGTGTTAACAATCTTTCCTACGTTAAAATAATTCATAATTTCTCCATTTGATTTTCTATCCTTTTATTTTAACATGAGCAAGATATTTTCACAAGAGAGAAAAAGCCGGATGCCTCCGACTTTCATAGTTAATTTATTTCACGGACAAATGAGAATGAGCTATTTTAATCAAGCGCAAATTAAGAGATATTCCGCAGACAAAAATCCCTGAAATCAGACCAATCCAATAGGCTTCTGGTCCCATTTGGAAAAATCTTTCAAGCAAGAATGCGACTGGGAAGGTCATGGACCAATAGGCAACCAAACCAAGTATAAAGGGGACAGTCGTATCCTTGTAACCACGTAATATCCCCTGAATAGGTGCGGTAAAGGCATCTGCTAATTGGAACATGAGGGCAAAGCTAAGAAAATGCGAGGTCAGACGGATAAATTCTGCATCATTACCATAAAGGTAGGCAACTTTAGAGCGGAAAAAATATAGGAAAGTGAGTGTTAAGCCTGCAAAACCAAGTGCCACCAGGCGTCCTAAACGGCTGTAGGCTTTCACATCTTGTGGTCGTTTGGCCCCTACTTCATAAGCAATGACAATAGCTAGGGCTGAAGAAACTGAGGCAGGAAAGGCATATAATAATGTCGCAAAGTTCATAGCCGACTGGTGGGCTGCTATAATCTGGGCTGAAAATTTTGCCATGTAGAGCCCTACTACTGCAAAAATTGCTACTTCTGCAAAGACTTGTAAACCGATGGGAAGTCCGATTTTCAATCCTTCTTTCAGTAAAGACCCATCAATCGAACTCCACCGCCAAAGCTGATAAGATGCAATGGTCTTATTTTTGTACATAACAGCGATAATCACCAGTAACACCGCCCAGTAAGCCAAGGCTGTTCCCAATCCAGCTCCTGCTCCGCCCAGGGCCGGTAGGCCCATTTTCCCATAAATCAAGAGATAGTTAAAGAGGCTGTTAAAGGGAACCAGGAGCAGCATGAGGTACATGGAGAGGCGGGTCAAGCCCAAGGCGTCGAAAAAAGAGCGACAGACACTAAAGAGCAAGAGAGGCAGGATGCCAATGGAAATAAAATAGAGGTACTGCTTGCCAACTTGAAAAATAGATTCATCAAGTCCAAACTGAGCCAAGGTGGGAACAGCGATAAATAGGACCGAGCACAAAAGTAAAATGGTTAATCCGACGGCTAGATAGACAAACTGATGAAACTCCTCACGAATCTTATCTCTTTCACCTTTTCCTAAATGTTGAGCGATGATTGGGACCAGTGCAGATACAATCCCTGTTAGAAATGAAAAAAGCGGATTCCAAAGACTGGTTGCCATGGAAACACCAGCCAAATCCATAGTGCTGTACTGGCCTGTCATCATGGTATCGATAAAGGATGCGGAGTAATTAGCAAATTGATAAATTAAAATGGGCAAAAATATTTTGATAAAGAGCCAGAGCTTCTCTTTGTTATTTCTTGTTTGGTACATGCTTATTCTCTTTCAATTTTATATAAATATTGTAACAAGAAAAGGACCTGCATTGCAAGTCCTCTTTGACTAGATAGAGTCACCATTCCAGATAGAGTTTTTCACGATAACATAGTCCACATGCTTCAAGCTGGTAATGTCACGTCCTCCTGCATAAGAAATAGATGACTGCAAATCTTGCTCCATTTCAACCAGAGTATCTTTCAAATGTCCCTTGGCTGGCAAGAGAATTTTCTTTCCTTCAACGTTTTTGTATGCACCTTTTTGGTATTCAGATGCAGAACCATAGTACTCTTTGAATTTCTCGCCATCAACTTCAATTGTTTTACCTGGGCTTTCAATGTGCCCAGCAAAGAGCGAACCAATCATGACCATGCTTGCGCCGAAGCGGATAGATTTGGCAATATCTCCGTGGGTACGGATACCTCCGTCCGCAATAATTGGTTTACGGGCAGCTTTTGCGCACCAACGAAGGGCAGCCAACTGCCAACCACCTGTACCAAAACCAGTCTTAACCTTTGTAATACATACTTTACCTGGACCAATACCAACTTTTGTCGCATCCGCACCAGCATTTTCTAGTTCACGAACTGCTTCTGGAGTACCGACATTACCTGCAATGACAAAAGTCTCAGGTAATTCTTTCTTGATATGTTGGATCATCTTGATAACACTTTCTGCATGACCATGAGCAATATCAATGGTGATAAACTCAGGAGCATCAGCTTTCAAGCTAGTCACAAACTCATATTCATATTCTTTTACGCCAACAGAGATGGAAGCAATCAAACCTTGCTCGTGCATGCGTTTGATAAATGGAATACGACCAGCTTCATCGAAACGATGCATGATGTAGAAATACCCTTCTTTGGCAAGCATTTCTGCTACATCTTCATCAATAATAGTCTGCATATTAGCTGGAACAACTGGTAATTTAAAGCTATATTTCCCAAGAGTCACTGTTGTATCTGCCTCGGAACGGCTATTGATGATACATTTATTTGGAATGAGCTGAATATCTTCGTAGTCAAAAACTGGAGTTTCGTTGAACATGCTTCTACCTCTTTTTCTTAACATTGGAACAGAAAAACAGTTTGTTTTTCGTATTTTTTCCTTATTACAAGATATAGTATAGCTTATTGTTTGTGTTTTGTCAATAAAAAAGAAACCTATCTAGACAATATTCGGATATATCACTTTTTAGACTCGTTTATAAAACATAACATTCGTATAATTCTTTTCTGAGTTACTATTCTTATAAAATTTAAAAAAATGTTCAGAATTTACTCAAACAATTTCACATAAAAACTAAAAAAATCTTCAAAAACAGAAGATTTTTTAGTCAAATTCATATAATTGTGGGAATTTTTCGCATTCAGGGTTCTTAGGATGGCAAACCTCACGACCAAAATAAATCATAGCTTGATGAGCAGGGAGCCAGAGTTCAGGAGGTAAGACTTCCATGACTCGTTTCTCTGTTTCCAGGGGTGTAGCCGATTTTTTGACAATATCGTGATGTTTACAAATCCGTCCCACGTGGGTATCAACTGCGAAGGCAGGAATGCCAAATCCAACACTCAACACTACATTAGCCGTTTTTCTTCCCACTCCTGCCAGAGCTTCTAATTCCTCACGAGTCTGCGGAACAATGCCATTATGCCGTTCCATCAACTGCTGGGCGCATTCTTTCAAAAATTTGGCTTTATTACGATACAAACCCAAACGAGAAATATAAGGCTCAATATCCTTTACTTCTGCTGCTGCCATGGCTTGTGGCGTTGGGAAAGCAGCGAACAAACCAGGTGTTGCCTTATTCACCGCAGCGTCTGTAGTTTGAGCAGATAAGAGCACTGCACATACCAACTCAAAGTGATTTCGAAAATCCAAACTTGGCTTAGCATCAGGATATAGAGCGATGATTTCTTCAATAACTTTTCTTGCACGTTTTTTTGATAATACCATGAATTCATTATAGCATGAAAACTTGGATTTATCTAAAATCTGGATTGTCATAAACCTCATTCCTCGTGATATAATAAGAAGAAAAGGGGGAATAAGTATGGACTTACAAGAACTCTGTAGAAAGGTTATTCAAGCAAGACCACGCAATAGCCATAAGGGAAGCTATGGTCGAGCCTTGCTGATTGGTGGACTGTATCCTTATGGTGGAGCGATTATCATGGCCGCACTAGCAACCGTCAACAGTGGAGCAGGCTTGGTAACTGTTGCTACTGAAAAAGACAACATACCAGCCTTACATAGTCATCTGCCTGAAGCCATGGCATTTTCATTTGACGATCAAGCCTTGCTGATAAGTAGCTTAGAAAATGCTGACTTGATACTGATTGGTCCAGGTTTTGGGGAAAATAGCAGAGCTGAACAGTTATTGGACTTTGTTTTTGGACATTTATCTGACCAGCAGATTTTAGTTCTTGACGGCTCAGCCCTTACCTTAGTCGCAAAACAAAACAGAAAGAACTTCCCGTGTAAACAAGTCATCCTGACACCCCACCAGAAAGAATGGGAACGGTTATCAGCCATTCCGGTTGCTGACCAAACAAGCCAAAGAAATCTTGAAGCCTTGCAATCTTTTCAAGAAAATACAATCCTTGTAGCTAAAAGTTCTGCTACACAAATCCTAAAAACCCAGCCAAACCAAGTCACTCCAATAGGAGCTGGTGGTCCCTACCAAGCAACAGGAGGTATGGGAGATACTCTTGCAGGTATGATTGCAGGATTTGCTGTACAATTTCTCCATGTTCAACTATATGAAAGAATCCTTGTAGCAACCTACCTCCACTCCTATATTGCCGACCAACTGGCTCAAGATTATTATCTTGTAAAGCCAACTGATGTCTCAAGAAACATCCAAAAGATAATGCTTCAATTTCAAACACAAAAAACCGCCTAATCAATGATTAAGCGGTTTTATTATTTAGCGAACTTGTGATAAAGCTAGTGTTGGTTATACTCCTTCCTTATGACGTCGTTTGCTTACTAACAGAGTCCCTAGCCCAATAATGACACCAAGAACAAGATAGTATTTCGTATCATTTTCTCCAGTATTTGGTAGTTGAGTCACCTGTTTTTCTTGATTAGGACTAGATAGACTAGCTTGCAAAGTGACTGGACGAGGTAAAGTTGGTTGAGGGTTTGGCTTCTGACCTATCGGTACATGCCCTGAATTCCCAGTATCTTCTACAGGAGGTGCCTGTACATCAACTTTTTCTGAGTCTATAGGTGGAGGCGTTACAGTGCCTTCATCTTTTTTGTCAGTGGCAGTATTTGCTGGCTCTTTGGCATCATTTGTTGAAGTAGCAACACCATCCAGTTCTGCCTGAGCGCTTGTCAGAACGGCTAGAGCTTGATCGACACTTGCTTGACTTGCAGATTCATCAGCTAGAATCGCTTTCGCTGCTTCAACTGTCTGGTCATAAGCTTGTTTCACGTTCTCAGATGCATTGAGATACTTAGCATCTGTCGCTTTTAATACGGAAGAAACGGATACTGCGCTACGAAGGGCTGAAATATCAGTCTTTTGACCATCTAAGTTGGCTTTCGCTGCTAACAAGTCAGCCAACGCTTGGTTGACAACTGCCTGTGTTACATTCTCTTGGTTCAATACAAGTTGTGCTGAACGAACAGCTGTATCATAGGCGATTTGTTTGGTATTTTCAGCATTGTAATAAATAAAGTTTGCCTGAGTCGGTGTGTAGTTTGATACTTCAGCAATTAGTTTTTCCTTATCGGTAGCCTGACCGTTTAGCTGTTCTCTCGCCGCCACAAGACTGGCAACTGCTGAATCTACTTGTGCCTGATTGTGTTTGTTGGCATATACTGCATTGGCATCTTCTAATGCTTTAGCATAGGCAGTTTGAAGTTCTGGACTAGCATTGTAATAACGCGCTGTTTCTTCAAGTCCTGCAAGTTCAGCAATCAGTTCTTTCAAAGCAACTTTATTAATCAAGGTTAATTTCTTAACATTTGACTGGTTTGCAAGTACTGCTACGTCTAATTCTTCCAAAAATTCATAGCCTTCTGGGAGGGTTGGAAGGATAGTGTAGGTACCAACTGGTACAAATTTACCATAATCAGTCTTAGAATATTTAGCATTTGGTAGCTGAATAGTCTGACCATCAGCAGTTACCAGTTGGATGGTTGAACCAGAGGGTAGTAATGCATCAATATCTACCAGCAAGTTAGCCTTATCTTTCAAAGTCACATAGAAATTCACCTCGGCAGTGCTATTTTCTTCCGAAATCGTCACGACTGCTTTTGTTTCACCTGCTAGGCTTGACCACTCTGTATCATATAAGAATAAATCAAAGATGTAAGTACCAAATGGTAGCTTAAGAACGCTAGTATCGCCGGCATATCGTGGTAATTCTGCAACAATCTTGCCTGTTTCATCGGTGACTGAGTAAGAGAAAAGTATTGGTACAGGACTATTTGTATCTTTATCAAGAATATTGACAGTTACCAACCCTTTTTCATTGCCAATACTAATCAGATTCTCTACTTTTTCATAGCTGATATTACCAGCATAATCCTCCACTGTGTAGTAGAATTTTGAAATATCTGCAAGATCAAGAGGCAATGTGAAGGAGCCATCATCGTTTTGTGCCACAAATACCTTATTATCAGAAACGGTTACATCACCATTTTCTAATAAGGAAGGAATAGTTGTCACACCGCTTGCATCTGCTACAAGATAGAATACTTGCTCACGATATAGACCTGATTCTCCTTTTTCAATGGCTGGACGAGGGTTAAATGTAAAGTTTGTTTCATCATAGGTAGCTGTGGTGATAACTGGTGATTCTCTATCGATGATAACGTCGAAAATCATAGTTTGTACTGCTGCACCTGGAACTTCAGATGAGTAGGTCAAAACGTATTGATACTTACCATCTGCTAAAGCATTTCCGTCACTATCTGTTCCATTCCATTCAGTAGGATAAATAATGCTTGATTTTGGATTTTTAGGATCACCACTATAGAAGTTTTTATTGCCTGACTGTGGTTGACTTTCCCAAAGTGGATTTGTTCGCTCAGTATCATCTGCAGCATAGACGCTTGCGACTAAATCAGTATAATTTCTCAAGAAGACACCTTTGAAAGCAAGCGAATCTTGGTTGTTATCCCCATTTGGCGAGATAGCTAAATGAGGTTTACCAGACTCATCAAGCTCTAAAACAAAGTATCCTGCTTCATTTTTAAATGTACCAAGAGTCTTGATCGCAAGGTCAGATCGTTTGTCTGTAGAATAGATTAACTCTGTACTTCCTGTAACAAGACCTGTGTAGTGATGGCTGATGTCAACAGTATTTGGCTGTGCTGTAACAGGTTCAAAGTAGAAGCCCCCCTTACCATCGGCAATAAGATTGTAAATCGGCTCTTCTAGAACGGCTAGATTTTGGAATTCCCCACGGAAACCAACGTATGGAATGCTGACAATATCACCGCCGTCGGCTACATCTGTAAATCGAACAAAACCTTCAAGATAGTAACCATTTTTCATCAATCCTGTCAATTCTTCTGCAAAGCTTGATCCATCGACATTAATTGTAACAGTTGTACTTGAATTGGCTTTCACAGTCACCTTACCGCCAGGAATCTCTGCTAATAGACGTGGAGCCAAGGTGATCAATCCGTTTTGAACAGTATCCGTTGTTAATTGTGTTGAGTAGTTTAAAGTCTTATCTTCGTTTGTAATGTTATGAAGTGTGACCGTAAAGCTGAATGTATCCTCAACATTTCCCAAGGTAATGCTGCCATACCCATCTTCGCCAGTCAAATATAAACCTGTAGAAATAGCTGCTGCAGTATCGATGATACCTGCACCTTGTTGGCGTGGGGAAGTGTAGGCTGTTGTTTCTTTGTTCACATGTGCTTTAGCAGTAGACATAAGCAAGTGTTTTACTAAGGCTTCGATTTCTTGAGGGGACTTAGTAGGGTAAGTTGCCTGTAAATACTGTTTTACTAGTACGGCTGCTCCTGCCACGTGTGGTGAAGCCATACTTGTTCCCTGCATGTTGGCATAGTCATTATCATTGATGGCTGCATAAATAGCACCACCTGGAGCAGCTAAGTCTGGTTTTAGCTCGCCATCCGCTGATAGACCCCAACTTGAAAAATCTGAAAGAAGACCTGCTTCTGGGTTAGGGCGAATATCCGTTTCGTTATTGAACGCAATCTTATATGAGTTAGCTGCCAAAGCTTCACCAAATTCCAATGGAATGAAGACAGATGGAATTGCAATAGCTGTATCATCAAGTTGCATGCTTACATTGGCTTCGCCTGGACGACTATTGAAAATGACCACGCCTACTGCGCCTGCAGCTGTTGCATTGGCTATTTTTTCTGAGAAGGTAATCGTTCCACGTTTGATGAGTGCAAGTTTTCCAGTCAAATCTAGACCATCAAAATCCGAAGCTTGACCGATTCCCGCATAGACATATTCATATTCTTTCCCGATTTCAAATGGTACGGGACTTTTCTCTGGATTATCAAACGAACTCTTACCGTAATTCAAATCAGCATTGTTTTCTAAACCAATGATATTAATTACTTTACTACCAACCGTTGTGTTATTGTAAGAAGCGACAGAAATTGCATCGCGAGCTGTTGAAGGAGCACCGACCAAGCCATAATCTGGATAATCGGCTGACGGATTAGAATGACCTGAACCAAATGTTCCATCATTACCAGCTGCAATAACAACAGAAACCCCTGCACGACGAGCAGCCTCGATTGCTGCAGTCACATTTTCATTCATGTTAACAACAGAGCCGTTAGCTCCTCCCAGACTGAGGTTGATGCTATCTGCACCCAATTTTACAGCATCTTCAATCGCCTTTACGTACAATGCTGCGCCTGTTGTAGCTTTGAGGTCTGAGAATACACGCATAAACATGACTTGCGCTTCAGGAGCTACACCATACATTAATTGTCCAGCGACTGGTTGTGTCGGATTTCCTGTGGCAATACTTGTTACGTGCATACCGTGTGAACGTTTGTCTTCTTCTTTCAAGACAGTATTCACATCAACATAGTTATAACCAAATACAACCTTATCGTTAAACCATTCACCGTAGGTAATTCCTGCAGCTTCTTTAGCTGCTTCTATCTCTTTTTCTGATTTATATTTTGCAGTTGAGAGGTCTGAAATACGCAATACATCGTGGTCAACGTCAAGACCGGAATCTATGATTGCAACTACTGTTCCTTCGCCCTTGTAACCACTATCCCAAACTTTAGGTACTGTAATGATTGTATTACTGTCAATGTTTTGTGGTTTCGCTTCTTCCTGATTCGTAATAGCAGTAGTCTCATCTGCTACGGAAAGCTTCTCCTCTTCTTCTACTTTTTTCTCTGAAATAGCTGGAGTTTCTACAGCTGGTTGAGTTGTTTCTACTTCTGTATTTGCGATATTTTCAAGAGCTTCTGAGCCAGATGTTTCCTCTTCATTATCTGTAGTGGTTACATCAGTTGGGGTAGCCTCCACAGAAGTGTCAACCAACTCCTCGACTACGGGACTTTCTGAGGCTGATTCGCTGACGATTGCGTCAGGAACAGTTGCTTCCACCTTAGTCTCTACAAGGCTTGTCAATTCATCTGCAGCTACCGATGGTGCACCTGCAAACAAAAAAACTGCACTCAAAAGAACAGACACAGTTCCAATTTTATACTTCCGAAGTGAGAATGTTTCTTTCTTTTTCATAACTTTTCCTCCTAGTTTTTCTCCTTCATTATTGGCAAAACCAATAAATATATTAAAACATAAAATTATCGGTATTGCAAGTATATTCTGAAAATTCAGTTATTTCTTCAAACTATAACTAGGTATAGTTAATATTTATAACTGGAATCTGTGATACTGAATGTATTAAATGAACAGTAAAAAGCAACCACTATTTGCGGTTGCTCGTACTATTCTGACTTGAAAACTAGATATGGATATTCAGACTATTTCCGATACATCTTGAATTGGAGATAGAGGTCATTATACATTCCAAGCATCTCTGGTCCAAGATTATCATAAACTTCCATCTTCTTCATCGTTTCTTCTGAAGGATAGAAGGATTCGTCGTTCTGAGTCTCCTCATCCAGCATAGCCTTGGCTGCAGGAATTGGTGTTGAATAGCCAACATATTCTGCATTGCGAAGCGCATTTTCAGGACGAAGCATAAAACTCATGAAGGCGTAAGCTCCATCAATATTTTTTGCTGTTTTTGGAATGACCATGTTATCGAACCAAAGGTTAGAACCTTTTGATGGTACAACATAGCGCAGATTTTCATTTCCATCTAACATTTCACTCGCCTCACCTGAGAACGAAACAGCAATTGCTGCCGCATCTTGTATCATATAACCTTTTATCTCATCAGCAACAATTGCTTTGACATTTGGAGTTAAATTATAAAGATGTTCGGCTGCCTTTTCAATCTCGGTAGGATTGTTGGAATTGAGACTATAGCCCAGTGATTGTAGACCAAAGCCCATGACTTCACGCACACCATCAATTAACATGATATTGTCACGGTACTCCTCTGACCACAAGTCTTCCCATTCCTGAGGAGGATTTTCTACCATGGTTTCATTGTAAACAATACCTAAGGTTCCCCAGAAATATGGAATAGAATAATCATTATTCTTGTCAAAGCTAAGTCCCATAAATCGTGGATCGATATTTTCTATCCCTTCAATCTTAGATTTATCTAGCTTGATTAACATATTTTCTTCTGTCATCTTAGAAATCATGTACTCAGATGGGATTGTCAAATCGTAGGTTGTTCCACCCTGCTTAATCTTTGTGTACATGGATTCGTTGGAGTCAAAGGTCTGATAATCTACCTGAATACCTGTTTCAGCAGTGAATTCTGCGAGTAATTCTGGGTCAATATAATCGCCCCAGTTATAGATGACAAGTTTATCAGTTGTCCCCTGGGTTGAATCAGCTTCTAACTTATAACTAATTCCCCATAAAACTAGGACAATAGCTATAATTCCTACAAAAAATGAATACAATCGTTTCATTAGTTGGCCTCCTTTTCACGCGAGATGAAATAATAACCCACTACCAATAAGATAGAGAAAAGGAAAACTAGGGTTGACAAGGCATTGATTTCTAGAGAAATCCCTTGACGAGCCCGCGAGTAGATTTCAACCGAAAGGTTTGAGTAGCCATTCCCTGTTACAAAGAAGGTCACGGCAAAGTCATCCAAGGAATAGGTAAAGGCCATGAAGTAGCCTGCAATGATGGCTGGTGTTAGGTATGGCAACATGATTTCTTTCAGCATTTGTGGTTGAGTTGCCCCCAAATCATAAGCTGCTGAAATCATATCCGCGTTCATCTCTTTCAGCCGTGGCAAGACCATCAATACTACGATTGGAATAGAAAAGGCAATATGACTGAGCAATACTGAGACAAAGCCAAGCTGGAAACCAATCATGGTAAAGAGAATTAAGAAACTCGCCCCAATCATGACGTCCGGTGCTACCATCAAGATATTATTGACAGACAGCAAGGCATTTTGAAAACGAGGTTTTGCCTGATAGATATAGATGGCGCCGAAAGTTCCGATAAGTGTCGCAATCAAAGAACTCAAAAAAGCTAATAGGAAGGTTTGAGCTAAGATGAGCATGAGACGGCTATCACTGAGCATGGAAGAAAAATGCTCCAAGGTAAAGCCTGTAAAGCCATTCATATCCCCGCCTTCATTAAAGGCATAAAAAATGAGATAGAAAATGGGCAAGTAGAGAA
Organism: Streptococcus sp. 2018110; assembly: GCF_019754115.1. Lineage (NCBI taxonomy): Bacteria > Bacillati > Bacillota > Bacilli > Lactobacillales > Streptococcaceae > Streptococcus > Streptococcus sp. 2018110. The sequence continues at coordinate 87,515 of NZ_JAIJZO010000001.1, read as the reverse complement.
GGAGAAAGGCAACTGTTAAGTAAATATTTGCAAATTTCTTCATTATTTCTTCCTCTCTTTCGTCATCCACATAATCAAGAGCATGGCCAAAATCAAGACCACACCAATGGTTGAACCCATTCCCCAGTTTTGTGTTGTGAGGAAATGTTGTTCGATGGCTGTTCCCAGTGTAATGACTCGGTTACCGCCAATCAAACGGGTCAACATGAAGAGGCTCAAACTCGGAATAAAAACCGCTTGAACACCTGAACGAACGCCGTTCATGGAAAGAGGAAAAATAACTTTTGTGAAGGTCTGCCAAGGAGTTGCTCCCAAATCACGACTGGCATTGATTAGGTTTTTATCCAAATCATCCAAGGCGTTAAAGATCGGCAAAATCATAAACGGAATCTCGATATAGGCTGCAACAGCAATAAAGGAGAAATCCGTGAAAAGAATTTGCTGAGCTCCTAGACCAATAAATTCTAGGAACTGGTTGATAGAGCCGTGTTGTCCAAAAATACCGATAAAGGCATAGGCTTTCAGCAAAAGATTGACCCAGGTTGGCAAGATAATCAACATGAGCCAGAGCTGTCTATGCTTGAGTTTGGTCAAGAAATAGGCTGTTGGGTAGGAAACCAAAAGTGTGACCAGAGTAATAATACCTGCGTAAAAAATAGAGTTGAAACTCATTCGCAGATAGGTCATATTTGGCGAGTTAAAATAGGTCTGGTAGTTGGCCAAAGTGAAATTGCCATGAATATCAAAGAAAGATTTGAAGATAATCAAGGCAACTGGAGCGAGTACAAAGAGAAAGACCCATAGGGCATAGGGAATTGCAAAAAGCCTAGAGGTTTTCTTCATTGCGTTCCTCCTCAATGGCGTTAATCAAGCCATCTTCTACTTCTTCCACTTCCACATATTCTTCGATACGAGCATCGAATTCTTCCTCTGTTTCATTGAGACGCATGATATGAATATCTTCTGGCTCAAAATCTAGACCAATCACTTCTCCGACAATGGCCTTACGAGTTGAGTGAATCATCCACTCATTACCAAGGTCGTCATAGGCGATGATTTCATAGTGAACACCACGGAAGAGCTGAGTATCCACTTTTACCTGCAATTTGCCTTCTTCAGGTAAGGTAATCTGCAAATCTTCTGGACGGATAACAACTTCAACTTCTTCGTTTGGTCGCATACCGCCATCGACAGCTTCAAAGCGTTTGCCGTTAAACTCAACCAAGTAGTCTTCTATCATGCGGCCTGGAAGGATATTGGATTCACCGATGAAGGTAGCAACAAAATGGTTGATTGGCTCGTCGTAAATGTCCACTGGCGTCCCAGACTGGACAATCTCACCTTCATTCATGACAAAAATCCAGTCACTCATGGCCAGAGCTTCTTCTTGGTCATGGGTAACGAAGACGAAGGTAATTCCTAGACGTTGTTGTAATTCACGCAGTTCATACTGCATTTCTGTTCTTAGTTTCAAGTCCAGGGCAGAAAGTGGTTCATCTAGCAAGACGACGCGAGGCTGGTTGATAATCGCACGTGCAATAGCAACCCGCTGGCGTTGACCACCAGACAATTTCTGAATGGAACGATTTTCATAACCAGAAAGTCGGACCATTTGTAAGGCTTCTGTCACACGGCGTTCGATTTCAGCCTTGTCAACCTTTCGTAATTTAAGAGGAAAAGCCACATTTTCAAAGACAGTCATATGTGGGAAAAGGGCATAGGACTGGAAAACCGTATGGACATCCCGTTTATTAGTCGGAACATCATTAATCCGTTGACCGTCCAGATAAATATCACCTGAACTCGCATCCAATAAACCAGCAATAATGTTCAAAATCGTTGATTTACCTGAACCAGAAGCTCCTAAAAGGGTATAAAATTTCCCCTCTTCCAATTCAAAACTAATATCCTTTAATACAGTTGTTCCACTGTCTTCAAATACTTTTGAAACGTTCTTAAATTCAATAATTGGCTTTTTCAATTCTCATAAATTCCTTCTTTTTGTAAGAGCCTGATGGCTAGAGTGTATCAGCAGGATCGCCGATAATACGCACCTCTCTCTCCAGAGTAATTCCTGAAGATTTTTCAACGACTTCAATCACATGGGCAATCAAATGTTCATAGTCCAATGCCGTTCCATCAGCAACATTGACCATAAAGCCAGCGTGTTTTTCAGAAACTTCGACTCCACCGATTCGATAACCTTTTAAACCTGCATCCATAATCAACTGTCCTGCGAAGTGACCAAGTGGACGTTTAAAGACTGAACCACAAGATGGATATTCCAAAGGTTGCTTGAGCTCGCGTAAATGTGTCAAACGAGCCATTTCTTGTTGAATAACCGTATGATTTCCTGGCTTGAGGGCAAATTTTGCAGACAAAACAATCGCACCGTTTTCCTGCAAGATAGAAGAACGGTAGCCAAATCGTAACTCACGATTGTCCAATGTTTCGACATAACCTGCTGGAGTCAAAATCTGCGCTGAAACTAGAATGTGTGCTACTTCACCTCCATAAGCACCTGCATTCATATAGACAGCACCACCAACGCTTCCCGGAATACCACAAGCAAATTCAAATCCTGATAAAGAATGGAAAAGTGCGACTTTTGTCGTTTCAATCAGATTGGCACCTGCTTCTGCTTCAATGGTGTATCCTGATACAGTAACGGAGTTAAGTTTATCCATACGGATAACAAAACCACGAATACCGCCATCTCGGACAATGATATTACTTGAATTTCCTAACACTTGCCATGGAATACCTTCGCGTTTAGCAAATTCTACTATACGAACAATCTCGTAACGATTCCGCGGAAAAGCTAGATAATCAACAGCTCCTCCTACTTTTGTATAGGTATATTCTTTTAAAGGCTCATCGAATCGAATATCGATGCCTTCTAATTCAAGCCTAATTTTATCTTTCATAACCTTCTCATTTCAATTTAAGATATACAGGATTTATTATACCAAAAATTACAGGAGAAAACGAATAAAATTCAACAAAAATACTTTCACAAGCCAAATTAATTTGCACCAATATTTTGAAATGGAGAATGGAATGCACAAAAAAAGGAGTTCCCTTCCTACCGCATATAGTTGCGATGGTGAACTCCAATAAAATAAACATTTTTAGTTTTGCAAATGATAGCTTCTCACTATCTATACAATAGCAATCCCTTTGGTATCAACTTGAAGGCGGTGGACAGTGCCGTCTAGATTTAGTTCCTCTAATGCAAGAACAATAGCGTCCTCCCTATCTTTGGGCGCTAATACCATCACTGTTGGACCGGCACCTGATAAGTAGGTTGCATAGGCTCCCAACTCCTGTGCAGTTTGCTTGATTGGACAAAACTCCTTAACAAGTAGCTGACGGAACGGTTCATGGAACATGTCTGACTGAATTGCTTTACCAGCTTTTTCCAGATCACCTGCCATCAAACTGGCAACAGCAACGTTTGCAATGGCACTAGCAGCCACTGCTTTCTTGTACCCCATCTGAGAAGGTAGTACACCTCGGCTTTCAACCGTACGCAGTGGGTAGTTTGGAATAAAGGCAACAAAACTTGCTTCTGGGAATTCTGTTACAACTGCCTGTACTTTCTTATTAACATAGCTAGAGATGACTAAATTACCGAAAATTGCTGGTGCTACATTATCAGGATGTCCTTCAATTTCTGTAGCTTTGAGCAATTTTTCATCCGCTGTCATATTCAAACCTGCTAATTGATTAGCCAATTCGATACCAGCTACGATAACGGAACTGGATGAACCCAAACCACGTGCCAAGGGAATATCGCTAATCATTCTGATACGATGCGGCTGCAATCCTTTTTCAATCTTTAAAGCTGTCTTGATCAAAAGATTGTTCTTGTCTGATGGAACATGTTCAAGATTGTGCTCAATCACCCATTCATCAGTCTCTTCAAACACTTCAATCGTTAGATATTTCGAAAGGGCAACACCTACTGAATCAAATCCTGGACCGATATTAGCTGAAGTTGCTGGAATAATAATTTTCATTGCTTATTCTCCCAGTACTTTAAAGGTATTTAAGACAGTAAAGTCTGTTTCTTTGCTCAATTTGTCTGTTACATTTTCCAACTGAGTCTTACTCATTTCATGGGTCACAATCACTAGGCGGGCTGTTTCTCCATCTGCAGCTTGTTGCAGAATTTGCTTGAAGGAAATTTCTTCAGAATTGAAGATTTCTGCTAAACGAAGCATTTTTCCATTTTTATCAGGCGCATCAATTGAGAAATAATATTCGCTCTTCACATCGCTTGGGGCTGCCAATTGAAGTGGGCGGCTATATTCGTTAAAAGCTTTGCCGATAGTATTGTCTTTCAAGCGACGAACGATACGAATAATGTCAGCCATAACACTTGTTGCAGTCGGTTTTTGCCCAGCGCCTGGTCCATAGTACATAGACTGGCCGATGCCGATAGATTCGACAAATACAGCATTCATCACACCATTCACGCTTGCAAGTGGATGATTTTTCGGTAGGAAGGTTGGAGATACTTCGGCAGCAATACCAGAGGTAGTTTCTTGAATATCACCTACAAGTTTGATGACATAGCCCAATTCTTGTGCCACTGCTACATCTTCTGGCGTGATATTTGAAATACCCTTGTGTGCTACGTGTTCAAAATCAACTGTCATCCCGAAAGCAAATTGACTGAGGATAACAGCCTTGTAAGCCGCATCAATCCCCTCAACGTCATTTGTTGGGTCAGATTCTGCATAGCCAAGTTCCTGGGCTGTTTGAAGAGCTTTTTCGTAAGTCCAGCCTTCATCAACCATCTTAGTCAACATGAAGTTTGAAGTACCATTCAATACACCGAGGATACGAGTCACCTTATCAGCAGCCAAAGAGTTGACCAAGGTACGCAAGATTGGAATACCACCTGCAACTGCAGCTTCATAATAAAGCGCAAGACCTTTCTCTTCAGCCAAGGCACGCAATTCGCTACCATGAACAGCAAGTAAATCCTTATTGGCTGTTACAATATGCTTGCCTGCTTCCAAGGCACGTGTAATAAATGTTTTTGCTGGCTCAATACGTCCCATTAGCTCAACTACAATGGCGATGTCTTCGTCAGCCAAAATGTCATCAATATTTGTTACAAAATGATAGTCATGACCTGCAGCCAAGAGACGGTCTTTTTCTGCTTCATCCTTGACCAAAACCTTCGCAACTTCAATACTATCATGCGCGGCTTTCTCTATTTTTTCCTGGTTTTCTTCTAATAAAAATGGCACACCACTCGCAACGGTTCCAAATCCTAATAATCCTATCTTAACTACCATGTGCTCTCCTTTAAAATGTATTTCTCCCATTATAACAAATATTCTGACTATTTGGCAAAAAATTTGATATAATTGTTTTAATTTTAATATATGATTATGGAGATAAGATAATGAAACATTCAAGAAGAGCCCGTCGAAGCCGCACACAAAAGAAACAACTTGTGCCAATGCTACTTGTTATCGCATTGTTAGTAGTGACTCTACTATCTATTTTTCTAATCTTTCTAAAACAGCCATCTAAGCAGCAAAGTGATTCCAAAGCTTCAACGGTAGAGACAACAGCCAGTTCGAGTGTTATGACTTCAGAAAGTAGTGAAGTAAAAACAGAAATCATTTGGGAACAGCAAACTGAACCTATCAAACTTCCAATCCTCATGTATCATGCCATTCACGTAATGGCTCCCGAGGAAGAAGCTAATGCGAATCTTATCGTAGATCCAACGACTTTCGAAAGTCATCTAAAAGCATTGCAAGATGCAGGTTACTATACTTTATCACCTGAAGAGGCTTATAAGGTATTGACAGAAAATGTCCTTCCTGCTGGCAAAAAGGTTGTCTGGCTAACCTTTGACGATAGCCTCTGGGATTTTTATAGTTATGCCTACCCATTGCTTAAGCAATATCAAATGAAGGCGACCAACAATGTCATTACAGGGTTTACTGAATATGGACAAGCAGGGCACCTTACTCTTGATCAAATCAAGGAAATGCAGACCGCAGGGCTCTCCTTCCAAGGGCATACCGTCAACCATCCTGATTTAGAGTATAGTTCTATCGAGGATCAAACAAATGAACTTACTTCCTCTAAAGCCTATCTTGACAGCCAATTAAATCAGGAAACCATCGCTATCGCCTACCCTGGTGGACGATACTCAGCAGATACCGTGGCATTGACAGAACAAGCTGGCTACAAACTTGGTGTGACTACTAACAACGGCTTGGCTTCTGCTAGTGACGGATTACTGACTCTCAATCGTGTTCGCATCCTCCCAACCACTACCGCTGAGGGGCTATTATCCGAAATTTCCTATTAATTTTTGCAAATATATATATGAAAAAAACTCCCTGTCACAAGGGAGTTCGTTTTTTATTTGGATTCACTAAACTGACTTTGATAAAGATTATAATAGAAACCTTTATCTGCCAAAAGACTTTCATGGTTACCTTGTTCGATAATCTGTCCATCTTTCAAGACCAAAATCTTATCAGCTTCCTGAATGGTAGATAAACGGTGGGCGATGACGAAACTTGTCCGCCCTTTCATCAACCGTTTCATGGCCTTTTGAATCAAGAGTTCCAAACGGGTATCAACTGAAGAAGTCGCTTCGTCAAGAATCAGAATGGCAGGATCCGCCAACAAGGCACGTGCAATGGTCAAAAGCTGTTTCTGACCTTGGGAAATATTGCTGGATTCCTGGTTCATTTCCATATTATAACCGCCAGGCAGGGTACGGATAAAGTGGTCAACGTTAGCTGCTTTGGCAGCCTCCACAATTTCCTCATCCGTCGCATCCAGACGTCCAAAACGCAGGTTTTCCTTGATGGTCCCTTCATAGAGCCAAGCATCTTGCAAGACCATACCAAATTGACTACGGTAGGATTGACGAGAAATCTTTCTAATATCCTGACCATCCACCTTGATAGCACCGGATGTGACATCATAGAAACGCATGAGAAGGTTGATGAGGGTTGTCTTACCAGCCCCTGTTGGTCCAACGATAGCCACCATTTCACCTGGCTTAACATCAAGATTAAAATTACGGATAAGCGGCTTGTCTTCTGAATAGCCGAATTCAACCTGTTCAAAGCTAACTTGTCCGGTCAGACTAGCTGTCAACTCTAGCGCATTGGCGTCTTCTTCGTCAAGCTCATCTAAGACTGAAAAGATGCGTTCAAGGGAAGATTTAGCAGACTGCAACTGGGGTGCCAACTGGGTCAAGGTTTGTACTGGCTGAGAAATCTGCCAGACGTATTGGACGAAGGCCTGCATATTACCAACTGTCAATGTACCTGTAAGAACTTTCAGACCAGCAAGTAAGGCCACGACTACATAGGCAATGTTCGATAAGCCGTGTACCAGGGGCATGAGCAAACCAGACATAAAACTAGCCTTGAAACCAACTTCCTGCAAATCTGCGGTAATCTGGCGAAATTCTTCTGTAGAAATTTCTTCACGGCCGTAGAGTTTGAGAACGTTAAAACCTGTCAGATTTTCTTGGACAAAACCGTTCAATCGACCTAGGGCATCAGCCTGTTGCTTGAAATAAGGCTGGGATTTTCCCATGACAAACTTGGAACCAAAATAAGTCACTGGAACCAAGGTTACGACTACAAGTGCTAGGGATACATCCAACCAGAAACACATGAAAATGGCTAGAGAGAGAGTCAGAACGGCATTGACTAGCTGGAGAAAACTTTGTTGCAGAGCATTCGACACAGTCTCCACATCGCTTGTAAAACGACCTAGCAAATCACCATACTGGTGCTTGTCAAAATAAGAAACAGGAATTTTGTTAATCTTGTGACTCAAATCCTGCCGCAGTTCCTTGGTTGCTCCCTGTACCGCCTTAGTCATGAAATAGGTAGAACCATAGGCGCCGATTTCATACATAAGGGCACGAAGTGCATAGAGCGCAAGCATGATGGCAATGTAGGAATAGTTAATCTGCGCTCCTTCTACTCCATTTGCCATGTCTAACAGATTCTTGGTCAATTCTGTAATGATAAGCCCCAGTACAAAGGGCTCCAAGGCATTCATAACTGCACTGATGGTCTTTAGAAAAACAGCTAAAAATACAGAAGATTTGTAACGACGCAAATAGTCCCAAACACGGGTAAATACTGATCTATTCTTCATAATTCCTCCTATTCTTCTGTTAACGATTGACGGTTAAGTTGAGAGTTGGCAATTTCTCGGTAAATCTCATTGCTTTCCATCAATTCATTGTGGGTGCCACGACCAACGATTTCACCTTCGTTCAGCACGATAATCTGGTCAGCATCCATAATGGTTCCGACACGTTGAGCAACAATCAGCACCGTCGCATTTTCCGTCACTTCCTTCAGACGACTCCTCAAAATCGCATCCGTCTTATAATCCAAGGCTGAGAAAGAATCATCAAAGATATAAATATCAGGCTGTTTGACAATGGCACGCGCAATGGACAAACGTTGCTTTTGCCCGCCTGACAGGTTGCTTCCGCCTTCTGCTAGATGGGTGTCAAACTTCTCTTCCTTACTCTCGATAAACTCCTTAGCCTGAGCCACATCCGTCGCATCATGAAGTTCAGCAAGACTAGCATCCATCTTACCGTACTTTAAGTTTTCCGCGATAGTTCCGGTAAATAGCAGAGCTTTCTGCGGAATAAAACCAATCTTGCTGCGGAGTGCCTTTAGATTGTAGCGTCTGACATCCACACCGTCCACCAAGATACGACCAAGTGTCACATCATAGAAACGTGGAATCAAGTTGACCAAGGAAGACTTACCAGAACCTGTTGAACCAATAAAGGCAATGGTTTCCCCAGGCTTAGCCTTAAATGAAATATTGTGGAGAACAGGCGATTCCGTTTCACCAGGATAGGCAAAAGTTACATTTTCAAATTCCAAATAACCACGAGTGTCTGTTTCAGTAATACCTTCTTCATTCTTAGAAATGGAAATGGGCATGTCCAAGACTTCCTGAATCCGTTGGCTCGATACGGACATACGTGGATACATGTTAAACAAGTTAGCAAAGAGCAAGAATGAGAAAAGCGCGTGGAAACTATATTCGATAAAGGCTACCAAATCACCGATTTGCAGACTAGCTGTTTTCAAGGGCTCCAAAGCGAACCAGACAATGGCCACAATCATAGCAATGATAATCTGGACAAAGAGAGGTTCTGTCAGACCAGTCAGATTAAAGAGTTTTTTGGAAATATCGGTATATTCCTCATTGACCGACTCAAAGCGCTCCTCTTGAAACTCCTCACGAGTAAAGGCACGAATGACACGTAAGCCCATGAGATTTTCACGAACATACTGGTTGATGGTATCCAAGCGTTTTTGCTGTGTTTCTGATAGAGGGCGGGTTTTGGTTGCTACATAGAAAATAACGATAACAAGAAACGGCATGGCTACTGCGACTGTCCAAGCCAGACTTGGACTGGTTACCAAGGTCATGATAACAGAAGCAATCATCATCAAGGGAGTGATAATTCCCAGCTTCAATACCATCTCCGCAAACTGCATCAAGACAAAAGCATCATTGGTCATACGAGCAACCAGAGAAGAAACACCAATCTGCTCATACTCGTGATGAGAATAGTCCTGAATTTTCTCGTACAAATCATTTCGAATATCTTTTACGATATTGGTCGTCAACTGTCCAGCCGCATAGGCAAGCGTTATTCGTCCAACAATTCCAAGCAAGACGATCAAGCCCATCATTCCCGCCCAGAAATAGAGCTGACTAACATCGTTCTTTGTAATTCCTTGGTCAATCATCCTAGCCAAAAAAGTCGGCAAGCCCAAGTTTACCACTACAAATAAGAAGGCCCCCAACAAGTCTAAGGCAATCCACTTAGGATATTTTTTTAAGTAGGTCCAAATCAGATTCATCTTATCTCCCTTTCTATATGTTAAAAAGGGGTATAACCCCTTCTGTAAAGTTAAAAGCCACCAAACGGTGACTTTCTATTCTTTCTCGTCGATCACTAAACGAACTTTTTTATCACTTGTTGGAACAGAATAGACAATCGTTCTGATTGCAGAAATTGTGCGTCCTTTTCTACCAATGATACGTCCAATATCAGATTGATCCAAATCCAAATGATATTCCAAGAATTCAGGTGTATCAACAATTTTTATTGTCAAGCTATCAGGCTGTGAAATCAAAGGTTTCACAATCGCAATAATGAGATTTTCAATCATGTCCATAAGTGTTCTCGCTTACTGTTCTTACTTAGAGAATTTTTGTTCGTGGAATTTCTTCAATACGCCAGCGTTTGAAAGAAGGCTACGAACTGTATCAGATGGTTGAGCACCTTTTGCCAACCACTCAAGTACACGCTCTTCTTTAAGAGTTACTGAGTTTTCAGCCAAAAGTGGGTTGTAAGTACCAACAGTTTCGATGAAACGACCATCACGTGGTGCACGTGAGTCTGCAACGTTGATACGGTAGAAAGGTTTCTTTTTAGAACCCATACGAGTCAAACGGATTTTTACTGCCATTTTTAAATGTTCTCTTTTCTTTGTATTTTTATTCGGTGAAATAGCAGAGCTATTTAGCACATGTTCTATTATACCACACTTTAACAGGGTGTCAAGAAAAAAACTTGACAGGTTTTAAAAAAATTTATTGCTCGAGCATATCTGCTAGTTCTCTCAGTTGACTTGCTAGATTTATACGGTCAAACAGTAAATTATAGACTCCATCTTCACTCAATACTCCGCAAGGAATACCATTGAAATCCCCCTTATTAGATAAATCAAGATCTTCCATATAGATCTGGCTCTGGTAATAATCTAATAACTGTAAATAAGTCGATTGTTCCTGATTGAGTTGAGTCACACTATCGGAAAGGGACTTGTTCAGCTCTAGATGCCTGTTAAATATTTTTTCCATTTCCTCTACACGTTTTCTTGCTTCCATAATATTTTTCATTAGTGTGTACTACCACCACCCTTTTTTATATCCGCTTTATCCCTATATTCAACGATTGCTCCTATGGCTACTTCAACTCCTCTTACAATATCGTTCAAAGACATGGAAGCCAGTCCTGGCTTGTCGACAACCTGCTCTGGCAAGAAGGGAATATGGAGAAAACCGGCCTTAGTCTTTGGAAATTGTTTCTCCGCCAAGTAAAGAGCTTGATACATGAGATGGTTGCAGACAAAGGTCCCAGCAGTATTAGAAACAGAAGCTGGAAGCCCAATCTTATGAATAGCTTCAACCATTGCTTTGATGGGTAAGGTGGAGAAATAAGCAGGCTGACCATCTTCTCGAATCGTTCTATCAATCGGCTGTTGCCCTTCATTGTCTGGAATGCGTGCATCATCTTGGTTAATGGCTATACGCTCAGGAGTTAAATCAACTCGCCCACCAGCCTGACCAATACATAGTACCGCATCAGGTAAATGTTCTGCCATTTTCTCCTCTAAAACATCCGCAGCCTTGTCAAAAACAGTCGGAATCTCTACAAGAATAATCTCTGCACCAGCAATGGTCTTAGGTAGAGATTTGATTGTTTCCAAGGCTGGGTTAATAGGCTCGCCACCAAAGGGATCAAAGCCTGTTACGATGATTTTCATACTTCCTCCTCCAAAATAATTTCTCCGTAGTGAAATTTTTGATTAGGTCTGACATGACGTTTAAAGCCAAATTCTTCAAAGACCTGATCTCGAAAATGAGCCTTTATAATCAATTTCTTCCTAGCTACTCGTTTAGCCTCAGATACAATTTCCTCCGTTAAACGGCTTCTGTCAGCCAAACCAGACAAGCCAGAAAGATTTTGTGATTCCTTGATTTCTTCTGAAAACATGGGATCAAAGTAAATGACATCAACAGACTTATCTATTTGCTCTTTCAAATAAGTCAAACTATCTGTCCAAATTGTCTGGATAGATTTCATGGCTCGATTGACCTCTTGCAGCCCACTATCAAAATCCTGTAAACCCCGACTCACAATAAAGTGCACTAGCTTAGAACTTTCCAAGGCTGTCACCCGATGACCAGCACTCGCTAACACTATGCTATCAGATCCCAAGCCCATAGTACAGTCTATTATTGATTGTTTTTCTTTTCCAAGCAATCCTAAAAGCGGATCTCTTCCAGACTTAATCCGCAACATGGCAGTATCTGGGTGGAAAAAGAGTTTTCTTCCTTCTTTTTGCTCAAAAACCAATCGATCCTTATAAACCACCAAAACCGCATCAGCCTGCTTGAGTAAGACCTTCACGGCTTGCTTCCGCCGCTCACAGTAAACAATCCCTAAATCTTCAGCTAGCCGTTTGGCCTTCTGAACCAAGTGCCCATCCATTCCCAAACTTGTTGTTACGATTACTTTCATATTAAATATTATAACAGAAAAAGCGTGACTTCTTACGAAGTCACACTTAAATCTCTTTGTGAATCAAGACTTAGGATTGTAGAAATTGGCGAATGGCTTCCTGATCAGCTTCACTAACCGGACGCCATCCTTTTGCCAAGGCTTCCTTGATATAGATTCGATTGTAGAGATAGCCCCACAAAATCCCAAAGCCAGTATTAATAAAAGGAATATCGAAGCGACGCTCAATTAACAAGGCAAATAAGAATGCTACCAAAATAATCGCAAACCATTTTAAATCACCTCGAATCAGCGGTACAAAAAACTTGAAGAAAAAGGTTGTCCATGAAAAACCAGCCTTCACTTCCTTTACATTCCCAAACTCATCCACTAAATGAACCTTCATTTTTTATCTCCTAAATTGCTCGCGTCGAAAAACTACGACTTTCTAGTACAGCCAACATAGCCGCAGCAGTATCTAAGGCTGTAAAAAGCGGAATCCCTGCTTCGATAGCAGATGCACGAATAACCTCTCCATCCTCGTCTGCCACACGCTTTTTGCCTACTGTATTGACAATGGCTTGCACTTTTCCTTTACGGACCAGCTGAGGAATCGACTCTCTTTGGTCTCCACTGATTTTCCCAACAGGCAGACAGTCTAAGCCCTTAGCTTGAAAGGCAGTTGCCGTACCGCTTGTAGCCGCAATAATAAAACCAATTTCACGGTATCTTTCCGCTAGACGGAAGGCCTCCTCCTTGTCCTCATCCGCAACTGTAAAGACGATAGTGCCAAAATCTTCCAAATGCTGATAACTTGCTTCAAAAGCCTTATAAAGTGCTTTTTCGAGAGTTGTATCAGACCCCATAATCTCACCTGTAGACTTCATCTCTGGTCCTAACAAACTGTCAACTTTAGCCAATTTTGTAAATGAGAATACTGGTGCTTTAACGTGCACCTGATTGCTCTCAGGATAAAGACCATCTTGGTAACCCAGTTCCGCAAGGCTTTGTCCCAAAATCAATTTGGTTGCAACCTGGGCCATTGGAATGTCTGTGACTTTGGACAAGAATGGAACCGTACGACTAGCACGAGGATTGACCTCAATCACATATACCGTTTCATCCTTGATAACAAACTGGATATTCATCATACCGATACAGTTGAGACCGATTGCCAAGCGTTTGGTGTAGTCTGCAATGGTCGCCTGTACCTCTTTAGACAGGGTTTGTGGCGGATAAACAGCCATCGAGTCACCTGAGTGAACCCCTGCGCGTTCGATATGTTCCATAATACCTGGAATCAAGACATCCTTACCGTCTGAAATGGCATCCACTTCACACTCACGACCGACGATATACGAATCCACCAAAACTGGGTGCTCTGGTGAAGCCTTGACCGCCGTTCTCATATAAGAACGTAAGTCCTCTTCATTTTCGACAATCTCCATAGCACGACCGCCCAAGACATATGAGGGACGAACAAGTACTGGGAAACCAATCTTGCGGGCCGCCTCTAGAGCTTCCTCTTCGTTGGTTGCGGTTTGGCCTGGTGGCTGTGGAATTCCAAGGTCTTTCAGGGCTTTTTCAAATACATCCCTGTCTTCAGCTCTATCCAAATCCGCTACTTGCGTACCCAAGATTGGAATACCTGCTTTTGCCAATGGCTCTGCCAAGTTGATAGCTGTCTGACCACCGAACTGAACGATAACCCCTTTGGGTTTCTCAAGGTCAATCACATTCAAGACATCTTCCAAGGTCAACGGCTCGAAGTAAAGCTTGTCCGAAACTGAAAAGTCAGTTGACACTGTTTCCGGGTTCGAGTTCATAATGATAGCTTCGTAGCCAGCCGCCTGAATGGCCTTAACCGAATGCACCGTCGCATAGTCAAACTCCACACCCTGTCCGATACGAATTGGTCCAGAACCCAACACCAAAACAGATTCTTTTTCCGAACGGATGGACTCATTTTCCCACTCATAAGTTGAGTAGAAATATGGCGTTGAACTTTCGAACTCGGCCGCACAAGTATCTACCATCTTATAAACAGGGACAATCTTGTGCTCTGTCCGCAGTTGACGAATGTAGGATTCTGTCCGTCCCCAGAGTTCCGCAATCTTGCGGTCTGCAAAACCGTATTTCTTAGCTTTTTTCAATAAATCAATATTATCAAAATTCGTTGCCAATTCCTGCTCGATTTCTAAGATATGAAGCAGTTTATCAAGGAAGAAAAGATCAATCTTCGTCAACTGAGCCAGTTCTTCTACTGTATAGCCACGTCGAAGGGCTTCCGAAAGATAGAATAGACGATCATCCTGTGCCTTGACAATCTTTTCAACCAATTGATCATCTGTCACTTGGCTGAGTTCGGGCATTTCATTGTGATAGACTCCGATTTCCAAAGAACGGCAGGCCTTGAGCAGACTTTCTTCGATATTGCGACCAATGGCCATGACCTCACCAGTTGCCTTCATCTGCGTTCCAAGGCGGCGTTCCCCTTTTTCAAACTTATCAAATGGGAAACGTGGAATTTTTGCCACAACGTAGTCAAGAGCAGGCTCAAACATGGCGTAGGTTGTTCCTGTAACAGGGTTCACCATTTCATCCAAGGTCAAGCCAACCGCAATTTTTGCTGCCAATTTGGCAATCGGATAACCTGTCGCTTTGGATGCCAAGGCAGAGGAACGGGATACACGTGGGTTTACTTCAATGACATAATATTTGAAACTATGTGGGTCCAGTGCCAACTGCACATTACAACCGCCTTCGATTTTCAAGGCACGGATGATGCTGAGACTGGCATCACGCAGCATCTGGTTTTCAATATCAGAGAGCGTCTGCGTTGGGGCAAATACGATAGAATCTCCTGTATGAATTCCCACAGGGTCAAAGTTTTCCATGTTACATACGACCAAGGCATTGTCAGCCGCATCCCGCATCACTTCGTATTCAATTTCTTTGAAACCAGCAATGGAACGTTCGATCAAACACTGGGTCACCGGTGATAGTTTCAGACCATTTTCCGCTATTTCACGCAGTTCTTCTTCATTGGCACACATACCACCGCCAGTACCACCTAGCGTGAAGGCTGGTCGAACAATGACAGGATAGCCAATTTCAGTAGCAAATTCCAAAGCCTCTTCAACTGTTGTCACAATCGTTGACTCAGGAATAGGCTGATTGAGGTCTTCCATGAGTTGTTTGAAGAGGTCGCGGTCCTCTGCCTGATCAATTGCAGACAGTTTGGTTCCCAACAGCTCAACTCCAAGCTCATCTAAAATACCAGCCTTAGACAATTCCATGGCCATGTTGAGACCAGTCTGACCACCAAGAGTTGGCAAGAGAGCATCTGGACGCTCCTTCCGTAAAATCCGTGTGACAAATTCAAGTGTAATCGGTTCAATATAGACCTTGTCCGCAATTTCCTTGTCTGTCATGATGGTTGCAGGGTTTGAATTGACCAAGACAACACTATAGCCTTCTTCCTTCAAAGCCAAACAAGCCTGAGTCCCAGCATAATCAAACTCCGCAGCCTGACCGATAATAATCGGACCAGACCCAATCACCATAATTTTCTTAATATCCGTACGTTTTGGCATAATTTTAAGATATTAAGGGCGTTAAGCGGACACAGTCCGTAGCCCGAATTCAATTACAAAATCCGAGCAACAGAACACCCTACTCCTTTCTATTTTCTATCTCTCCGGATAGAATTAAATAATTCTCCGACGTGAGAAAATGGATTCGACATTAATCCATTTTCGAGCTAGTGCAAGGGATAGCCTGACCTCTATAGAGGCAGGCGTAGGGAAATGAGTTGCTTGCAACCATTGACCTGTCCCTTGCCTTTCTATTTTCTATCTCTCCGGATAGAATTAAATAATAGACCGACGCAGTAAGGTTTAGTTCGATAGTAGTTAGACCTTACTGCCCTTTTTTAAACGAATCCATCAATTCCATAAATTCATCAAACAAATAGCTGGCATCATGTGGACCAGGTGCAGCATCTGGGTGGAATTGAACAGAGAAACCTGGATGGTACTTGTGGCGTACCCCTTCTACCGATTTGTCATTGATTTCCTCGTGGGTAATCATTAAACATTCAGGTAAATCTTCACGAGCCACTGCATAACCATGGTTCTGACTGGTAAAGTCCACTCGACCTGTCGCAATTTCACGAACAGCATGGTTGAAACCACGATGACCAAACTTCATTTTATAAGTCGTTGCCCCATTTGCTTTAGCAAAGAGTTGGTGCCCCATACAGATACCAAAAATTGGAATTTTCCCAAGAATCCCACGAATCATTTCTAGCGCTTCTGGGACATCATCTGGATTTCCTGGGCCGTTTGATAGCATGACACCATCAGGATAGAGGGCAAGAATTTCTTCAGCAGTCGTATCATAAGGGACAACTGTCACATTGCAATCACGCTTGGCTAACTCTCTAAGAATAGAATGTTTCAATCCAAAATCAACCAGAACGACACTGCGTCCAACTCCAGGTGCAGGATAGGCTGTTTTAGTCGATACTTGCTGGATGTTGTTGGTTGGCAAAACAGTCGCTCTCAACTGGTCTGTCAAATGCTCAACAGAATCACCGACATTTGCAAGAGTCGCCTTCATGGCACCGTGCTGACGAATAATTTTAGTTAGGGCGCGTGTGTCAATTCCAGAAATTGCTGGAATTTTCTTAGCCTTTAAAAATTCATCCAAAGTCATCTGGTTACGCCAGTTACTTGCCCGACGAGCCCACTCACTGACAACCACTCCCTTACAAGTCGGCTTGATTGACTCGTAATCATCACGGTTAATCCCGTAATTTCCTACCAAGGGATAGGTAAAGGTTAAAATCTGACCATTATAAGACTGGTCCGTGATAGATTCCTGATAACCTGTCATCCCAGTTGAGAAAACCAACTCACCAGTCACATCAATATCAGCACCGAAGGCCTCCCCTTCAAAAATAGTGCCATCCTCTAAAATCAAACGTCTTTTTGACATAATAATAAGATATTAAGGGCGTTAAGCGGACATAGTCAAAATAGGAGTTTGACCAAGAACGCTTGCGTTCGAGGAAAAACTATCTTTTTGACCCAGTCCGTAGCCCGAATTCAGTTACAAATCCGAGCAACAGAGCACCCACTCTCCTTTCTATTTTCTATCTCTCCGGATAGAATTAAATAATAGTCCAACGTTTGTACAGTCAATTCGATAATAATTGACTGTACAAACTAGTGCAAGGGATAGCCTTAAAGTATATCACCATTTCTAAGAGCAGGTGTCAACATCTCAGCGCAGTGGTTGATTGGTAAATTTGTTCGTATTCTATACTCCAAATTTAACCTAATCAACTGTGCGGGGGTGGGAAGACGAACTCTTTTTTACTTTTCGAGTTCTTTCCCACTCCCAGGCGTAGGGAAATGAGTTGCTTGCAACCACTGACCTGTCCCTTGCCTTTCTATTCGTCGCCTCTCTGAGCGACATTGAATAAGATAAGTTTAAGCCTTGCCATTGACAATTGCTTCCAAAATCGCCATCCGAACAAAGACACCATTTTGCATTTGACGGACAATACGTGATTTTGGCGCCTCTACCAATTGGTCATCAATTTCTACATCACGGTTTACAGGAGCTGGATGCATAACAATTGCAGTATCTTTCAAGCGTTTGTAGCGCTCCTCTGTTAAACCATGCAAACGGTTATAAGTTTCTTTAGAGAATCCACCATCACCATCATGTCGTTCGTGTTGCACACGGAGCAACATCAGTACATCTACCGTTTCCACAATATCATCAATATTCAAATGCTGACCATAGACATCAAATTCCTCTGCGTACCATTCCTCCGGTCCAGCAAAGAAAATCTCAGCTCCCAGACGTTTCAAAATTTGCATATTGGACTTAGCAACCCGTGAGTGTGTGATATCACCTGCAATGGCAATCTTCAAGCCTTCAAAAGTTCCAAATTCTTCATAAATAGTCATCAAATCAAGTAGGGATTGGCTTGGGTGCTGCCCTGAACCATCACCACCATTGACAATTGAAGTCTGGATGGTAGGACTATCAATCAATTGCTTGTAATAATCCACTTCCGAGTGACGAATCACGCAAATGTCTACCCCAAGTGCCGACATGGTCAAAATGGTATCATACAAGGTTTCACCCTTATTGACTGAGCTGGTACGAGCATCAAAGTCAATCATTCCCATATCCAAACGAAGCTCTGCCATTTCAAAAGACTTATGCGTCCGAGTTGAATCCTCAAAGAAAAGGTTAGAAGCATAGTACTTCCGATCCAACTCTACCTTTTCACCGCGTTTAAAAGCAATACCACGTTGAATGAGTCCTAATACTTCTTCATTTGAGAGGGTCTCCATTGTAACCAAGTGTTTGAGTGAAACTTTACCATTTGTAATTGTCATGATGATACCTACCTTTATGATCTAGATGTAGAATGATAATTTGTAAACGAAGCGACTATGCACCTTCAACCAGAAGGACAGCGTCTTGACCATCGATTTCAGCCATGTGCACAATGATTTCTTCAGAACGACTAGTTGGAATATTCTTCCCAACATAATCTGCTCGAATAGGCAACTCCCTGTGTCCACGATCCACAAGTACCGCTAAACTAACACGAGCTGGACGGCCCAAGGACACTATGTTGTCAATAGCAGCACGAATAGTTCGTCCTGTATAAAGCACATCATCTACTAATATAACATCACGATCGTTGACATTGGCAGTCATATTTGTCGTATCATCTTCTACCTTCATGTCATCTCGAAACGGCTTGGTATCCAACTCTCCCAACGGAACGTCGATACCCTCTAATTGCTTAAGCCTCTCCTGAATCCTCTTTGCAATGAAAACACCCCGTGTTTTAATCCCTGCAAGGACAATATTATCCAAATTCTTATTCCGTTCGATAATTTCATAAGTGATGCGGGTGATCGCCCGTTTCATAGTCATATCGTCAACGATTTCTTTTGTCTTCATAAGACCTCCAAAAGTATAGAAAAAGTCTCCTTATACAAGGAGACTATGAAAATATAGGCTAGTTAGAACCAACCTGCTTAACATCCGACTCCTTGTCTGCCTCTCTGGACAGGTTTTAAAGGATTTATTAAGCAGAGTATAGCATAAAATCTCAGCCTTGACAATTTTTTTCTGAAAAAATATAGAAATTATCGGATTTTACTGAGAATTTTTTCCAAAAGACAATGAAGTCTTAAGTTTTATGGATTTAAGTCCCGCCAACAGAAAACCACAGACTAGATAGGCGACAAAGATGACTCCAGCATAAGTCAAAACATAAGTCCAACCATACTTAGGGACATTGAGAAAGAAATAAGCAAAAGGACTGTCCTTAGCATCTGGGATTGGAATTTTTATGAAAAGACCATTCACTAGACCAAAAATCATGTAGAGAACAGGCAAAAGCGTCCACCAAATCGGGTCAAACCACTTGTACTGTTGCTGACGATCTACTATTAGGGTATCTAACAAAAAATATAGGGGAACAATATAATGGCAGAGTAGATTTTCAAGTCGCCAGAAATCGTCTGCCAAAGGGGCCAACATAAAGTGATAGACTACACAAGTAATCATGATAGACATGGTTACAGCAGCCTTTATCCGAAGAAAACGTGACGTCTGTAAATCCACACTTTTACTCATGGCATAGACCATATAGACAGCAAACAGAGATACTAATAAATTAGATTGCACCGTATAATACATGAGCATCCCGATACCATATTTAATGATTTCTAAGGCGGTACCTGTGATGGCTAAAATGGCTAACAGGCATCTACTGTAAAACAAAATACTTTGATGTTTCATAATATCCTTTCAAAAACGACAAAAGACTGGATTGACCAGTCCTTTTTATTAGATTTTCTTAACGAATTCTGACTTCAACTTCATGGCACCGAAACCATCGATTTTACAATCAATATTGTGATCGCCTTCAACGATACGGATGCCTTTAACACGTGTACCTTGTTTAAGGTCCTTAGGCGCACCTTTCACTTTCAAATCTTTAATAAGCGTCACAGTATCGCCGTCTGCCAAACGATTACCGTTAGCATCAATTGCAACAGGTCCACTTTCTTCCTCAGCTACATCTGCTGGGTTCCACTCGTAAGCACACTCAGGGCAAACCAAGAGGGCACCGTCTTCATAGACATATTCAGAATTACATTTTGGACAATTTGGTAAAGTTTCCATTCTTACTCTCCTTAACATTTTTCATGTTCTAGTATAGCATTTGTTGAAAAAATGGGCAAGATGATAAGGTTTTCATACTATTATTCAGCCTTGCGCAGTTTTTCAAGTGTCTCCTGAAAAATAGCTGGCGCTTCTGCCGTAAATTCAACAACCTCGCCAGTTCTCGGATGGGTAAATCCAAGCGTTCTGGCATGAAGAAATTGGCCATGCCCTTTTAGTGTTTTTCTTGGGCCGTAAGCCTCATCCCCCGCAACCGGATGGCCAATATAAGCCATGTGGACACGAATTTGGTGAGTTCGTCCTGTTTCCAAGGTCAATTCCACCAAAGTGTAGTCACCAAAACGCTCCAGAACCTGAAAACGTGTCACAGCTTCTTTCCCTTTGGCAGTCACCGCTTGTTTCTTACGGTCTTTTTCAGAACGACCAATCGGTGCCTCAATTACTCCGCGATCGTTTGGTAGATTGCCGTGTACAATGGCCCAATACTTACGAAGGGATTTCTTATCTTTCAATTCAGCAGCAAGCTTTGTATGTGCTTCATCGTTTTTAGCAACCATGAGCAGGCCAGAAGTATCCTTATCAATCCGATGAACAATTCCTGGTCGCAAGACACCATTGATGCCTGACAAATCTTTTACGTGATAAAGGAGAGCATTAACTAGCGTTCCAGACGTGTGACCAGCCGACGGATGAACGACCATCCCTTGAGGTTTATTTACAACAGCAACATCCTCGTCCTGAAAGACAATCTCTAAAGGAATATCCTCAGCAACATAGTCGATTTCTTCTACTTCTGGAATTTGATAGGTTAGGACATCCCCAACCTGTACACTATATTTAGCTTTTTTAGGCTGTCCATTGACCAAAACCTGACCAGCCTTAATCTGCTCATTTGCAACCGAACGAGACAAATCCGTCAAATCCGACAATGCCTTATCCAAACGAATGCCACCAACCTCAACTCTTACTTCCATTACTCTCTTCTTTCATAATACAAATAAATAAAATACCTACACCAACTGTCAGACAAATATCTGCTACATTAAATACAGGGAAACTAATAAAATCCAAGTGAAACATGTCCACCACATATCCCAATCTAAGACGATCAATAAAATTCCCAAGAGCACCGGCAATCATCAAAGACAGACTGAATAGAGTCCAGATATTGCCCTTGATCTGTTTGATATAGTACCACACTAGGCCTGTCACGGCAACAATTGTCATTATCGTGAAAAACCACTGCTGATTTTGTAAAATCGACCAGGCCGCACCATAATTTCTTAGATAAGCTAAGCTCATCAATCCTGGTATAAATTCCGTTACCGTATCTAATTCAACATTAGCAACTGTCCAAGCTTTTACAAGCTGGTCCAGACCAATTAATACTACCATCAAAAATGGAAATCCAATTTTACGCATTTTCATCCTTCTTCTTATCAAAATATGCCTGCATGGTTTCAATAAAGTCTTTGGCACAAGAACTAAGTTCATCATTGGCTCGTTTAACGTAGACCATGCGATTGTCTACCTTTCCTTTGAGAGGAATTACTGTAATGCCATTGACACTCTCATCATCAAGATAGCCCGAACCAGTTGCATAGGCATCCGTACGCTCCAAAATTCCATTCAAAGTAGCACGGTCTGTCACATCAAACACAACCGAGGAATCCGACGTATCAATCAAGTTCTCGGAATAATAAAGATAAGCCTCTTTTTCTTGAGTGAACCGTACGGTAGGTAGACCTACCAAATCTGCTGGCTCAATCTCAGCTTTCTTTGTCAAAGGATGATCTTCACGAAGGTAGATATGAGTCTGAAATGCAGACAAATCTACAGCTTGCAAGTGAAGTTTATCCAATTTCTGCATGATTCCTTTTGTATTTCTCTCGTTCAAATAAATAATACCAAGCTCGCTATAACCTTGAGCAACCTCATCTAAGATCTGTACTGTAGTCGATTCAAAAATGCGAAAATGAGGGTACTGCGGGTGGCTACGAGAGAACTCCGTAATCAATGGAGGAAGAAAATCATAATGCTGACTTGAAATTGAAAAAGTCTTCTCACCTTCCTCAGGTTGCAAATAGAGATGCTCAAACTGATCAAATCCCTTAACTAAAGCCTGAGCTTTCTCATAGAATTCCATCCCTTTTTGTGTCAAAAAAGTTCCTGAACTAGTTCGGCTAAAAATTTGAAAACCTAACTCTTTTTCCAAATCACGAATGGAAATAGACAAACTAGGCTGGGAAACGTACATTTTCTCTGCTGCCTCACGAAAAGTCCCGCTATTGGCAATCGCCACCACATAGCGCAATTGTTGAATATTCATCGACTCGTCCTTTCTTCATTCCAATTTCCTATCTTTCTATTATACCACATAATAAAACCACCAGCAAAATTGCTAGTGGTAAGTGATTATAACTTTTTAATCATGATAAGACAGGGATTCCATTCGTCCCACAAGTTTGGAAAAACTTCTAACTTAGCAAAACCACAAGAATGATAAAAAGCAATGGTCTTGTCGTATGTTTCATAGTGCCCTTGGTCAACCGTTTTTACTTGTAGATAGGCATATGATTTTCTCGCCTCTCCTTCCAATGCTTGCATCAACGCTCGACCCAGTCCTTTTCGATGATGAGATTTTTTAACACCCATACAGTGAACTTCCCCACAATCGTCAGAGGTGCACGTTAAGGTTACGAATCCTACTGGCTCATCTTCGTCAAATGCCGCCCATAATGGCAGCAAACTCCCATCTTGAATATATTCTTTAGTGCTTTCAGGTAAGCCAAACCACTCAGGTAAATCTGCCAATACCATTTTTATAATATCAGCTTTTTCAACTGAATCTCTTATTGCTACAATTTGCATTATTTTCTCCTTTCGGAGGTTAAATTGCCTTAACCTCCTTACTCTTGATTCCTTGTTTTTTGACATATCTTACTATTGCTTTCATTTGAATCGCCTCCCTTCATTCTATTGTATGGTAATACTACCATATATTACTCGTGTCAGTCAACCTATATTCACATGTTCATTTTCAACTAATAACTTTTTATATAACTACCAGTGCTTGATCATTTCACATCAAACCCTTGGTAAATGAAAAATGGAGATTAAAACAAAAAACAGGCCTTCCGAAATCTCGGAAAGCCTATTGTTAAGCCATTTTCAGACTTATTTTGCGATTGGGTAAACAGATACTTGTTTCTTATCGCGACCTTTACGTTCGAAGCGTACAACGCCTTCTACTTTAGCGTAAAGAGTGTCATCTCCACCACGACCTACGTTAGCTCCTGGGTAGATTTTTGTACCACGTTGGCGGTAAAGGATTGAACCACCTGATACAGTTTGGCCGTCAGCAGCTTTCGCACCAAGGCGTTTTGCTTGTGAGTCACGACCGTTTGACGTTGAACCTCCACCTTTTTTGTGGGCCATAAATTGCAAGTTAGCAAGATTCAAGTTTAACATATGTTATTCCTCCGAATTTCTGTAATGATTGCTTCAAGCTACGCGATTAAGCGTTGATAGCGTTGATAACAACTTTTGTGTAAGGTTGACGGTGACCTTGTTTGCGGTGGCTACCTTTTTTAGGTTTGTACTTGAAGGTAACAACTTTTTTCTGTTTACCTTGTTTTTCAACAGTACCAACAACAGTAGCGCCTGCTACAAGTGGAGTACCCACAACAGTTTTCTCACCACCAACAAGAACTACTTCTTCGAAAGTAACTTCTTGACCTGCTTCAACGTTCAATTTTTCAACGTAGATAGCTTGACCGACTTCAACTTTAACTTGTTTGCCGCCAGTTTTAATGATTGCATATGTGCTCATTATGCACCTCCTATGATTTTTGGGCCTTGCCCGAATTTAATGTGAAGACTCGCCTAGTACCGTGGGACGAACCACTTTATATTGCTCAATAAAAATTAAGTTCAGACTAGGCGACGCGGACGCAGGTAGAACTTAGGTTCACCAAGTTAAGTCAACGACGTTTGAGCTTAATTTTTGCAGAGCAACGGCATTCGTGCGGTTGCACAGGATGTGTGCATAGTCAACAGTCCTATTATAACAAAAACACCTGCAAATGCAAGTGTTTTGTATCGCTTTTCTTACATTTCGAAAACTTCGCTCTCCTGCTTGTTTGGCAAGAACAGTGAGAGGACGATTCCGACAAGAGCTGGTAATAACCATGCTAATGATTGTCCAGCCAATGGCAGAGCTGAGATGATTTTTAAAACAGCAGTCCAGTTGAATTGTCCTGCTAACACTTCTACCAATGACAAAGCTGTCACTACTCCCACAGTTAATTGCATACCATAAGTGGAAAGCGGTACAAATTTGTTAACAATGGTAATCAAGACAATACAGATAGTAATTGGATAGAGAACCAAAAGAACTGGAACTGAGAAAGTGATGATATTGTTCAAACCGAGGTTAGCAATACCAAAACCAATCAAAGTAAAGATTGTCGCATACACTTTGTAGCTAAAACGTGGGAAACGCTCAGCGAAAAATTCACCTGAAGAAACAATCAAGCCAGCCGTTGTCGTAAAGCAAGTAACGATAACCATGGCAGCTAAGAAAATTTGTGCACCTGGCCCAAAAATAGCCTGTGTTGCTTGCGAAAGAATGTAAACACCCTTGTTGGTATCGGAAGCCAAAACATCAGCAGGAACTGGGAAATGATTACCTAGGAAAGCCAAACCGACATATAGTGCTGAGAAAGCTAAGGCTACAACAAAACCAACAGACCAGATGGTTGAAACATATTCCTTCTTGCTGGAGAAACCAAGTTGTTTTAAGGTATTCACTGCTACAACACTAAAGGCAATTGAGGCAAGGGCATCAAGGGTGTTGTATCCTTCAATAAATCCTGTACCAAATGCCTGTCCTGCTGAGTAAGCATCGGCTGCAGGAAGTGGATTTGTAGAACCATATTTAACAATAGCTAGCACCACTAAAATCACAATCAAAATGGCAAAAACAGGGGTTAAAATACGTCCGATACTGTTTAAGATTTGAGATGGATTGAGGGCAATCAAATAAGCTGCCACAAAGTAAAGAGCTGTAAAGCCAAACAACCAGATACCCAGATTCGCATCGCCCAACAAGGGTGCAATACCAATTTCAAAGGACGTTGTTGCTGTACGCGGAATGGCAAAGAAAGGACCGATTGCCAAATACAAGGCAACAAGATAAACAGTCGCAAATGCAGGCGAAATCTTACGAGAAATCTCATGTACATAACCTTTTGGGTTTAAGGTACCGACGATCAAGGCAACGACAGCAATACCGACACCCGATACGACAAATCCTAAAATAGCTGGCCAGAAATTCTCACCAGATAAGACACCAAGTGCAGGTGGGAAAATCAAGTTTCCTGCACCAAAAAACATACCAAACAGGAGTAAACCTGTTAGCGCACCTTTTTTCATAATAACTCCTTTGTATTTTTTCTGAAGTCTTATTATATCATACAAATCCGATTTTTCCGAACGATTCGTATTAAAAAACCCAGCAATAACTGGATTTACATGTATGTCGAAATAATTGTAGGCTACAGTAAGTCCTCAATCAAACTATCCACTTCGTCTTTCACTTCCTCTTTCGGTGTGATTTCAGTTACGATAATCCCAGCCACAGCACGTTCTACCAAGCCTTCTACATCCATACGGGCTTCGTACTGCTCGACATTTTTAATTTTAGGGTTGGTTTTTGGACGGTCAGGGGCAAAGATGGTACAGCAATCCTCAAATGGCTGGATGGAAATGTCAAATGTATCAATTTCTTGAGCAATATCAATGATTTCCAACTTGTCCATGGTAACGACTGGACGGATAACAGGTGTATTTGTCACCGCATTGATAGCCTGCATGGATTCCAAGGTCTGACTGGCCACTTGTCCTAGACTTTCACCATTAATAATAACCATGGCACCACGCTCTTCCCGTACTCGGTCTGTAATCCGCATCATGAAGCGACGTGTCAAGGTCATCAAATAAGCTTCAGGTGCCTTTTCCTTGATTTCTTCCTGAATTTCTGTAAACGGCACTTCGATAAAGGTGATATTACCACAAAAGGCAGTCAATTTACGAGTCAAATCATGGGCCTTTTTAAGTGCACCTGGGCTAGTATAAGGCGGACTTGCAAAGTGCAGAGCTTCGATTTCAACCCCACGTTTAAGTGCTAAATAGCCCGCAACAGGCGAATCAATACCACCTGATAGCATGAGCGTACCCTTGCCAGATGTACCAACTGGAAGACCGCCTGCCCCCTTGATTTCTTCATGGGAAATATAAGCAGCGTCAGGACGAATCTCCACTCGCAAGGTAATATCTGGTGACTTCATTTGCACTTGCACATTTGGAATGGCTGTGAAAACCGCATCTCCAAGGACTTGGTTGAGGTCACGACTATCCAATTCAAAACTGTGGTCGCTACGACGTGCCGCAATCTTGAAACTCATCCCTTCTTTGTAAATAGACTGCATAATCTCCACAACCGCCTCTTTCAAGGCTGGAACAGACTTTTCAATCTTATAAGACGGTGCAAAATTTTGGATACCAAAAATCTTCTTCAAAGAAGCTGAGACTTCCTGATAATCTGCCCCGTTCAAATAGACATGACCACGGTCACGGTCAAAATAAACCGTCACTTCTGGGTAAACAGAAAGGACATACTTGATATTATTGCGGAGTTTGTTAACAAACCGCATCTTGTTTTTCCCTTTAGTTGACAATTCGCCATAGCGAATCATAATTTCTGAATAGTTCATTCTACCTTACTTTCTGTGTATTTTGATAAATTTGTTTGAAAATCGTGAGGAATTGTTCAATTTGCCCCATATCGTTGTCATCATCCAAGCTGATACGGACGGCAGTTTGAGCCAACTTCTGCGGAACACCCATAGCAATCAGTGTTCCAGCTGGTTTTCCAGCCTTGGATGAGCAGGCTGAGGTGGTCGAAATGTAAATCTGGTGATCTTCAAAGGCGTGGACAATGACTTCGCCTCGAATATTCTTAATCCCAAATGTCACAATGCTTGGCACAAAGTCCTCTAGCCCAGAAAAGACTGTCACATCGGCATATTTGCCCAATTCATCCACAAGGATCTGCTTCATGGCTGCCAGTCGCTTCTGGCTATCTGCTGCCTTATCCAAAGTCAAGCGGAGTGCTTTAGCCGTCGCAGCAATACCAGCCACATTTTCCGTTGTTGAGCGTTTGTCGCTTTCCTGTCCTCCTCCTGTCAATAGCGGAGCGATTTTCTTGCCAGCTTTGACATAGACGAAACCTACTCCTCTGACAGAGTGGAATTTGTGACCTGAAAAACTGGCGAAATCAACTCGGTCTGTCAAATACCCTTCCGTTGGCACCTTGCCGATAGCCTGCACAGCATCCACATGGAAAGAAATGGTAGGCTTATCAGCTAACAGTTGAGATATTTCCTGAATGGGCTGAATGGCACCAATTTCATTGTTGACGGCCATGATAGAAACCAGTGTGGTATCTGGACGAATCAAGCTTTCTAAGGCTGAAACATCCACAAAACCTTGGGCATTGACCGGAGCCAAATCCACCTCAAAACCTTGCATTTTGAGCCAAAGTGCTGATTCTTTTACCGCTGGATGTTCAATTGCTGACACGATGATGTGCTTGCCCAGATGTGCCTTTTCAAATGCCACTCCCTTGATGACCCAGTTGTCACCTTCCGTACCACCTGAGGTGAAAAAGATTTCTTTGCTATCCTTGCCTAGCAATTCTGCGATTTGCTTACGGGATGCTTCTAAAATACGGGTTGCCTGACTGCCTAGACTATGGAGGCTAGAGGGATTTCCCCAGATTTTTGTCGCCACTTCCGTATAGGTCTTGAGAACTTCTGGATAGACCTGTGTCGTTGCTGCATTATCAAAATAGATCATTTTTTATATTCCTTTTATTGCAATAGTCCTATTTTATCATGTTTTCATGCCTTTCGGCAATCTTTAAGATAGTTTTAAACTTCCTATCTTAAACTAAAGGTGGAGGTACATCATGAATACACGTAAGAATACAAATAAAAAACCGGCTGGTTTAACTAATTTTCAAAAATATTTAACCTTTATCGGATCTATTTTAGGGATTATCACTGCCTGCATCACTATCTACAGCTTTACAGCAAAACCTGCAACATCCTCAACATCTCCAAGTACTACCATTTCATCATCCAGCGTCACTGGCCCCAGCCAATCATCAAGCGACAATCCATTAACAGAAGTACAAGATTCAACAAGTTCAAGCTCCGAAACAACATCCTCAACCCAAACCGAGACAAGCTCTTCAGTAGAGTCTACTGCATCTTCCTCGTCTACAGAAACGTCTACTACCCAAGCTTCGGAGACAACGACAGAAACCAGCACTAATACAGAGGTAACTAGTGGGGCATCCGAAACGACTTCTAATCAATAGCACAAAAATAATTGTTTCACTTTCTTGGATTTGATATACTAATTTCAGGAGGGTACAATATGAAATACGTCATTCTAAAAACGCCGATTTTCGTTTGGCTACTGATTTTTGCGCTTATACAAATCTTCGCCTTATCGTCATTTTTACCAGAACCATTTGATACTCGTTCATTGCTCCCCATGGGAATATTAATCGGCTGTTCAATCAGGGTTTCCAGTGAAGTTAAGGACCAGGATGGCCAGTATGCTCCATTTAAGTACTTATGGTGGGTCATTCTAGGATGGACTGTAATCGGTATTCTATTTGGTATCACTATAAAAGCACCACTAGAATTGCACATTGCCCTAATTGTACATGCAATCGCAGGAGGAATAGGCTACCGCCTTATTGAACGTTATGCAGTTTATCGCTATCATTATTTACAGACTAAAAAGAAAGGCTAACCCTTTCTTT
This sequence comes from Streptococcus sp. 2018110, assembly GCF_019754115.1. Lineage (NCBI taxonomy): Bacteria > Bacillati > Bacillota > Bacilli > Lactobacillales > Streptococcaceae > Streptococcus > Streptococcus sp. 2018110. The sequence continues at coordinate 58,041 of NZ_JAIJZO010000001.1, read as the reverse complement.
TTTGCTTGCTATAATCTATTTCTTATCTCATCAATATCTGCTTGACTAGTTGACCAGCTGGTCGCAAAGCGGATGATACTGTGGCTATCGTCGTATTTTTCCCAGAAGCCATAGGCAATTCCAGCTTCTGTCAATCTAGTCAATTCTTCATTCTTAACAATAACGAATTGCTGATTGGTCGGGGATTTGAGATAGAATTGAAAGCCTTTCTCTTCCAAAATCTGGATCAGTTGCTCTGCCATTGCGATAGCATGACACCCCAATTCAAGATACAAGTCATCAGTAAATAAGCAATCAAACTGGACACCCGTCACTCGTCCTTTCGCCAACAAGGCACCATGGTGTTTGACGATTGATACGAAATTCTTAGGCTGGTTGTTCTTGGTGAAGACCAGAGCTTCTCCCAACAAAGCACCAAGTTTTGTCCCTCCGATATAAAAAACATCGGTCAGCTCTGCAATTGTTGGCAAATCAAGATCCGTATCGCGAGCTGCAAGACCGTAACCCAAACGAGCTCCATCTAAAAAAATCGGAATATTATGGGTGCGGCAAACTTGGGATAATTCTTCCAACTCTGACTTGCTATAAAGTGTGCCATACTCTGTTGGATGGGAAATATAGACCATACCAGGATGAACCATATGGGCATGATTAGCATCTGCGTAGAAATCGGAAATATAGTTCTCAACTTCACTTGCGACAAGTTTACCATCCGTATGCGGTAAAGCCAACACTTTATGGCCTGTGAATTCAATTGCTCCCGCTTCATGAACTGCAATATGACCAGTATCCGCCGCAATGACTCCTTCATAGGAAGCTAACATAGACGAAATGACAATTTGATTGGTCTGAGTGCCACCTGCTAAAAACGTAACTTGTGCATGAGGACAGTCCGTAGCAAGTCTGATTTTTTCGATAGCAGATTCAGTATATTTATCAGTGCCATATCCAGATAAACCTTCTTGGTTGCTTGCAACTAAGGCTTCTAGCAAGGCAGGATGAGCACCTTTGTTATAGTCATTTTCAAAATGTAACATATCACAGCCTCCTTGATATAATATAACAAAAAAGCCTGTTAATCCAGGCTTTTCAATTTAGTCCACCCTGAGGGAATCGAACCCCCATCTCAAGAACCGGAATCTTACGTGATATCCATTACACTAAGGGTGGAAAGGAAAAACTTGCACAAGGCAAGTTTTTATATGAATTACAATTCAATGTCACCGAAAAGGTCAGCCATTGAGAATCCAGATTGAGTTTCTGGCAATTCGTAATCACGTTTTTCTTCACGTTTTTGACGACGTGGACGTGGAGCACGTTTTTCAGCTTTTTCTTCACCTTCAACTGCTGCTGGACGCTCTTCCAAAGCTTTGATAGAAAGTGATACACGCTCATCAGCTGCGTTCACTTCAAGAACTTTAACAGTTACTTCTTGACCTACTGACAAAGCGTCTTTCGGATTTTCAACACGTTTGTGTGAAATTTGTGAGATATGTACCAAACCATCGATACCTGGCAATACTTCAACGAAAGCACCGAAGTCAGTCAAGCGTTTTACTTTACCTTCGATTACATCGCCAGCTGCCAATTTTTGCTCAACGCCATCCCATGGACCAGGCTGTGTAGCTTTCAATGACAATGATACGCGACCTTCAACTTCGTCGATTGCAAGAACTTTAACTTCAACTTCTTCACCAACTGTTACAGCTGATTTAGGAGATACGTTACGCTCGTGTGACAATTCAGTCAAGTGCACCAAACCATCTACACCACCAAGGTCGATGAAGGCACCAAAGCTTGTGATACGTGCAACTTTACCAGTCACAACTTCACCAACTGCCAATTTACCGAATACTTCAGCACGTGCAGCTGCAGCTTCTGCTTCAACAACGTCACGACGTGACAAGATGAAACGGTTCTCAGCAGGATCAACTTCTTTGATTTTAGCATCAAATTCTTGACCTACAAAACGCTCAGTGTTACGAGTGAAACGGCTGTCGATCATTGAAGCTGGGATGAAACCACGAAGACCTTCAAATTCAACTGCAAGACCACCTTTAACGGCACGAGTTACTTTAACTGTAACAACTTCTTCTTCACGACCAACAAGCTTGTCCCATGCTTTACGTGCTTCCAAACGTTTTTTAGATACAAGATAAGTAACAGTGTCTGTATCTTTACCAACAACTTGGCGAAGTACTAACAATTCAAGTGTTTCACCAACTTTTACAAGGTCATTGATATCAGCATCACGGTCGTTAGTCAACTCACGAAGAGTCAATACGCCTTCAACACCAGTACCTGAGATAGCTACGTTTGCTTGACCAGCATCAACTGTCAATACTTCTGCAGTTACCACATCACCAGGTGTAACTTCGCTTACACTGTTCAACAAATCTTCAAATTCGTTCATTATAAAAAAACCTCCGACAATCAGGTCTTTCGACCCAACATAAAATATATTTTATTTAAGGCACACGCAAGGACAACAACAATTAGACATCTTTGACGAACTAGACTATATCTAGTACCTTTACTGGGGTAGCTGGATTCGAACCAACGCATGAGGGAGTCAAAGTCCCTTGCCTTACCGCTTGGCGATACCCCAAAACATTTTCTAAGATAGTATTCTGAAATGAACTCGGGCTAAACGCTGTGTAAAAAAGATAAGTCGCCTAGCAAATCAGGATTTGCAGTCAACTTCCTATTTTTACTATGCGTTTGACGCCCTTAGTATCTTAGACATGGAGAGAGAGGGATTCGAACCCCCGAACCCGAAGGAGCGGATTTACAGTCCGCCGCGTTTAGCCTCTTCGCTATCTCTCCGTGCACTAACAGTCACTATTCTAACATAAAATAGCGACTATTACAAGCCTTTTAGTGACTTAAATTATAATTTTCAATAATATTTCCGACTGCTTTTTCTAATTTTTTGTAAAAGCTTTCGGTATTTCCATTTTTAATAACTGCAAAGTTATTTTCAGCCAATTCTGCAATTTCTCCAATTACTTTTTTACCTATAACAAGGCGGTAGCCAGGGAACTCTTCTCTATTGACAAGAACTTTGCTATCTTCAATCTGAATTTCAATTTTTTTATCTTTTTTACTCATTTTCAAACCTCACTTTTACTATTCTACAAAAAAAGAGAAGAGCTTGCAAGTGCAAGCCTTCTGAAATTAATCTACTTCGACAATCCAGCCTTCTGGCGCTTCAATATCACCAAACTGGATACCTGTTAATTCGTCATATAATTTACGAGTGACAGGTCCTACTTCTGTTTCACTATGGAAAACATGGAGTTTGTCTGCAATCTGAATACCACCAATTGGTGAGATGACTGCAGCTGTTCCGCAAGCTCCTGCTTCGACAAACTGGTCTAATTCTTCGACAAGAACTTCTCGTTCCACTGCCTTCATTCCCAGACGATGCTCTGCCAAATACAAGAGAGAATACTTGGTAATGGACGGCAAGATTGATGGCGAAATCGGTGTGACAAACTCGTTATTGGCTGTAATACCAAAGAAATTAGCAGACCCTACTTCTTCAATCTTGGTGTGGGTAGCTGGGTCCAGATAGATGACATCTGAGAAGCCCTGCTTTTTAGCATATTGGCCCGGCAAGAGCGATGCTGCATAGTTACCACCAACCTTAGCCGCCCCTGTTCCATTTGGTGCCGCACGGTCGTACTTGTCCTGAATGAGGAAGTTGGTCGGAGCCAAACCACCCTTGAAGTAGTTTCCGACCGGCATGGCAAAAACGGTGAAAATGTACTCTTCTGCTGGTTTTACGCCGATGATGTCGCCGACACCAATCAGGAGCGGGCGGAGATAAAGGGTACCACCAGTTCCATAGGGAGGAACGTAGTCCGAGTTGGCTTTGACCACCTCTTTACAAGCCTTGATGAAAAGGCCAGTCGGTACAGGCTCCATGAGCAAGCGGTCAGCTGTTCGTTGCAGGCGCTCAGCGTTTTGGTCTGGACGAAAGAGCTGGAGTTTTCCGTCCTTAGCGCGATAGGCCTTGAGGCCTTCAAAAGCTTGCTGGCCGTAGTGAAGGGCTGGTGAGCTTTCTGAAATGTGCAGTTCCGCATCTTCTGTCAGCTGTCCCTCAGACCACTGGCCGTTTTTGAAATGAGCGATGAAGCGGTAAGGTAATTTCATGTAGGAAAAACCAAGGTTTTCCCAGTCGATTGTTACTGTCATAGGTATTCTCCAAATTTATTTTTTATTATTTTACTACTTTTGAAAGTGATTTTCAATTAAAAATTCAGAAAATTTTGTGAATATGAGAAAAAGCCTGGTAAACCAGACTCTTACTCTTTAAAAACAAACTCTAGTTCAATTTCAGGAGAAATTGCCTTAAACAAATTTTGATAGTAAGTTTTGGCTGACTCTTTTATGTCTTCCTGATAATCTGCTAGAAACGTTTCTTGTTCTGCTGACTGAAATTCATCTGTGATGAGTTGGGCAGTATCGATTTCTTCCGTCGCAAAACTCAGTATCTCTCCACTCTTATCATATAAGGTATAAGGTTCTTCTGCATCTAATTCCAATCCAATGACTTCAAAGGCTGGAAGGTTAATTTTGTACCGATTTTCAGAAAGATGTTCAATAGATACAGGACTTTTGATACCAAATTTTGCCTTGTACTTGATGATTAAGAGGGCTGATTTTTCTGAGAAAGGCATTTCTTGACCAAATAAGACCGTGTAGTTTTTAGCGGTCACAATTTTCTGGACAGCTGTATTTAGAAATACCAATTCATTGACTTGCTCGACAGACTCAATAGCCGTTTGGACACTTACTTCCTGCTGATTACTCTTTTCACCAGAGATGTAGCCGTACCCCCATACACCACACAATAACAGAAGGAAGGACAGAACAAGCCATAGATAGACTTTTATAGTGAAAAATAATTTGATAATTTTCATAAGATTTACCTCCCCTACAGTATAGCAAAAAGACTGCTTTGCGAGCAATCTTTTCATCTTTTTAGTCTATCCAGGTTCTGAAGACTTCTTCATCGGAAATGGTATCCGAAATGAAGCTGCCGTTGCTGGTGCGTTCAGACAGGCTAAGCTGGGTCACATCAACCTCATAGAGTTTACCTGTTTTGGACTGCACGTGAAGGATTTGACTAGTCGTTTCATCTTCATTTGCTGTGCTAAAGAGGTCAAAATCCCCCTGGTCCGTCAAGACTGGACCAGCCGCAAAGACACGGTGAGGCTTAGCCTTGAGTTCGCGAAGCACCTGCAAACCACGCTTGGCACGGCTGGTCACAGGGATTTCCTCCGCCGCCATCCGCTTCAAACTACCACGCTGGGTCAGGAGATAGACGGAGCTGGTATTGCTGATAAAGGCCGCAGCCACCACATCCCCATCCTTGAGGTTGACCGCCTTGACACCGGCCGCCTTGGCACCGATGATTGGCACTTCTTCGATGTTAAATCGCAGAGCGTAGCCCTTTTCTGTCATGAGCATGATGTCGTCTAAGACCACAGGCGATACGGTAATGACCACATCATCCGCATCTTTGAGTTTGGCATACTTGGTTGACTTGGACTTATAAGTCCGCCATGGCGTGAACTCCTTCCGCTCCACACGCTTGATTTGACCGTATTTAGTTACCGCGAAATAAGTTCCCTCTTCAAAATTCTCAACCAGTTCAGCGAAGATAACCTCTTCATTGGTATCAAAGTTCATCAAGGTCTGACTCAGGTGTTCACCGATGTCTTTCCAACGAATATCTGTCAGTTCATGGACAGGTCGGTAGATAACATTTCCAAGATTGGTAAAGAGCAGGAGATGCTGGGTTGTCTTGGCATTCTGCAAGAAAATCAGCTGGTCATCCTCTCGTTTGCCCATTTCTTCAAGGGTTGAGGCATTGAAAGAACGTGGACTGGTCCGTTTGATGTAACCCGCCTTGGTCACGCTGACAAAAGTTTCTTCTTCGACAATCAAGCTGGCGGTGTCAATCTCAATCGCTTCTGCCTGATCCTGCAATTCACTCAAACGAGGGTTGCCAAACTGCTTCTTGACCTCACGCAGTTCCTTCTTCATAAGATTGAACATGGTGCGCTCATCGCCGATAATGGCTGCCAAGGTCTGAATCTGCTCGCGTAGGGCTGCTTCTTCATTTTCCAAGGTCACAATGTCGGTATTGGTCAAGCGGTAGAGTTGCAAGGTCACGATTGCTTCTGCCTGTTCCTCGCTAAACTCATAGCTGACTTTCAAGTTTTCCTTAGCATCCGCCTTGTTTTCAGAGGCACGGATAAGGGCAATGACCTCGTCCAAAATAGAAATAACACGGATCAAGCCTTCTACGATATGGAGACGTTTCTCTGCCTTTTCCTTGTCAAACTTAGAACGAGCAATGATAATCTCACGGCGGTGGGCGATGTAGCTAGACAGAATTTTCTGCAAGCCAACCTGACGCGGTGTGAAATTGTCAATCGCCACCATGTTGAAGTTGTAATTGATTTGTAAGTCGGTATATTTGTAAAGGTAGTTGAGAATGGTTTGCTCATCGCTGTCTTTTTTCAACTCAATGGCAATCCGCAGACCTGTACGGTCTGACTCATCACGCACCTCAGCAATACCAGGCACCTTGTTGTTGACACGGACATCATCAATCTTCTTGACCAGAACAGCCTTATTGACCTCGTACGGAATCTCGGTTATGACAATCTGTTTCTTACCTGCCTTGAGTTGCTCAATGTCACAACGGCTACGGACAACGACACGACCCTTACCAGTTTCATAGGCCTTCTTGATTTCGTCAGCCCCTTGGATAATGGCACCTGTTGGGAAGTCTGGCCCAGGCAGGAACTCCATTAGCTTGTCCAAGCTAGCAGTCGGATGATCAATCATGTAAACAACGGCATCGATGACCTCCGCCAGATTATGCGGCGGGATGTCAGTCGCGTACCCTGCTGAAATTCCTGTCGCTCCATTGACCAAGAGATTAGGGAAGGCAGCTGGTAGCACAGTGGGTTCTTTTTCCGTATCGTCAAAGTTCCAGGCAAATGGTACTGTCTTTTTCTCGATGTCGGCCAGCAAATAACCTGCCATTTCCGACAGGCGAGCCTCGGTGTAACGCATGGCCGCAGGTGGGTCACCGTCCATGGAACCGTTGTTTCCGTGCATCTCCACCAAAATCTCGCGGTTTTTCCAGTCCTGACTCATGCGGACCATGGCATCATAAATAGAGGAATCACCGTGTGGGTGGAAATTCCCCATGATATTCCCGACTGACTTGGCGGACTTGCGGTAACCCTTGTCAAAAGTGTTGCCGTCCTTATTCATGGAATAAAGAATCCGACGTTGCACGGGCTTTAGACCGTCACGAATGTCCGGCAAGGCCCGCTCCTGAATAATGTATTTGGAGTAGCGACCAAAGCGCTCTCCCATGATGTCCTCAAGGGACATGTTTTGAATGTTAGACATAAATTAAGATACAAAGGGACGATTCAGTCCCGTGTTCAGTTAGACAGACTAGCTGAACATTCCTTTCTTTGTTTCTTGTCGAAAAATTTTCTTTTTTACTTTTTTTGATAATCGCCTTAAGTAGTGAGAACGGAAGAGACCTTACAATTTCTATTGCTATATCCTTAGCTAAACATTAGTTCTTTACCTAAGTTCTCTGATAAAAGAAAGCAATCATATCCCCTACTCTATCATAAAGATTATCATCAACATATGCTAATTTCTCAATTTCTAGTTCCTCATCATCAATCAAATTTTCTTGATAAGCTTGAGCATACTCACCACACGATTTTAGATAATCCATTATTAAAACTAACTCTTGCTTCTGTTGAGAAGAAAGGACTTTTCCTTTATAGAGAGTCTCCTTTATGAATCGACAGTAGTCTGAGTGCTCTTCACACCAATTGACATTGCCATTTGCTTGAGCTTCCCAGCGAAGTTTTTCTAATTGTCGAAGTAATTCACCTTGTAAAGTAGAAGAAATCCCGTATTTAGGCACATCTGCTCGCCAAATTGAACGTAGAACCTCTGTATGCTGAGAAGCATACGGAACTTTCTTAAGTTGCTCGATAGTTGGCTTTTTTCTTAAAAACTTTATCATAGCTACTCTTCCACTTCCCACTGACTTGCTTGCCAGCTTCTAAAGTCATCGACATCTGTTTTGATTAATTTCAAACAGGCATTAAGGACAAAGGCATCATCAAGTAGACCTGCTCCAAGGATGAAATCTGGTAAGGCATCAATAGGACTGAAAAAATAAATCAAAGCACCTATAATTGCAAGGATTGTCCCTTTGGGTAACTTGCTGTAATCTCTACGGATATAGCTTCGCACCATGGAAATCAAGCCTGGAATAGCCGCAAACTTATCTCCACCAAAAGGCATACGAGACAGTTTCCGTTCCGTGCTATGTAAAAAATGTTCTAATTTTCCTTGCTCAGATAGCAAGCTTTCTGCATGTTGCCGAGTTTTGGAAGATTGCCAAATCTTCAATGCTTGGTCAAATTTCTCTTCCAACTCCTGTTTATTTTTAAATGGCTTGCGCTTTCGAGCCCATTCAGACAACCGTTTTTGAAAACGGTCAGTTAATTTTCCTCTTAATGGCATAAAACACCTCACATAGTTTGTCTTTGCTAGATTTACAAATCCTCAGTACGATATAGGTTGTAACCCTCATAGAAATAAGAATGGTCGATGCCCTTGAAATAAGTAGCCTGACCAAGATCTTCCGTTAAGGCTTGCAATAACAGATATTTAAGCTCTCCTGTTGACACATGGCTTCTAACCATGGCATTGAAATACTCATCTTTATCAATGCTATTCCAATCAACCACCTTGCCCAAACTATCCCGTAGCATACAATCCAACCAGATACGCATACTGCGTCCATTTCCTTCTCGGAATGGATGTGCAATGTTCATATCCGCATATTTTTCAACGATTTCGTCAAAGGTTTCATGAGGTAGCTTGTCAATATAGGCCAAAGACTGCTCAAGAAAGATTCGTGGAGCGAATTGAAAATTATCTTTGGCAATGTTGACATCACGAATTTTCCCTGCAAAGTCGTAAATATCCTCAAATAAAGCCTGATGAATGTGTGCCAAACCTGCAAAAGTCCCAAATTCTATCTGGAATAACTGGCCAGTTTCGAACAGTTGAGCTGCTTTTTTCTTGCTGATTTGTTCTTCAAGACGGGCTAATTCAGCCGAATTTTCAATCCCAAATTTATTTTCTAAAACCATATGGCACCTCAACTTCCCTGAGATTATTTAGTAAAAGCTGTCGCTTCCTCCAAAGTAAACTTAACATTGTCCTCAATCCACTTGCGGCGTGGCTCGACCTTGTCGCCCATGAGGACAGATACTCGGCGTTCAGCACGGGCTAGGTCTTCAATGGTGACGCGGATAAGAGTACGGGTTTCAGGGTTCATGGTTGTTTCCCAGAGCTGATCGGCATTCATCTCACCAAGACCCTTGTAGCGTTGGAGGATGAAGCCCTTGCCAAAATCCTTGCGGAGATCTTCTAATTCTCCGTCAGACCAAGCATAAGCAATCTTTTCTGTCTTGCCCTTGCCTTTAGACATCTTATAAAGTGGCGGAAGGGCGATGTAAACCCGACCTGCTTCTACTAACGGTCGCATATAGCGATAGAAGAAGGTCAGCAAGAGGGTCTGAATGTGGGCACCATCCGTATCCGCATCGGTCATGATAATAATCTTGTCATAGTTGACATCTTCCAGCGTAAAGTCTGATCCAACACCTGCACCGATGGTGTAAATCATGGTGTTGATTTCTTCGTTTTTGAGGATGTCCGCCATTTTTGCCTTGGCGGTATTGATAACCTTACCACGCAAAGGTAGAATGGCTTGGAACTTGCGGTCACGGCCCTGTTTGGCAGAGCCTCCGGCTGAATCTCCCTCGACCAGATAGAGTTCATTTTTAGCTGGATTTTTAGACTGGGCTGGGGTTAGCTTACCTGACAGAAGTCCCTTGTCCTTCTTGTTTTTCTTACCATTTCGGGATTCGTCACGTGCCTTACGCGCAGCCTCGCGGGCGTCACGCGCCTTAATGGCCTTGCGGACTAGATTAGATGCTAGCTCGCCATTTTCCAAAAGGAAGAAGGTTAATTTGTCCGATACAATGCCGTCCACCACAGGACGAGCAAGTGGGCTTCCCAACTTGTCCTTGGTCTGCCCTTCGAACTGCAAATGCTCTTCTGGTACAAGGATAGAAAGGACCGCAGACAAACCTTCACGGTAGTCAGAGCCTTCCAAGTTCTTGTCCTTTTCCTTGAGCAAGTTGGTCTTACGAGCATAGTCGTTCATGGCCTTGGTAATGGCTAGTTTGAGACCTGTTTCATGGGTACCGCCATCCTTAGTCCGAACGTTGTTAACGAAGGACAGGATGTTGTCTGAATAGCCGTCGTTGTACTGCATGGCCACTTGGACCTGGAATCCTGCATCTTCTCCTTCAAAATAGAGGACAGGTGTCAGAGTTTCCTTGTCTTCGTTGAGGTAGGATACAAAGTCCTGGACGCCATTTTCATAATGATACTCCTCCTGCTCACCCGTCCGCTCATCTGTCAAGGTCATGGTGACTTGTTTGAGCAAGAAGGCTGATTCTTTCAGGCGTTCGGCAATGGTGTTGAACTTGAAATCAGTCGTTGAGAAGATGGTATCATCAGGCATAAAGGTAACTTTTGTACCTGTTTTTGATTTTGGAGCGGTACCAATCTTCTCTAAAGTCGTGACTGGCTTTCCGCCCTGCTCAAACCGTTGCTTGTAAACAGCACCATCACGGGTAATCTCAACTTCCAACCAGCTGGACAGGGCATTGACCACCGAAGAACCAACCCCGTGCAGACCACCTGAGGTCTTGTAGCCACCCTGACCGAACTTACCACCTGCGTGGAGAACGGTGAAGATGACTTCGACTGTTGGCTTGCCTGTTGCATGCATACCGACAGGCATTCCGCGTCCACGGTCAGACACAGACAGGCTGCCGTCCTTGTTAATAGTCACATCGATCCGATCACCGAAACCAGACAAGGCTTCATCGACAGCGTTATCAACAATCTCCCAGACCATATGGTGCAAGCCATTTCCATCTGTGGATCCGATGTACATACCAGGGCGTTTGCGAACGGCATCTAGCCCTTCCAATACCTGAATGGCATCATCATTGTAATTATTTATATCAATCTCTTTCTTAGCCAAAATTGACCTCCATACTTATCATCCTTTCTATATTACAAGTTTTTTAGCATTTTTGCAAAATATTTCTGCTACCTATCGGCTGAGACAGCTCACAAAATAAGATTTTGGACTAAATTAGATGAAAATATGCTATAATGAAAACATGTTAGTCAATCTTATTTTACTATTTATTGCATATTTATTGGGATCTATCCCGTCAGGACTTTGGATAGGTCAAACTTTTTTCAATATCAACATTCGTGAACATGGTTCGGGAAATACTGGAACAACCAACACATTCCGTATTTTAGGTCCAAAGGCTGGAACGATTGTATTTGTAATTGATTTTCTCAAGGGAACGTTGGCAGCCTTGCTTCCGCTGATCTTTCATGCCCAAGGAATTTCTCCGATTGTATTTGGGTTAATGGCTGTACTGGGACACACTTTCCCTATCTTTGCCCAATTCAAAGGTGGAAAGGCGGTTGCAACATCTGCTGGTATGCTTCTGGGTGTCGCACCTGCTTTCTGCCTCTATCTGGTTATCATCTTTGTGACTTCTCTTTACCTCACTTCGATGGTTTCCTTCTCCAGCGTATTGGCTGCTGCTTTAGCAATCTTAGGAGCTCTGCTATTTCCAGCAATAGGAATCATCCTGCCAAGCTACGACTGGCTCTTTACAGTGATTATCGTCTTTTTGGGCCTATTTGTCATTATCCGCCACAAGGAAAATATCCAGCGGATTTTGAAAAAAGAAGAAAATCTTGTCCCATTCGGACTCAATCTAACCAAACAGAAAAAGCGAGTTTAACCACTCGCTTTTCATTTATAGTCTTTTAGTTTACTTTTAGTACTCGCTCCAAAGGTTCGGGAACCTTTGGAGGTTGGAGATATAGCGAACAAAGGTCGCATCAACAGCTGCAGACAGCTTGTACAGTCGAGTGACTGTGCAAGGTTGGAGATAGCACTTGCGGAGCAAGTCACCCCCTGCAGAGTACGGCAAAGCGGGTTCAAACAATCCAGTGGAATGTTTGAAGTTGGAAATAAGGAAACGGAGTTTCCTCTTGCGTCGAAGTAATAAAAGAAAAACTAAATGACTATATATTGACTTCAACCACTTCAATCTTCTCCCCACCAAGCAAAATCAAATGACAGTCTACACGATCTATCTTGTAGGCTTTTTTCAATGCCTCGGCATAGAGTTGCATTTGAGCTTGGTAACGTTGGCTGAGTCGGCTTGGTTGGTCATATTTGTCTGTCTTATAATCAAAGAGGACAATATGATCATCATATAGCAGGTAGCCATCGATAATCCCACGAAGGACAAATTGTTCCTGTGAAAAAGAATCTGTCTGTAAACTTGCAAATGGAGCTTCTCGGTGGAGTTTGTCCGTATTGGCTAGAATTTCTCTTCCTAAATCTGTATCAAAGAAATCCAAAATCATCTGAATATTGATTTTATCTTTAATCGCTTGCTCAGCATGAACAGCTTCTAGGGCTGCTCTTACCGTATCTTCTGTCACCAACCAAGACAGATCCAAACGTTGCATGAGTTCATGAACTGCTGAACCGACTTGGGCTCCAGTGATTTTTGGTTTCTTGGAGAAATCTGGCAAGTTAAAGGTCCGTTTTGGCAGGTATTTTTCCATAACTTCCATGCCTTCTTGTTCCAAGACAGGCTCATAGCGTTTCTTGATTTGACTTGGAGTACGTAAACTTGGTAATTCGATGGCAGCCTTATAGCGGGCATTCAACTCTTGGACAGAAGATAATTGGTCCAAGGCCTGGGCAATATCTTCTGATTGACGAATATCTTTAAGGCTGGCGTCTTCAAGCTTATTCTTCAATGTCAGTTTACCAATCTTCTCATCTGTCAAATCCTCATCCGTTACAAAGACTTTCTTGAAGTGCAAGTCTTCTCCTGAAAAAGCCTCATCAATAGCTAAAATCCAGTCTTGGAAAGTCGCCATACTTTCACGAGTTGATTGGGCAAGTACGCCATCTTCCTTCTTGCCATCGTATTTTTCAGCTAACTTGTCAGCATTGCCCTTTCCAACCAGATACAGCTTCTTCTCTGCACGCGTTAGTGCAACATAAAGCAACCGCATTTGTTCTGAAAGATTGGCAATTTTTAACTCTTGAAGATTATTTTGATAAGGGAGGGTGTTCATTAAGACTCGCACCTGAGGTAATGGGCTATTTACCTTATCTTTCATATCCGCTAAATATTGGATACCCAGACCATTTTTCCGGCTGATGATGACTGATTGGTAATGGTCTTCCAAGTTGAATCGCTTATCGATGTTCATGAGGAAGACATACTTGAACTCCAAACCTTTTGACTTGTGAATCGTCATAAGCTGTACAGCATTTTGCGGTAGAAACTCTTGTACATCTGCCAAATCCTTATCATTTGCTAAGGCACGGTCAATCATGGCGATGAAGCGGGACAAGCCCTTGTAGCCTGTTTTTTCAAACTGGTTGGCACGCAGACCTAGTGCATATAGATTGGCCTGACGCTTGCTGCCATTTGGAAGAGCACCGACATAGTCATAGTAGAATTTTTCATTGAAAATCTTCCAGATCAAGTCATAAATAGAATGCAGCTTGGCAAAGGCACGCCAATTTTCCAAAATAGACAAGAAATCCTTGATTTTCTTCTTCAACTCTCCTGACATCAGTTCAGGATGTTGCCCACTTGCTTGCTGGGCTAATTCCATTTTCTGGTAAAAGAAACCTGTCCCAGCCTGCAAGGAAATCCGTGTCAGCTCATCCTCATCGAATCGGAACATAGGCGATTTAAGCAGTGCAACCAAGGCATAGTCATTGAGTGGATTATTGATAACCCGCAAAGTATCCAGCATGATCATGACTTCTAAAGATTGCAGATAGGAGGCTGCTCCGCCATCTGCCACAATAGGAATCCCATGTTTTTCAAAAATGGACATAATGAGGTCGTTGTGCGTTCGTTTTTGCACCAAGAGAGTGATGTCTTTGAAGTCTGCGCCTTCTTCATTATGGAGACGAATAATCTCTTTTGCAACGACTTCAATTTCACCAGCAGTCAGAGGTGTTTCCTCCTCAGAATCCGTTGAAGATTGTACGCTCTCCTGCTGGTCGTAAATCAAGTATTCCATCTCATGCTTGGGCTGGGCAATTTTTTGACCAGGACTACCAGCCACCAGACTGTGGGTGTCGTCATACTTGATTTCCCCTACTTGGCGGTCCATCAGGCGCGTGAAAATAGCATTTGTTGCCTCCAAGACCTCAATCTGACTACGGAAGTTTTCCTTGAGCAAAATCAATTTTCCGGCTTCTTGATTTGCCTGATACAGTTCAAATTTCTCTTGGAAAATCATTGGGTCTGCCTGACGGAATCGATAGATGGACTGCTTAATGTCGCCCACCATAAAGCGATTATGACCATTTGACAGCAAGTCCAACATCCGCTCTTGGCTATGGTTGTTATCCTGGTACTCGTCCACCATGACTTCGTGGTATTTTTCTTGGAAAAACTGGCGGCTGTCTGCATTTTCTTCTAAAATACGAATAGCGAAATGCCCAATATCACCAAATTCAAAAGCCGCTTCCTTGATTTTGACATCCAGATAAGCCTGCGAAAAATCCAAGACAAAGTCACGTAATAATACAAGCAGTGGCAAAGCTTGAGCCTGATAATCTTTCAGCAGGGTCAATTCATAAACTTCCTGACCCAAATCTCGTAGTCCTGAGATAATCTGGCTCTTGCCAGCATTGTATTCTTCTTTAAAGGCTATCAAATGTTCATCTTTTGGTCGATTGGCATTGGTCAGGCCCTTGCCTCTGGACTGGTCATTGATGAGAAGGACTTTTTCAACCCGCTCCATCAAGTCCTTCTGGTTCAGACTATCTAAACCTGTCAACAAATCCAAAACTTCTTCCACATTGGCAAAATACTTGGCGGAACCAAAGTCATTTCTGCCCCATTCCACATGGTAGCGGAAGAAATCTGCAACTTGATAGAGCTTGTCTAACACTTTTTCCTTAAAGCCTTGCTCTAAGATCTGCTCTATACGCTCCTGACTGTACAAATCAGCTTGAACAGCCTGCTCTTTCAGCCATTTAGTTGGACTGCTCGTCGATTGACTAAAATCATGCACCTGATAAACAACCTGACGAAAACCACTATTATCCTTACGGTTGCCTGAAAAATTGCGAACTAGTTTGCGGAATGCACCATTTTCATCCTGTTCAAGATAATCTGCAAAGAGCTGGTCAAAAACCTCTTTTTTCAGGCTCGCTTTTTCTGTCTCATCCTGTAAAATCCGAAACTGCGGAGAAATACCAAGGCTATAACCGTAGGTTGTGACCAATTTCTGCGTAAAGGAGTCCATGGTCCCAATATCCGCCTTAGTCAAATCTGCCAACTGGGCCGACAAATGCCGACGCAATTCCATATCGGTCGTCTCAGCAATGGTTTCGTTGAGATTTTTCTCGATTCGCTCCTTCAACTCACCAGCCGCTTTGACTGTAAAGGTCGAGATAAAGAGCTGGTCGATTCCCACACCACGCTTCAACTTATCCAAAATCCGTTGAACCATAACAAAGGTCTTTCCTGACCCTGCCGATGCAGAGACCAGAACATTCTGACCGTGCGTGTAGATGGCTTCAATCTGCTCAGGTGTGCGTTTTTGTTGCTTATCAGAATTAGCTTCCGCCAGCTGCACAGCCTTGATTTCTTCCGCGCTTAAAAATTGTTCAAAAGCCATTAGTCCTGACCTCCTTTCATTCGTTCCATCCAATCTTGACGCTTGGCCTCTTTGACCAACCGCCGCGCCATGCCCATGTGCCGATCCGCCTCAAAACCAGTGATTGCCTTCAACTGCTCACCTGCCACCGAACGCCCATCTTTGGTATAAGGATTAATGGCAAAGCGACCATCCAGAATGTCCTTGGCAGCTTGTTTGTAGAGTTCTTGGTTGTGGTTCAATAAGACTGCAAACTCATCTTCCGTGTAGAGTTGGTTACGAGTCTGATAAAAATGATTGAGCCCCAGACTTCCCTCCTTCAAGAAAAGTCCCTTGTAAACCAAGCTCGTATTAGCAGCTCCTTCTAGCTGTTCTAAATTCTTTGTGTCTTTTAACTTGATAATCGGATCCTGCAAATGCAAATACATAGCCCCAAAAACAGGTTTATCCTTGGTTTCATCCAGCTCTTGTAAGGCTGCCAGGTAGGTCACCAACTGAGGTTTTAGACCATTGTAAAATTCTCCAACTGAAAAAGATTGGTCGCTGGACTTGTAATCTACAACACCGACAGCCTGATTGATTTGTAAGGTATCCAAGCGGTCAATTGTACCATTTACATGTACACTCTTGCCATTTTGAAGGTCAAAAACCAGCGCCTTATCCTGACGGAAACTCTTTTCCTGACCATCAATTTCAACCAAATCATTATCCCGCAAAATGGTTGCACTGGAGCGAGCAATCTTATCCAGCACCTCCTCCGTATAACGAGCATCCGCATCCTGGTTATAAAACATAGCAAATTCTGCCTCGTCACGCGTATGCAGGATGGCCTTGTCCACTTTTTGATCAAAATCTAGATCAGATTGGTCCATGACCACTCGTTCAAAAATCCGATGCAAGAACAAACCATGCTGAAAGGCAGTCGGATGGATGTATTCCTGTTCCCGCAAGCGGAGAACATTACGGACAAAGTAAAGATATTGGTTGTTGTAGAAATTGGTCAAGCTGGATGCAGAAAGATTGAGCGGCTTATCCTCTGGATATAAAGCAGCCAAGGTATCAGCTGCAAGCTGTTTAGAAGTAATTTCGCCAGTAATGGTCGGAATTTCAATGCCTTGCGACTCCAATTTCTTCTTCAAATGGCGAACCAAGACTGTCCAGAAGGCCGTCTGCCCTTCCCATTCTTCATGATCAAGAGATGGTCTTTCCGACTCAATCAAACGGGATAAGAGACTCTTGTAGTGACCGATGTCTTGTGGACTAAGTGTTTTCATCCTTCCACGTTCTTCGGTTTTCAGCCCCATTTTTTGGAGAATCTTGATATAAGGGGAGAGACTATCCTCGCCTTCATTATATATCTGAGGAGTTGAAATAACTAACTGTTCCGTCGCAGCATTCAGCAGAGACATCATGGCAGCATGGTTCTTCTTGATATTCTCTCGGCTGACCAAATCAAAACGTGAAGAGCTAGCTGAGACAAGATTGATTTTCTCCATCTCTTCTTCTGTCAATAGACTGGTATTCTTGGCAACTTTTGGAAAATTGGACTGGCCCATTCCGATAGCATAAACATACTTTGCAGTGTGTGGCTCGATCAAATCATAGGATTTGACATTGACCACATCAACCGTTGCAGGAACAGTACGATAGTGACTGGCCTGCATGCCAGCCTGTAAAATAGCCAGAAAATCATCCATTTTCAATTTTTCTTTTCCGAAAATATGATGAAAATTCTCTAGAATATGGGTGAAACTTTTCCAGACCTGCTCTTCTTTTTCTTGCTCTACTTCACTCAAATTTCGAGACATTTTTTCCATATTTTTAGGAAGCTCAATTGCCTCCAAAAAAGCCATAAATTTCTCAAGCAAGGCAGTTCCAGATTGTGGTCCAGCCTTAAACAGCTGGTTCAAAGGCTCCATAATCTTAGCACGTAGGGGTTCCAAGACATTCAAATCATAGACAAGTCGCTTCTCCTTGACAGTCTCAACATCGTAGTCCGCTCTGCCATTGACCGAAAAAGCCCTCGAAAAAGCAGCCTGCCCCTTCATATCCGCAAAGAGGATGTAAGACTCAAATAGGTCCAGCTCCTTTTGGGAAATGCTGGCGTACAAACCAGATTTGAGGAGATTGAGCAGGTCTTCCGCACGGAAACGATAGCGACGCAAGCGTTCCAAGGACTCCACAAAATGGACCAGGGGATGATAACTCATCTCCTCTGCCTTACCAAAATAGTAAGGAATATCATACTTGTCAAAAATCTTGCCAATCTGCAACTTGTAGCTATCCACATCACCCAAGAGCAACAAAATGTCTTTATAGCGAGCCCCTTGATGCACATGCTGACGAATCGCAGTCGCAACCTGCTCCACCTCTTCTTTTTGGTTGACGACTTCCCATAGTTGGATTTTTTCTTGGTCTGCTGGAGTCAAGTCTATCATGGTCCCGCTGTAGTCATAATAGGCTTCCATATTCTTTGAAAATTTACCAATACTGTCCAAGACTGGCTCTTGACCAATATAAGTAGCCTTAGTCTGGAACTGCGTTGATAACTGACGTAAAAAGTCAACGTTGGCTTGATAAACATTCCCTTCCGCATAGGTGGCTTGCACAGCTTTCTTGCTGGCATATACACCAATCAGGATTTCCGACACCCGTTCATTTAAAGCACTTACTAAAGCTTCTTCTTCTGCCGAAAAACGAGAAAATCCGTCTACCACCAGCACAATGTTCTTCAACTGCTCATCCAACTGACCAGTTTCCACCAAGCTAGTCAGCTGTGCTAACTTAGACTGATGCTCAAAGCCTTCTTTGGACAAAATGTCTGTTACAGCCAGAAAAATCTTTACCAAATCAGCCTGCTTATCTGGCGACTCCATGGCTTCCAAGTCCAAAATAGACATATTTGCCCGTTGCAATTCTTTGTATAAAGCAACTAGCTGGTTAATAAACCCAAAATCTGTCTGTAAACGACCATAGACTTTCAAGTCGCCGTCTTCAAATTGCGATAGCACACGAAAGAAAATCATAGCCAGACCAACATCATCCAGCGGTTGACCTGCTTCTTTCCTATCAATCATCAAATAGCGGGCCAATTGCCCAAAACGAGTCACGATAATATCAAAAGTTGCCTGTTCAGGCAAATATTCCAAGACCTTGCGCTCCATCTCAAAGGATAGAGAGTTTGGAGCAATGTAAAAAACTCGCTTAGCTTCCTTAGCAAATTCTGCTGCGGTATCCGTTAAATACTGCGTCAGAGGATTGCGAATATCTGTATAGACTAATTTCATATCAAATTCTCATGCTTTCATTGAATATACTATGTCTAGTATATCAAAATTCAAACAAAAAAAATGGTCCAATGGACCATTTTTTCAGAAAGGTAATTCTTTCTACATTTATCTAAATTTCTTCACTTATTCTATCGGGGGAAGAATTCGTGTAAAGAAACATAATTAGTCTTCGTTACGACGACGTTTGCCTGCAAGGGCGATTGCTGCAACCAACATCGCTGCACCAAGGACGCCAGCTGAAGATGAAGCTTCACCAGTATTTGGTAATTGTTTCGCCTTATCAGCAGTTGGAGTCGGAGTTGCTGGCTGAGGCTTCACAGGAGTTTCTGTAGCAGGTGGGGTCGGCTTATTAGAAACTTTGCGATAAATATGCGTTGTGTTACCTTCAACATCAACTACAGTACGTACATATTCATAACCAGGAATTGATTTATTTGGTGTTGTGCCGTCTTCTTGTGGTGCAACAGGATTTCCTTCTTCATCAACGTGGTTAGTTACAACTTTCTTAGTTGGTGTTTTCTTGTAGATGTGGGTTGTATTGCCATCTTCGTCAGTAATCGTCTTACCTGTGAACTCATATCCTGGGATTGATTTATCAGGTGTTGTACCTTCTTCTTGCGGTGCAATCGGATTACCTTCTTCATCAACGTGGTTAGTTACAACCTTCTTAGCAGGTGTTTCAACCTTACGGTAAACATAAGTTACCTCAGTTGTTTTACCACCTACAACAGTACCGTTTTCTGAACCATCAACACGAACAAGCTCATAAGTTGTACCATCTTCTGTAGTGATAGTAGTTGGTTTGTTGTCGGTTGTATCATAAGATTTACCGGCTGGTGCATCTGTTTCATCATTTACAGGTGACTTGATGACTGTGCCATCTTCTGTTACATAGTTAACAACAACATTACCGTTTTGAACATAAGGAATTGGTGTATCTTTACCAGTTTCATCTGGTGTTGGTGGTACATAACCTTTACCTGGATCATTTGGATCGACCGGTTTCAATGGTGTATTGTCCTTAGGATCTACTGGTGTGTAGCCTGGAACGTTAGGAATCACTGTACCTGGATTTGGTGTTACTGGTACGTCTGGGTTGTTTGGATCAAACGGATATGGAACTACTGGGCGTTCGTTTTCTGGAACACCTGGAATTTCTGGAATCCAGTTCGCAACCTTCTTATACACATAAGTGATTTCTGTTGTCTTACCACCTTCAACTGTACCATTCTCTGAACCAATTGTCTTAGACGGGATTAATACATAACGTGAACCATCTTCAGTTGTAATTTCAGTTGGCTTGTTATCGGTTGTGTCATATGACGTACCTTCTGGAGAGGTTGGCGTATCTGTCACAGGTGACTTGATGACTGTACCATCTTCTGTTACGTAATTAACAACAACCGTACCATTCTTAACTGCTGGAGTTGGTGTAGATACCTTACGATAAACATAGGTTACTTGTGTTGTACCCTCTACGACAGAACCAGATTCAGAACCGATTGTCAATACTGGCACGATTTCATAGACAGTACCATCTTCAGTCGTGATAGTAGTTGGTTTGTTGTCGGTTGTGTCGTATGCTGCACCTGTTGATGCAGACTTAGTATCTTCGACAGGGGTTTTGATAACATTACCTTCTGTATCGATATAGTTAACAACAACATTTCCTTTCACTTCTTCGTAAACATAAGTTACTTGCTTATCTTCACCTGAAGTGATTGTTCCATTTTCATCACCCGTTGTTGCATTTGGAACAAGTTTGTAGGTCTTACCGTCTTCGGTTGTGATGGTTGTTGGTTTGTTGTCTTCTGTTGTATAAGACTTGCCTGGCTCAGCGTTTTCTTCATCCTTCACAGGAGACTTGATGACTGCACCGTCAGTCGTTACATAGTTGACTGTGACTGAACCACCTGGTTCGTAGATGTATGTGACTTCTGTTGTACCTTCGACGACATTACCTGTCTCGCTATCACCAGATTTCACTTCCTTGTAGTAGTATGTAACACCGTCGTGTTTGATAATGGCAGGTTTGTAATCTGTTGTATCGTATGGTGTATCCAATTTAGCATCTGTTGTATCATTTACTGAAGTTGCGATTGTTTCACCATTTGTATTGACATAATTAACAACGACACTACCATTTGGTTTTGGAGCAGGAGTTGTTACTTTTTGGTATACATACGTTACTTGTGTTGTACCTTCAACTACTTTACCTGTTTCCTCACCTTTTGTTAATACAGGAACAAGTTTGTACTCTGTACCATCTTCTGTCGTGATGGTCGTTGGTTTGTTGTCGGTTGTGTCGTATGCCGTACCTGTTGATACAGACTTAGTATCCTCGACAGGTGTCTTGATAACATTACCTTCTGTATCGATATAGTTAACAACAACATTTCCTTTCACTTCTTCGTAAACATAAGTTACTTGCTTATCTTCACCTGAAGTGATTGTTCCATTTTCATCACCCGTTGTTGCGTTTGGAACAAGTTTGTAGGTCTTACCATCTTCGGTTGTGATGGTTGTTGGTTTGTTGTCTTCTGTTGTATAAGACTTACCTGGCTCAGCGTTTTCTTCATCCTTCACAGGAGACTTGATGACTGCACCGTCAGTCGTTACATAGTTGACTGTGACTGAACCACCTGGTTCGTAAACATATTGAACAGTTGTTGTCCCTTCGCTTACAGTACCTTTCTCAGTAGCAGATGTTGCTTTAACTTCTTTGTAGTAGTATTTCACGCCATCTTTAGTGATGGTTGTTGGTTTGTAATCAAGGGTCTCATAAACTGTTCCAACAGCTGTTTCAGGTGTATCTTCAACATCCGCTGCGATTTTTTCGCCGTCAGTATTGTAATATTCAACTACAACATTACCTGTTTTAGCAACCGGTGCTTCTACTTTACGATAAACATAGGTTACTTCCGTAGTTTTACCACCTTCAACTGAACCATTCTCATTTCCATCGGTGCGAACAAGTTCGTATGTTGTACCATCTTCGGTAGTAATTGTCTTCGGCTTGTTATCAGTCGTATCATACGGACTACCTGGTTTTGCGTTTGTTTCGTCATTGACAGGTGTCTTGATGACTGTACCATCTTCTGTGATGTAGTTAACAACAACATTACCAGCTTTTTCGTATACATAAGTGACTTCTGTTGTGCCTTCTACAACCTTGCCTGTTTCATTTGAACCAGTCTGAACCTCTTTGTAGTAGTATACATCACCAGTCGCATCTTCAATGATTTTCTCTGGTTTGTTGTCGGTTGTATCGTAAGCTGTACCTGTTGATGTTGCTTTAGTATCTACGACTGGAGTTGCAATAACTTTTCCGTCAGTATTGACATAGTTAACAACAACATCACCTTTCACTTCTTCATACACATAGGTTACTTCAGTTACGCCTGGAATAACATCGCCTGTTTCAGAACCTTTTGTAAGGGCTGGAACAAGTTTGTATGTCTTGCCGTCTGCTGTTGTGATTGTTTCTGGCTTAACATCTGTTGTGTCATATGGAGTACCTGTTGAAGTTTCTGGTGTGTCTGTAACAGGTGCTTGGAGAACAGTTCCGTCAGTAGTTACGTAGTTAACAACAACTGAACCTTTCACTTCTTTGTAGACGTAAGTGACTTCTGTTGTCTTACCTGCTTCAACGTTACCAGTTTCGTTACCGATTGTTGCAGTTGGGATCAATTCGTAAGTCTTACCATCTTCTGTAGTGATAGTCGTTGGTTTGTTGTCGGTTGTGTCGTATGAAGTGCCTGGTTGAGCGTTTGTTTCGTCATTTACAGGTTGCTTAATAACTGTACCATCTTCTGTGATGTAGTTAACAACAACGTTACCAGCTTTTTCATAAACATATTGAACAGTTGTTGTTGTTTCTGCTACTTTACCAGTTGTTGGTGCAGAAGTATCCTTCACTTCTTTGTAGTAGTAAACGGTGCCATCATCAGTTGTGATAGTCGCAGGACGGTTGTCTTCATCTGTGTTGTAAACTGTACCAACTGAAGCATCATCTGTATCTGTTACAGTTTTCGCAATGACATTGCCCTCTGTATCGTAGTATTCAACAACAACATCGCTGACTACTTCTTCGTAGATGTAAGTGACTTCAGTTGTCTTACCTGCTTCAACGTCACCAGTTTCATTACCAATTGTCGCAGCTGGAACAAGTTTGTAAACTTTGCCATCTGTAGTAGTAATTGTTTCTGGCTTGTTATCTTTTGTATCGTATGGACTACCTGGTTTCGCGTTTGTTTCGTCGTTTACTGGAGCCTTGATCACTGTACCGTCAGCAAGTGTGTAGTTAACTACAACATTACCAGCTTGTTCATATACGTAAGTGACTTCTGTTGTACCTTCTACAACCTTACCTGTTTCGTTTGAACCAGCTCGAACTTCTTTATAGTAGTAAACTTCGCCAGTTTCAGTAGTGATTTTATTTGGCTTGTGATCAGTTGTATCATAGGCTGTGCCAGTTGAAGTTGTCTTGGTATCTACTACTTGTGCGGCAATTACTTCACCATCAGTATTTACATAGTTAACTACAACATCACCCTTAATTTCTTCATACACATAGGTAACTTCTGTTGTACCAACAACGACTTCGCCTTTTTCATTACCAATGGTAAGTGCAGGAACTAGACGATATGATTTACCATCTGCTGTAGTGATTGTTGTTGGTTTGTTATCTGTAGTATCGTAAGTCGTACCTGTTGAAGCATTTGTTGTATCATTTACAGGTGCCTGAATAACGGTACCGTCTGTTGTAACGTAATTAACAACAACATTACCTTTTACTTCTTCATAAACGTAGATAACTTCTTTAGTAACACCTGCCTCGATCTCGCCAGTTGTTCCCGCTGAAGTTGCTGAAACTTCTTTAAATGTATATGTCTTGCCATCTTCTGCAACAATTGTTGTTGGTTTTTCACCATCTTGTGTCGCATCATAAGTGGTCCCTGGTTCCCCATCAACTGTATCAACAACTTTAGCTTTGATAACATCGCCAGCTTCGTTGACATAGTTGATATTTACATGGCCAGCAGGAACATAAACATACGTCAGTTCTTTTATAGTATTGCTTGCAACTGTTCCAGTTTCAGCAGTAATTTCTTCTACTATACGCTCATCATCTGCATGTGTAGTAGCGGCAAATACTCCTGCATTGCCAACACCATCAATGTTTTTGTAGTAGTAAGTAACGCCATCTTTTACAATTGTAGCATCACGAAGTGTAGTTGTATCGTAGCCTGATCCTGTATCTCCGTGAGCAATAGCTACCTTACTATCTTGAAGGATATTTCCTTTTTCATCAACATAGAAAACTTCAACTGAACCTTTTTGAACATAATAGTAAGTTGTATCAACGTTAGCTTCTGCAAACTCATTATACAGTGTCCAAAATGCAGTTTTACCTGGGAATGAGTATGGACGTGTTGCATCGTACCCTTCGAGTGTGGTCTCTGCCGTCCAATATTTCAAATTATCCAAAACACCTGTTGTATAAACAGTCTCATAAGTAGAATCATCTGCATCAGCGGCTTTACGTTGAATGGTAATAACAATATCTCCATCCTCTGAAACAAATGTTTTCACACGGCGCTCAATAAACCCAGCACGTGAAGGAGCAACTGTGATTGCTGTCGTACCAATAGCATATCCTTCTGAAATCTGTCCCGATTCTTGTGCACCTGAAACATATTCATAATTTGTCACATCACGCTGTGTTGAAGAAGTAAATTTATCACCTTCAAGACCACTAATAACATAGGTTCCAATCAATTCATCAGTACCTTGTACACGGTAATAAGTCGTTTGAGTAGCAATTTTCGGAACATAACTCCAAAGTTTGTGAACTGGATCTCCTTTTTGCACTAAACCATTAGACTGCCAAACAGCTCTAGTACGTAAATCAGGAGACTCCGCACTGCCATAATAAAACTCTAACCGATCTGTCTCTTTTCCTCCAAGTGTTATTTTTTCATAAGTGACAGTAAAGTTCAAGGTATGAGGAACATATGAGTTAGTTGCTGGATTAGGAACTGTAATTGTTACATTTGCGATTTGACCGTTCAAAACTTTTGTTGTATCCCCAAGAGATACAACGGTTTCGCCAAGTAGAATTTGTGTATCCTTGTTGACGATACGAACATACACATCTGTATTCGTTGGGTCAGTCATATCTCTAGAAACAGTCATATACAAATTTTGACGACTAGCTGTTTCATTAACCAATGCGTATGGATCAAGATTAGAAACAAGGAAAGTATAGCGACCCGCAGTCGGATCATTCTTCAATTCTGCAGTTTCTGTAAAAATTGGACGAGTTATTGTAGCACCTGCAGGATCATCCATGTCTGGCGACACAGTAAATCCATCTGCAATTGCACCCTGACCTGATGTTTGAAGTGTTTCGAAGTCTGAGCCTGGTCCTTGGTTAAGCAAACCATAGGTAAGGTTGCTTGTTGATGAAGTTGTTGCCAACATTACAACAATATCACCATTTTCTGAGTACTTACGCAACTCAAGAACAAGTGCTTCTACGTTCGAACGAACAGCATCAATTTGAGCATTCACGGCTTCAAGCGTTGCAGTTGAATCATTTAATACCGCTGTCGCCTCAGATACTGACAATTTTGTTGCCGCCGCAACTATTTTCAACGCTTCATTTGTGCTATCTGCAGCAACCAAACGATTAGCCTCATTTACTAAAAGCTCTGCTTCTGAAGATACTTGTTCAAGAACAGTTTTAGCTTCTTCTTCTGTTGTAGGCGTTGGAGTTGAAGAAGATATATTGTCCGCTGTTGATGTAGGTGTTACGGCTGCAGAAGCTACACTTACAGTTGTTGATGAAGTTGTCTCAACTTTTTTAACTACTTTAACTGTTACAACATTTTGACCATTTTCTACAACTTCTTGAGACACATTTGCGGATTGACCTGTAGCCAACTCATAACCTGCTGGTAGCTCAACATAAACTGGAATAGTTGCCTTAGCAACTTCTTCAGTTGTATTGATCGTTGCAGTTTCAATGCTTGCATTCACAACTGTACCATCTTCCAATACATATGTAACGATATAGTTAATTGTTGCTATACGTTCTTGGTCAGTGACAGTCTGAGCATCAATAGTCAGACTTGAAGTTGAAGCAACAGCTTCCTCGGTACTTGTGCTTGCTTCTGTCGAAGTAGCCGATGTACTACTTGTAGTAGTTGCATCTGAGGATGCCGCAGTCTCTTCTGCTTTAACAGTTTGTGCACCTGCCCCCATCACCAATGACATACCAAGCAAGACACTTGCAGCACCAAAATGATATTTACGGATTGAGAAATGTTGCTTCATTCCGTACCAATTAAACGACTTTTTCTTAGCTTTACGCATCGAAAAAACCTCCCCCAATTTTTTATTTATTAATTACAAAAATTTTACAGATTTTACAAAAAATCATTAAAAATTCAGTAACTATCTATTGTATTATACTATAAATAGTTGAACACGCCAAGCATATTGTCCAATTTCCTTAAAAATTATATTTATTAATATTTCAGTGAATATATACGCCATTTATACATCTAAATGCATTTTTAAGCATAATATTGATAAATATCGCATTTAAAAGTAGATATAAAAAATCTGCCTGTTTTTACGCCAACAAGCAGATTTGGGATTTATTCTTTTTCTTTTTCCTTTGCCAATCGTTCTCTTTCTAAACGAAATTTCCGATTAGGATTAAGTGTATTAAAAAGTTCTTCTAATTTCTCAGCATTCCATACATCGGCTGCTGAGACAAAATTTCCATCCTTATCCTTGAAGGATATTGGTTTATCACCCATATAAACCTCCAACTATTTTATAGATTGTTTACAAACGATCATTAACTGAATGAAATTAGTAAGGTTGGTAGGTAGTCCACCATAGTGGCTACCGTACTACATCAAGTCCTTTAGGACTTAAATGTGATTCCAAACCTCGCTTTTGAATTTTTAGGCTCGGGCTGATACAGTCTATTCCCAGACTGTATCAGTCCACAAACTCAAATTCGAACTTGCCGATGCGAACTGTGTCGCCGTCTTTGGCTCCGCGGGCACGGAGGGCTTCATCGACACCCATGCCGCGCAACTGGCGAGCAAATTTCATGACAGATTCGTCACGATCAAAGTTAGTCATGGTGAAGAGTTTTTCTAGTTTATCACCAGATAGAACCCAGCTTGCATCGTCTGCACGACTGATGTCAAATTCTGGCTCATCTGGGTTAAAGCCATAGTAAGCCTCTTCTTCTTGGAAATCTGATTCGTCGTAGAGCAAGAATTCAGGCGTTTTCTCGAGCAACTCAGCTGTGGCTTCCAAAAGATTTTCCAAACCTTGGTGAGCAATCCCTGAGATTGGGAAAATCTGTGGAAGTTCATCAAATTCGTCGTAGTTGGCTGCCAATTTCTTCTTGAACTCTTCCAGATTTTCTGCCGCTTCTGGCATATCCATTTTATTGGCAACGATAATCTGAGGACGTTCCATGAGGCGAAGATTGTAGGTTTCCAATTCATTGTTGATGGCTACGTAATCTTCATAAGGATCACGACCTTCACTTGCTGACATGTCTAAAACATGCAAGATAACACGTGTCCGCTCGATGTGACGAAGGAATTGCGTTCCCAATCCAACACCTTGACTAGCACCCTCGATCAAACCTGGTAAGTCTGCCACAGCAAATGACTCGCCAGATTTGGTCCGAACCATTCCCAAATTTGGCACAATGGTTGTAAAATGGTAGGCACCAATTTTAGGCTTAGCTGCTGTAATAACACTGAGAAGCGTTGACTTACCAACTGATGGGAAACCTACAAGACCTACATCAGCCAA
Organism: Streptococcus sp. 2018110; assembly: GCF_019754115.1. Lineage (NCBI taxonomy): Bacteria > Bacillati > Bacillota > Bacilli > Lactobacillales > Streptococcaceae > Streptococcus > Streptococcus sp. 2018110. The sequence goes on along the minus strand of NZ_JAIJZO010000001.1, from coordinate 29,995 downwards.
CACTTTCAATTCTAATTCAAGATTGCGCTCCTCACCTGGTTCTCCATTTTCTGAAATCTCGGGCGCTGGATTCTTAGGTGTCGCAAAACGAATATTTCCACGACCACCACGACCACCGTGGGCAATGACAAACTCTTGACCATTTTCAACCAAGTCGGTGATGACCTTGCCAGTATCCGCATCACGAACAGTTGTCCCCTGTGGTACTCGAACAATCAGGTCTTCCGCACCACGACCATGCATGCCCTTGGTCATCCCTTTTTCACCATCGTCAGCTTTAAAACGACGGTTATAACGGAAGTCCATGAGAGTACGCAAGCCTTCATCTACAACAAAAACAACGTCTCCGCCACGGCCACCATCACCGCCCCAAGGACCGCCATTAGGTACATACTTTTCACGGCGGAAGGCGACCATCCCGTCGCCACCTTTCCCTGCCTTGACCTTAATCTTGGCAGTATCTAAAAACATACTCATAATTTACCCTATTCTTTCCTAGAAAAAAACGCTTAAAAGCGTTTTAGACCTGTATTCACAAGCGAAGTGCTTATATATAAGAAATCGTTTTTAGCCAATCAAGGTAGTTTTTCCAAAATACTGACTGTATTTTCTAAAAAAACTAACGATGAGTGCTTAAAAACTAGCCTTAGTATAGAAGTGCTGAACAGTGAATACAGATTCTTAATTCATCAATGCATTAATGGCTGGTAAAATCAAGCCAGCTAATGTCACGACAACCATCACGACAACAATTACTAAAGTTACTTTTTCAAATGTTGTTTTCTTGTGTTTTTCTTCGCCGAACGCCATTGCCTTCTCCTTAATCAGTCATTGATAATTCATTTTACCATAAATTAGTAGAGCTTTCAAATCTCATCTCTACCTGCCAGAAGACAAGATTTACCAGATTATCTAAAAAGGACTGCTTTCCAGCTTTTGACTAGAAAGACAGTCCTCGTGCTTTTCAGAAATATTAGGCAATTAAACAGATACCAAACGTTTTACTTTTAATCCAACTCCAACAAGCATAAGTAAACCACAAATGTAATAAGCAATAGGCAATTCGATTATACGACTCCAGAATTCTTCTCCTAGAGCCAGAATGGGTAAGCAATAAAAATACAATGTAAGCATAAAAGCCATGACAAAAATAATCAGTTGGATATTTTTATGACCTTGACAATTGATGAAAAAGAATGCTAAAAAGATTAGAATAGAGGACAAGGAAAACAAGTTTTGGCTGAAATACCGCCAACCTGACACAAGGAAAACAGAATAATTTTCACTGTCCGTAGTATATGCAAACGGCAATAGCATACACAATATGAACAATAATCCAACTGCAGGACTGATATATCTTTGCATAACCTTTACCTAACTCTCTATTTTATTAGCAATAAATTGAAGTTTATCAAACACTTGATATGTATATTATGATATATAATACCGAGATTGTAAAGTATTTCGATGTATTTTTATTAGATTTTTGGATATTATTACACCGTTTGATTTTACTTCAACTTTTCCTTGACCAACTCCGCCACCTTATACGGCACACCAGCTTCTGCGATTTCCTGCAAGCTTGCTGACTGGATATTGCCAATAGACTTGAAATGCTTCATCAGAGCCTGTTTGCGTTTTGGTCCTAGACCTTCTATGCCGTCCAATTTGGATGAGAAGGAATTTTTTGACCGAACCTGACGATGAAACTCAATAGCAAAGCGGTGAACCTCATCTTGAATCCGATGCAGAAGGAAAAATTCCTGAGAATTACGAGGCAACTCAACTACTTCCAGCGGATTGCCAAAGAGCAATTCGTGGGTCTGGTGCTTGTCATTCTTCTGCAAACCTGCAATGGGAATGGACATACCCAACTCCTGCTCAATCACCTGCTTGGCGACATTGACCTGGCCCTGACCACCATCGATGATAATCAAATCAGGCGGTGTCAATCCGTCACGCAGCACCCGACTGTACCGCCGTTGCAAAACTTCCCGCATGGAAGCATAATCGTCTGGCCCCTCCACCGTCTTAATCTTATACTTGCGGTATTCCTTTTTATTAGGCACCCCATTTTCAAAGACCACCATAGCTGACACAGGACTGGTCCCCATGATGTTGGAGTTATCAAAAGCCTCAATCCGCACAGGCGTCGGAATCCCCAAAAGCTGACCGATATTCTCCACAGCACCATAAGTCTTCTCCAGATTTTTCTCCAACAGATTAAACTTCTGCTCCAGACTAACACGCGCATTCTTGGTCGCCAGATTGATGAGTTGCTTCTTCTCGCCACGCTGGGGCTTGAGGACTTTAGTATCCACCAAAGCCTCTACAGCTTCTTGGTCAATATCCTGCGGTATCAAGACCTCTGAGGGAATCAAATGTTGCTGGTCCCTGTAAAACTGACCGATGTAGGTCAAAAAGTCTTCGTCCGCATCATTATAGTATGGAAAAAGATTGACATTTCGCTCAATCAGTTTCCCCTGCCGAACAAAGAAAACCTGCACACACATCCAGCCCTTGTCCACATAGTAGCCAAAGACATCCCGATTTTGCAAGTCATGAGCCATCACACGTTGCTTGGTCCGCAGGGTGGAAATGGATTGCAGGACATCTCGGTATTCTGCAGCCTTTTCAAATTCCAAATTACCAGCAGCTACCTTCATCTTGTCCTGCACTTCCTTGACAATCTTATCATCATGTCCTGTCAAGAACTGGGCCACTTCCTTAGCCATCTTGTCATAGTCAGACAGGCTGGGCAGGTTTTCTCCATGGGCCAAACATTGCCCCAAATGATAATAAAGACAATACTTGTTCTCAGGCAATTTACACTTGCGGAAAGGATAGAGGCGTTCCAATAGTTTGAGGGTCTGGTTGGCCGCCCCCACATCTGGATAGGGTCCAAAATACTGACCGCCATCTTTTTTTATCTGCCGTGTAATCATCAACCGTGGATGGCGTTCCTTGGTAATTTTGATAAAGGGATAGGACTTGTCATCCTTGAGCATGATGTTATAGCGAGGCTTGTTTTCCTGAATCAGATTGATTTCCAGTAAGAGGGCCTCGATATTGGAATCTGTCACGATAAATTCAAAGTCGGCAATTTCAGATACCAAGGCCTCTGTCTTGGTATCATGGGCACCACGAAAATAAGACCGCACCCGATTGCGCAGGTTTTTGGCCTTGCCCACATAGATAATCTTTCCGTACTTGTTTTTATGGAGGTAGCAACCCGGACTGTCCGGCAGCAACTCCAACTTATGCTTGATCAAATCGTTCATAGGTCTATTATAGCAAATTTTCTGATAATCGAGCTTATTCCACTCCATTGTATATAGTCTTTTAGTTTACTTTTAGTACTCGCTTCAAAGGTTTGGGGAACCTTTGAAGGCTGGAAATAGCGCGAACCAAGTTCGCTTCAAAAGCCGCAGGCATAACTGAAGTTAGGCAAGGCGAGTTCCAACAATCCAGTGGAGTGTTGGAAGTTGGAAATAAGGAAACGGAGTTTCCTCTTACGTCGAAGTAATAAAAGAAAAACTAAATGACGATACTCGACTTCTTAGAATATATCCGCATCTATACTACAAAAATATTGATAGAAACTATTGCTTTTGTACTAATTCAGCAGTATAATAAATGTAATTAATTGTATATATTATTCGAAGAACATTGGAATACGGCTCGGAATACCTAGCAAGCTCCTACTTTTAGTTCACGAATAACAAGGAGGTTACTATGATACAATTTGACCATATCACAAAAACATACGGCGAAACAATCGCACTTGATGACCTAAATTTGACAATTGAAAGCGGCGAGATTTTCGGTTTAATCGGTCACAATGGGGCAGGAAAAACAACGACAATCAGTCTATTGACTTCGATAATCGAAGCCAGTTATGGAACTATCTCTGTTGATGGTTTAAACCTAGAGGAGAACCGTGATGAAGTCAAGAAACGGATAGCCTACGTTCCAGATTCGCCAGACATCTTCCTACACTTAACAGCTTTTGAATACTGGCACTTTATGGGCAAGGTCTATGGTGTAGAAAAGGATGCAGTTGATGACCGTATCGCTAAACTATCTAGTCTATTTGATATGACCGCGCGCCAGCATGAGCCTATTGATAGTTTTTCACACGGTATGCGTCAGAAAACCATTATTATTGGTGCATTGATCCCTAACCCTGATATTTGGATTTTGGATGAACCCCTAACTGGACTGGATCCTCAGGCCTCTTTCGACCTAAAACAAATGATGAAAGAACATGCTCAGTCTGGTCACACCGTTCTATTTTCTACACACGTCCTTTCAGTAGCTGAACAACTCTGTGACCGCATTGCTATTCTTCGAAAAGGGCAACTCATTTTCGTAGGAAGTCTAGATGAACTCAAATCACAGTATCCAGATAAAGATTTGGAGACCATCTATTTGGAATTAGCTGGACGCCAACAAGTGAAGGCAGGTGAGGAAGTATGAGTAAATCCATCATTTGGGAACTAGTAAAGATTAATATTCTTTATTCCAATCCTCAACTTCTAGCTTCCGTCAAGAAGAAACAAAGCAAGCGCAAAGACGCCTCCTTTTCAGCCTATAAAAGTGTCCTCTTGCAACAAGTATTTATGGTTTTGAGTTTCGGACTTCTCTATTCTGTCTTTTTCATGGGAGTAGATTATAGTCAGTCCATCGGTTTCTTTTCTCTGCAACTAGCGCTCTTTACCATTATTGCTATCGTCTACGGTTTTACAGGTTTCTTCTCCGTTTTCTACGATAGTAAGGATACAAAGTTGTATTTAGCACTTCCCCTGAAGCCACAAGAAGTCTTCCTTGCTAAAATCCTCTCTGCACAAGGGATGGTCTTACCCTTCCTCATGCCGTGTCTGTCTTTACTTCTAATCACTTACTGGCAAATTGGCGGTCCGCTCCTCGCCTTAGCTTCCATTCCTTCCTTTTTGATTCTCTGGATTTTAGTTAATTTAGTCAATCTGATTATCATGCACTTTGTCGGGGAAGTTCTGACAAAAAGCCCTCGTAAAACATTGATTTCTACAATCCTGATGACAGGTTCTTCCTTGCTGGCTTTTGCTGCACTCATGTTCCTGCAATCTCAGCAGACCGTTTCACTCGAATCTGGTGGCTTTGTTGATTTTCCAATCATACCTATATTTGCTGGATTCCATTACTTGGTCAGCCATACTATCTCACTAGAAACACTCCTTCATTTTGGACTTCCTCTCATTTTGATGATTGGACTTATTGTGTTTGCGTTTAAAACTGTCATTCCCAACTACTTTAATCAAGTTTTGGCGATTGAAAATGCTTCGACAAAACGGACCAATAATGCTAAATCTGCCAAGATTCCTAGCAATCTCAATCAGGCTTTAGTGAAACACCACCTATCTACTCTTAAAGATAGCAACCTCATGGTCCAAACCATGATACAACCAATCATTATGGGAGTGGCGCTTTTTCCAAGTTTTAGCCGTTTCACAGAGAATGGTGGTCTGAGTTCAGTTGAATGGGATTTCTTTGGTATTGCTCTATTAGCTGGATTCTTGCTTGGCAGTCTATTTGCTGGTTCTACAACCTTCATCGGAGTGGCCATGTCATTGGAGAAGGAAAATTATCATTTCATTCGAACGCTTCCTATAAGTTTCAAAAAATTTATCATCCAAAAATTCTGGGTATTGGCTGCCGTGCAATTTGCACTACCGACTCTACTTTACTTTGCTTTGGCTCTAGGTTTCATGAAAGTCAAATTCATTCTAGCATTCTTCTTTACAGTCGGCATCATTATCTCAGCCCTGCTAACTGGTCAGATTTATTACTGGCGTGACCAACGACTCCTCATGCTCAACTGGCAAAATAGTAACCAGTTATTCGGTCGCGGAGCGGGTCAATGGTTGATTGCTGGATCGATCATAGGAACAATGTTTCTCGGAGCCATCATTCTAGTTGTCAGCATCATATTAGCTGGCACTATTGGTGCTGCTTATGTAAGCTCAGCCTTGATGACCTTACTGCTCATCCTATCAGCTGCTCTTCAACTATATATCTACAAAGCTTATTGGCAAAAACTAAAATAGATTGGACAAGGCATTGTCCAATCTATTTTAGTTTTCTGCGTAATATTCCTGACCGTAGCCTTCTACTTCAGCATTGATTTGCCAAGAGATACCAAACTTGTCTGTTACATTGCCATAAGCAGGAGACCAAGGAACTGCTTGAAGTTCCATATTGATAGCAGTTGCATCTACGGATAACTTGCTATATAGTTCCTGCGCTGTCTCAGCATCATCTGTGATAAGCGCAACTGTAATATTGTCACCTACTGTATAAGGCATTTCTGGGTTGTTGTCTGACAACATAAACCGTTGACCATTCAAACGAAACTGTGCATTCATCACGTAATTTTCTAGTTCTGCAGGGCAGTCTGGTAAGAAATCTTTAAATAGATTTACTTGCTCCACTGTTGCCCCAAGAGCATTTTTATAAAACTCGATAGCTTCCAAACCATTACCGTTAGTAACCAAGTATACTTCCATTGCTTTAAGCATGATGGACCTCCAAAATTATGATGGTTTATTATATCACGAGTTAGTTATACGGACAAATTTTTCGACTTATTTCTGACCAAATGTAAAATTAGTAGTCTCCACCTGGTACACCAAAATATTCTTCCAAGGTCAAGCCTGAATTGTAAATATCTGTCGCTTCTTGACCAATATATCGCACATGCCAGGATTCTGCCATATAGCCTGTGCTAGACTCTTTTCCCGGAAGATAGCGGACAATAAAGCCATATAGATGCGCATTCGTAGCCAACCACTGAGAAGCATTGGGTTCTTCTAATAAATTACCACTTGTATCCAATAAATCAAAGGCTAATCCTGTCTGATGTTCACTATATCCAGCTCTTGCAGAATACCTATCTGCCGCTGCTTGTCCTTCTTGATTTACATAAGACTGGTAGAGGTTTGCCTGAGTTTCATAGGAACGAAATCCACTGTAGTTATTGGAGATACCAAATCCTAGCGCCTGCATATCTGCTATTAAACGTTGAAAAGCTGCTAAGGCTTCAGGATTTTCGCCCGGTGCATAATCAGCTGCAAGCGGATGTTTTTTATTGGCGATAATCACTTCGCCATATTTTCCTTGTACACTATAATAGGAACCGTTAAAATTTACCTGAGTCTCTGTACTTGTTACTTCTTGATTCGTTTCCGCCGATGTAGAGCTGCTTGTTGACTGCTCCGAAGCTGTTGAAGCATACTGACTTGAAGTAGTCGAAATAACTGTTAACGAATTTTTTGTAGTATTGGCCTGATCCGGCTTTTGATGACATGCTACTAGTAACAGTATTGTCGGCAAGCATAATAGAATAGTACGTTTCATTATCATCACCCCGTTCTCTTATAATTATGTCTATTGTAGCACAATCATAAAACTCAGTCTAATGACGGCTTATGATTTTAACTACTATTGATATTTTTAGTGTTCATTGAATTTCTCTCGATTCTTTTCCTTCAAATAGTGGCATTCATGATAACATATGTGTCATAAACAGAAACACCAGCCTTTCGACTGGTGGACATATATGATGTTAAATAGTCGTAGCTAGAGATACTGAACTGTAAGTACAACTAGATACCTCATCAGTAGTTTCTAAACAAACATTATTGTTGATTTTTAGATGACATACCATTTTTTAGGATGTCTTCTACCTTCACATCCGGTTTATTATTTAGCACTCCTAAAAATACAAGAATACTAAGGATGATACAAATCGTCTGCTCGATTTGGTTTAAGGTACGACTACATTCAATATTAAAATAACAAAATAGGACATTATCAACGAGCATCAATACCAACGAAATGAGTCCAATCCAAAACATATGTTTTTTTAAACGATTCTTTATTTGTTTCATATCTATACTCCTTTTTGATGTATAAAAATACATTTTAACATAAATAAACCGTTAATTCAAAAAAATATGGGATAAAAAATATGATAAAGTAATCGAAAGAGACCATGTAGCAAAACTAATTCAAATGACTAAATATCAGCATAATAAAACGGGTGATGATACCGAGTTGATAGAAACTACATATCATCATCCGTTTGTCAGCTGTAGGGAGAAAGAAATTTTTCTCGATTAGCTTGATGTCCGTTCTCTGCATTATTTACCCTGCAATAAACAATGAGAAGAAACTTGTACCAACCATATCCGCAAGAGCATGCCCTAAGAAATAGGGCAATAAATTATCATTTTTCCTTGTGTACATGTAGTAATAGAAAAGACCGAAGGCTACACCAATAACAAGAGCAGATACCATTCCTTGATAGGTATGGAAAGATATACGGACAATTGTTGAAAAGAGTAAGACCAGCGAACGCTTTTTCTTATCTGTACTCAACAATAAGCCTAAGAAAAAGAACTCTTCATAGAAGCCATTAAACAAGGAATAGATAACTGTGCTGTAGTCAACCGCTAGGAAACGGTTGAGCACTGTCATGATATTCCAGTCATAGTAAGGCAAGTATCCGAGGAAATTATACCCACCTGACAGACCTGGAATATATGAAAAGGCTGTAAATGCCAAATCACTAATCAGACCAGCACCGATGAAAATGAGTGGTCCCCAGAGTAAAACTCTCCACTCTAATTTTACTTTTAGCTGCTTGAAATCATAATTCCGAATCAATAAATACACCAGGGCAAACAGGAATAACTTTCCTTGATTGGCTAGAGCCCACCAATTATCGGCTGGACTAAACGATAGAACCCCTGTTTCAACGGTTTCTGTTGCGGAAAATGATGCTATCCATTGCATGGTTGAGGTATAAATAGCATTACCACATAAAATCGTTGTGATCATAATCAAATCTATCCAAGTGAGTTCTTTTAGGGGCTTGGTTGGACGAATGTGTCTCAGTAATCTTTTCACCTTTTCCTCCTTATAGTGTGTTTTTTATTACAAATATACGAAAAATCTTATAGAATTTTAAAACATTCTATAGTAAGTCCAATAATTCTTGATAGCTACTAATTGTATAGGTTGGAACTGCCTTACTCTTGTTTATCATATGAGTCGGATTGTACCAAACAGTATCCATGCCAGCATTATTGCCGCCTTGAATATCTGCTGTCAAACTGTCCCCAATCATTAAGGCTTGATCAAACTGAAAACCTGAAATCTGCTCTGCTATTTTTTCATAAAAATCAGCCGCAGGCTTTTGCGTCCCCATCTGCTCAGAAATAAATACTTCTTTGAAATACGATTGAATCAGTGAGTGAAGCAAGCGATTTTCCTGTATATAGGTCACGCCGTTGGTCGCCGCATAAATCTGGTAGCCTCGGTGTGTCAATTCCTGTAAAAGCTTATCTGCACCTGTAAAAATTTTTCCCTGCCGCCCAATAAATTCTTGGTAGCGCAAGGCCATCTCCCTTCCATCAACTTGCCGACCAAAGTGGGCAAAGGTCCGTGAAAAGCGGGTATTGATCAGCTCTTTCTTTGTAATATTCCCTTTTTCCAAATCCTTCCACATGGCCTGGTTGAGCGGTCGATAGACTTCTTTAAAAGCTTGAATATCTTCAACCTCCATAGCTGTCAAAAACTGGGTTAAGGCTACTTCTTCTCCACGGCTAAAATCAAGAAGAGTATGGTCAAGATCAAAGAGTAAGTGTTTGTATTGCAAGATGATAAATCCTTTCTAAGCAGAAACTAGTAAAGCGATGTCAGGCAGTATGTCTAAAGTATACCACAGTTTTTTAAAAAATAGCTCTGTGTCCTAGGCTCTATTATACTGTTTTTCAGATTTCATACTCTTTACAAATCAAAATTATCCATTGTCAACTTGCCTCGATGAGTGAAAAGCTCCTGTGGGGCTTTTTAGCCTGTTGCCTTGAAATAAGAAAACAACAGAGTTCTGTCATCGGCTTCGTTTCCTAGGCTACTTTTGATTTTTATTGAGTATCAGCACACCCATTTCCTCATCATATTATATAAGCACTAGTTTATTCAAGCGAAAAGATGAGGACTCGCAGAAAAAGGCAATCGTAGTAGCCTTAACTACACACGATTGCCACTGGTTAGCTTAGTTCTGCAAATTGTCAGTCACTTATTTCGGCCATTCAACTTTCACATCAAGTCCTGCAAGCGAAGCTGGTTCACCAAGATACCAAGTTTTAGCGTAATAGTTCTTCATGACTGCTACCAGAGGGAAAGATTGGTTAGCTTTACTTGGATCTGTTACTTCTGCTGACAACTGGTAGGTCACTGGTCCGCTGTGACCAGGCTTATCGATATAATAAATCTCTGAAAACGCATTTTCATCTTTCCATTGGTTTACTTGCCAACTGCCTACACGTCCTGCTGACCAGCCCCATTGACTTTCGAAATTACGATCTCCAGATGCGTCGCTTTCTTTTTTAAAGAGACGGTACTTACTGTCAGAATTATTGTTGCTATCGCTGACATTTTTAGGGAATTGTTCAAGTAATTTTTCACCGTTTTGGTCAGTAATACTTTTCAACTTTAAGCCCTCAGGAATAATAAAGTAGTACCCTCCCTTGTCATTGGTGAAGTTCCAATGTGTAGGATCGAACTTTACTTTCCATGTAAACTCGTTATTGCTATTTGTCGAAAAATCTTCAATAGATACTGACTTTTGGACCAAGTCGTTATAGTTAGTCTCTTGAATAAGTTCTCCAAGAGAAAAAATTGGTGCTGACTCGCTTTTCGGACTTATTATTTGTACTCCCTCTGACTCAATTGCTTTTACGGTTGGTGTCTGTGTAAACAGCAATCCTCCCAATACGGTAGCACTTAAAAATAAACTTGATATAATTTTACGTTTGCTCATAAGAGTCTCCTTCTTTTATTTAATCTATTTTTGCGCTAGCTACAAAAATATTGGCAAGCTAATCGTCCCATTTCTAGGCTATCCCTTCCTTACTAAGATGAGAGTCTCTAGCAAATAAAAGACTTTTAACTACTATCAGTATAACAATACAAGTAGTATTTTCTCTTGGAGCTATCCGTTTTTTTTCTATATTTGTGGTTTATCAATGAGAAACATGGACTTTGAATGAAACTGTCAGATTTTAGACTCTAAAATGAAGAAATCTGTACTACAATAGATAAGTTTGCAATTTATTTTAATACACTTGATTCTATAATTTTAACATCCCCAAGATTGTCAAACGAATAGCGTTGACTCCCCTTTTCAAACCAAGTCTTGAGAACGACATTATTCAAAATATAGGATGATTTTTCCCTTAACCAAGTAGCATCTATACCATAAGTTTTCAAATAATTTAATACTTCTTCTTTTTCAGTTAATTGCAAAGAAGGGAGGCCTTTGGAGGAAGAAAACCAATAGGAACTCTCTAGATGTTCTTGCAGATTTACCGCTTCACCTCTTTTTTTATCTATCCAATAACCTGATTCTGCCCACGCCAATGAATCATCTGAATTGGAAATTTCAATAGTCTCCTTTAGTTTACGTTCTCTATAGTTATAACAAATGTATAGGTAAACATTTTCTGATATTAATCGCCGGTATTCAACAATAAATGTTTCATTTATACCAACAATTACTTGTAAACTTTCATTATCAAATAAGTCCCCGTCTATCCCTAGTCCAATTATTTGATCCGGTTCTCTAAATGATTGCGAACTTCCTAAAACAGTACTCAAATCTGGTAAGCCTTTCAGTGCCCCACTATATACCTCGGCATAGTTCATCTCTAAGAATACATTTTCTAAGGAATTGTATTTTATCTTTTGACTATAGTAATTAAAAACTTTAAAAATCAGAAATGAGCTCGTGACAATTATGACAATTATAAAAAAATATTTTGAAAATTTGTGATTCATATATACCTCCACATCATTGGCTCAAATCTTGAATAAATTGATGAGCTACTTAACAGTTTCCACCTGATATTTTGTTATCAAAAATTTACAAATTTATTCTACCATACCAAAAAGAAATCACCTAGAAAAGTCTAGATGATTTCAAGTCGATAAAATTATTGATAGCGTTTCAAATGTTAAAACTAATCCGACTGCCCCTCATCAATACTTTAGCATATGCTAATAAGTACTTAATCTGTAAGATAATTATTGTATATTGTAAAACACGAGGGCATCGTAGGTGTCCGCAACAACCTGACCTACTAGTTATATTTTACATTTTTAGAAAACGATACTGAAGTATTTGATATATTCTCAACTACAATTGAAAAATCTTTAGGAGAATTTATTGAAAAACGATATTGATTCGGTAGCTTTATAACAAGTCCTTTTGAATCTATATATATACTTTGCGAAGTATCATTTGGTAAAATAGTCAATTCTGATACCCCGTCGTTATCTGTATCTATCCATTTTTCAATTTGCTGCTTTTCAATATTATAAATAATATTGGAGTCTATATCTGCCAAAATATTTCCACCTGATAGTCGTATCTTTCCATTTTTCGACTCACTAGCAATCTCAAACGTCATATATGCATCAAGATTATCATAGTTCCCCTTAATATTTAATTCAATCTTCCCGTCAGCATCTAAATAATACACATTATTTGAAAAAACTCTTGAGCAAGTAATAGTAATAAATAGCACTAGAAAGATTGCAAGAGCACATAGAAAGTAGTTCTTCTTATTTTTTATTAAATTCATTACAGTTTTCACCCGATATTTTGTTATCAAAAATTTACAAATTTATTCTACCATACCAAAAAGAAATCACCTAGAAAAGTCTAGATGATTTCAATAACTATTCTAGAGTTTTGATATGTTAGCTTAGCTATTTTAACTTTCTCCACAATGAGAAGTACAGGTTACTACTCCTCAATGTCAATTAACATCCTTAAACCTTCTAATTCTCCTTTAACTTGTTGATAATTGGCTGACTATCCGAAATAACATCGATACCAAAATTGATACCAAGAATTTGATAATGACGGAATGGGGCCTGATGATTTTCTCGTATAATTCTTTTTAAATGGCTATCAAAAAGTTCTACCAAAATAGCTTTATGTATCATCGGAATATTTTTAGGATCATCCCAATATTCACACGGATTCAAATCCCACCCTTCATCAATAACTTTACAAAATAATATTTTCTCAAAATCTATGCAGAAATGATTTTCTTGATTTTTCAACCCATCAAGATAAATTTTTAGGTTCATGTCTTGATCTATCTGACATCGAACTTGGTACCAATCATTCTCAATTTTGCCTCCTATATCAACCCACTTGGCCATCATTTATCCCTTCATCATGAATTAAAATTTCTTCTCCCTTGTATAGAATGACGTCAATAACTATATTTGTTGAGAGAATTTGATAATGTTCTAATTCTTCTTTTTCCAATACTCCACCAGCCACTTGAACCACTTGTTCAACCAGCCAACTATTAACTATTTTATACAAAGGGTACTCTATCCCTAGTTCAGATACGCTTGGAACTTGATATAGGTACAGAGATAATTCTCGTTCTGTTAGTCTATAAAAATGACAAAATGGAAAATCAAGGACAAGTTCAGACTTGTTGCCTTTTAATGCAATCATTGCGATTTCAAAATCACTACTCTCACCAAATTTTGCTTCCGCAGTATACCTATCTTCTACTAATTCACCCCAACGTAAACGTATCTCGTTTCTTGATTTTTCAGCACTAACATCTAGCAATTTAGAATTGTGAATGATATCCTGAGATTTTTCCTTCACATCATTAATCACGATTTTACCCCCTACTTCTAATATCAGTATCGACCCCTGTAAGGAATTTTAAACTGAAATTCCAACAATGAGAAACCATCCTTACTATTTTGCCATAACTTATCCATACGCTATTGTTCCCATGTCTAAGTCACACATATCATACAACCACGCCATCATTCGTGGTATTCCTTTATCCATTAAAACTGAGCTATAAGTGTGGATACGTGTTTAAGAGTTTTTAGCTTTTGTGAAAATAGCAGAGCTATCTAGACAGTTCCCACCTGATAATCTGTTCTCAAAGATCTACACATTTATTATACAATACAAAAAAGAAATCACCTAGAAAAGTCTAGATGATTTCAGAGATTGTTCCCCTTTTACAAATAGGAAAATTTTATCTGCCTTACTGATATTTCTTCAACACTTCAAAGAACTCAAGGTAAATCGTTATATGAGTATAGAGATATTTGACAGAGTGATAGTATCGTAGCTAAAACGACAAACTAGGGTTTCCTCACCCAAGAATATTTGATTTGACAATCTGAACATTTCCTATGTTATCGAAGTAATATTGGTGGCTACCCTTTTCAAACCAGACCGACAGCAACAATGTCTCCCAGACATAGGTTGATTGTCTACTAAGCCATGTACTATCAAGGTCACCATCTCTCAACAAGTCTAATATCTCTTCTCGAGTCTTTTTTTCGCTACCGTCATTCTCAATTGCAACAATAGACTGTGTGACATTCTCAACGCCATCATATATATAATTTATCTGTAATTTCCTACCATTTTTGAAGTCATGCTGGTACGAGAAAATGAAACCTTTTGTATCGTCCATATACACTGTTACTGTTTCTTCTGGTTTGAGTAACTCGCGCAAATTATAGTGTAGAGTCACAAATCCTGTATTATCAGAAAAATCATAACTGGTATCACTTTTTATAAGCTGACTATACGATTTTATCGGAATAACTTTTATACTTGTCATCTCTGAATAGATAATTTCATCTATTGGATTATGTAATCGATGGTAACTATAGGTTAGATAAACTACAACGACACCTAGAACAAGGACTAAGGCTTTAATTGTACGTTTTATCATTTCGCTCCCTCCTCTAATTTCAATATGAAATCATAAGCTACAGAATTCTTGGCTTTTAACTGGTTCATATTAGTAACTTTTTCAGCGCTATATATCTCTTTTTTTACATAATCAATACCCACGGATATATCAAATACTTTCTCTCTAGTAATTCCTGAATTATTTAACATATAGTATATTCCTGCTAGCCAGAAGCTGAAATATTAACAAACTACTAATCCGATATATTTTCAGCAATAATCTCTATATTTCCCCAATTATTCTTAGAGAAACGACTAGGATAGACTCGAAGCCAGTCAGGAATAATCTTATCCCGTAACAATTCTTCGCTTCTTCTAATGTATGGAGAAAGACTAATTTTTTTCTCTTGCACATACTCCATAATCTGCTTGTACTCTGTTAACCTTTTTTCGCTAATAATCCCTAGAGACTGTACCAATTTTTCAGAATTATATTTATACACATAGTATATGTCTATAATTTCTCCATTGCTATGCATGAAACGAAAGTTTATGGACATATCGCCCCCCTCTGATTTATCATCCGGGAAGTTAAAGCTGTACGAAATATTCTCAACCCCTAAAGGTAAAACTTCTGAGCGATACTGTTCTGAAATATGACCGTAAAATAAACCACTTGATTTATTTTCTTCCATATCTGGAATCTTATTTAAAGTAGAATTCGTATGTAAAAAAGAATTTGTAGCATGATGATACTCGTCTTGATAAATTTCTTCAAAAACATTGCTATATCGAGGCTTTGAAAACATTAAAAAGAGCGACAATAGTATGATTGCGAATACTGCTATAGATAGAGCATAAATCATTTTTTTATTCATATATAATGACCTCATTATGGTTGATTAACGTAAACATACTACACTTTTTAATCTAAATCACCACAAACTGAACTACTTGATAATCGCTTGAGATACTCGTCAGACGTTATATATATTGTAGCAAATTTACAATTTGTCATCCAAAATGGAAAAATAAATCTTTACAAAACTCTGAATCTGATATCGTAAAATCTCTATTTTTATATTTGTCTAAACTGTACAACACCCCTCTTACTAATCGCACTGTTTGTGCCTGTTCCAAAAGCTTTTTTCGAATTTCGGTGTCATCAATATAACTATCAATAATAGCAAATAATCTTTGTTTTACATCTTCATATTTCATATCAATCTCCAATTATATCTACTTTATCGAATATAATTATTTGGTATGGTATAAAGTTTTCAAAAATCTACACATTTATTCTACCACACCAAAAAGAAATCACCTAGAAATATCTAGATGATTCCCTATAACTTCTAAGTAGTCTACTGGTATTTCTTCAGTGCTTCAAAGAACTCAAGATAGAGGCTGATATTCTCTTCCAACACCTCTCGTAACTCCTCATAAGAACGAACATGTGGATAAGGGATTCGATAATCTAGCGAGATTAATCTTCTAGCAACCGAAAGCAGAACCGTCCCTGCATAAGGCTTATCATTTTTGTTGACGTACCATATTAGCTCTACACGACCTGTACGAACATCAATTGTCAAAAATGCTTCTAATCCTGTCGCTTCGTCCTTGGCAATTGAAAAGCGGAAAAATTTCTCTCTCCCATTGTAGGTAACCGTGTAGCCCATGCTTTCAATTAGCTCTTTGACCTTGGCCGGTTTGTAGATAGCTTCGAACTGTTCCATTTCCTCAGGAAATTGTCGAGCAAGCGCAAACTTCTCATATCTTTCCACAAAATTAATATCCAAAAATGCCTGTCTTTCTTCAGGTAAAAACTCAACAGCCATATTTATTCCTCCATAAATCTAAGCGTGACATCATATTCTGATGCAATTTGTTTGTAGTAATCGATATTAGGTAGCTTCGCATTGGAGGCGGGGACCTCCAAGATATAAGAACCCTGTAATGTTTTTCCGTAAAGCTCCCTCTTATACTTTTGAGAGCGTATCTCAGTCCCCACTGAGTATTTTTGTTCAAACTCTCTAAGATAGCTTCTAAAGGTGCTTTCTTGAATCTTATCCAAGTCAGTTGCCTTCCG
This sequence comes from Streptococcus sp. 2018110, assembly GCF_019754115.1. Taxonomy (NCBI): domain Bacteria; kingdom Bacillati; phylum Bacillota; class Bacilli; order Lactobacillales; family Streptococcaceae; genus Streptococcus; species Streptococcus sp. 2018110. The sequence continues at coordinate 13,103 of NZ_JAIJZO010000001.1, read as the reverse complement.
AGAGATAATTTCACCTGCATATAAATCGTGGCTATCCAAACATTTGCCGTTAGCTAAGTAAACTTCGTAGATTTACTAGGTTAGATACTTAATATTGTCAAGTGGTATACTGGAATAATCTTCAATATCAAAGCCAGCAGCATCAAAAATTTCAAGTTCATTCACAAATCCATTAACCACATGTAGTAAAAATTCTATTGGTCGCAATCCTCTATTATCCTGAACATATACTAGCATTGTCACCGGCACTCGTTCTTGAAAAGGGTAACATTTATTTGTCAAAGTTCCTAATTTAATAGAAGCAAAACTTTTGGTTATTTCCTCAGAGCTAATAAATACAGTCGATAATTGCTCTGATATAATTTCTTTCCCTTCAAAATCTGCTTTCACCATCAATGCAAACCATTCTTTTTCCAAGTCGTTTGCTTCTCTCATTTCCGTAACCTCACTTATTTTTAGGAATATATGTTCCAATATTGATTCTACCATCTCCTAAATTAAAAGGTCTATATTCAACAATTTGACCATTTTTATCATCTATTTTAGTTTTTGTTTGCCCTGACTCCTTACCTTTGGCAGTCTGAGGATTACATACGTGTTTAAGAATTTTTAGCTTTTTAGAAAATAGCAGAGCTTCTCAGCTAGTTGATGCAGAAACAGTCTGTTCTCGAAGACCTACACATTTATTCTACCACACCAAAAAGAAATCACCTAGAAAAGTCTAGATGATTTCATTAGATAAAACAAACAATGTGTTTCAAATTCATTCAATGAATTATGTCTGAATTCCGTATTACTCTATACAATCTGTAATCTTTCTTGCTATCATTATTTTTAATAATGTAAACGACAAAAACTCCCGTCTCGGCTAATTATTTCTTATATTAGAAACAATTGTAAAATATTTAGAGGGAACAAAATCTGCTAACCAAATCATATCTTGGGGATGATAAAATTTTATCCCTTCTCTCCAAGCAATTTTAGAATTTATTTTCAAAATAGCAATATCAGAATCATGTCGAGCTGCTACCCGAGAAGCTTTTTCAATGTCATTTGACAAATGAACATATTGTCTACTTCGTTTCAAAAGACCGCGTTCAATAATAGAGTCAATATTTTTTGATACTGTCCCGTGATATAAAAATAATGGTGGTTCACTTTCTTCATACTCGATCTTTTCACCAATTGAATGCCCATAGATTGCACGAATTTTACCACTAACTATTTCATGTCTTTTTTATTAGATTGAATGATCATAGATTCTATATCGTTCTCACTAAGATTACACCATTCAAAATGTAAATTCAATACAGCGATAAAGTCATTCAGTGGCACCCATCCTGAGGTGTCTCTTTTTAAATGGTATTTATCAGTAGCATGCCTTAGTATATACGAACAATCCTTACTTAATTGATTGTTGTCAATCATAGCTCCAAAACCTCGAAATCTTTGCCAATAATCTGATACCCATCATTGCTATCCAGAAGTAATATAAAGTGCTTTAATCCCCCTTCTTTTTTTATTTCTTCAAATAGTATTGAGTTTCTTTCCTCTAAAATTTTTAGAATCTTAGAATCAGTAACCTCTTCTACACAATCATACGAGAAAGGAGGACCTTCAAAATGAGAGTATGTTTTCACAAATTGAAAAACCGAGCAAAACTTTAATAAGACTTCAAAAAAGTTGTCATCACAATCGTATCCTTTCAAAGTTATATAAACATCCATTCCTTTAAACTCTATCCTTGGTGCTTCGGATAAAAGAGTTGAAAACATAGGTAGTTCATAAAGTAATTTATTCTCCATTTACTTCCCTCCTCCAATTCTTACGGTAGATACCCCTTCAGATGACTCAGATTGTGGGTTCATTACATAAAATGTACCGTTAGGATAATTCCCTTCGTAGCCTACAGGGAGGTGACCTGATAGATATATCTGATACATTGTTTCGTGGAAGTATGAATCAAATCCGAATTCTTCTTGAAGTACCTTAAAATTTAAAATTGTGCTTAAATCAAATAAGACTGTATCAATAGCCAATTTAGAAAAAGAGCATTTCTTCAAATAGGTTTCAATAGGAATTACAAATGCATCACGGAAATATTTGGAGTTCCTGTTCCACTTTTCTCCTATCCCCTCTCTCACCACATTATCTCTTTTTAATAAAAGTTCACTGCGTAATTCCCAACAAAGTTCCTCCCATTCTATTGACTCTAGACTCTGTAGCCCATCATTTTTAGTGGTAAGTAATATATTTTGCCCTTCTAATTTTTGGGGGTGCTTGAAATTATTAAAAATAGCTTCAAAATACATATTTATTTGTTCCATTATATTAACCCTCATTCACTTCCTAGGTAATGAAATTCTACCAGGAATAACTATATCTGATTTATCAGTTAGTCCATAATATCGCTGCTCTGCCTCAACAGCGGACATAATACTATCTACTTGTTGAGAAGAGACACCAGCATTACTCAATGAATCTTTCGTCGCGGTGTTGTAATCAGCAATCGTAGGAGTTTCAAATTCCAGTGCCCCACCTCTTCTATATTGGTCATAAAACTCTTCCAGTGTAGCATGAGCGTTATAGTGTGGACTTCCAACATCGGTACGGATATTTCCGACAAGTGGAACGGTCACGCCATCACTATAACTATAGTTTGGCACAGAGCTATCTAGACAGTTTCCATCTGATATTCCGTTCTCAAAGGTCTACACATTTATTCTACCACACCAAAAAGAAATCACCTAGAAAAGTCTAGATGATTTCAAAAGATGTTAAAACTATTCCTCAGACTGTGGATTCATCACATAAAATGTACCATTAGGATAGTCACCCTCGTAGCCTACAGGGAGGTGACCAGATAGATATATCCGATACATTTCTTCATAAAATTGGAAGTAAAAATTGTAATTCTTGTTAAGATATTTATAAATAATAGTATTTCCTAAATCAAATGCTAGACTTGTATTCGTTGTTCCTTTGAAACCAAGCTCTTTGATTATTTTTTTTACATTCTCAGAATAATCTTCTCTGTATTGTCGTGCAAATTGATTCCACCCTTTATCTCTTTCCGACGAATACGCAAACTTAAAATCTTTCAACATATCATTTCTAATATCTAAACAAAAATTTTCCCACTCGACAGAGTTAACTTTTTCTATTCCTGAGCTTTTAGAAACCTCAATTATTTTTGGCACTATTAATGATTTTTGTCCGAATATATTATGCTTGATATTTGCTATTATTTCTTCCATTCATTTACTCCTATTTTCTAGGTAATTTTATACGTCCCGGTAACTGAATTTCACTGTTATCAGTCAGTCCATAATATCGTTGCTCGGCCTCAACAGCAGCCATAATACTATCTACTTGTTGAGAAGGAACCCCTGCATTACTCAATGAAGCTTTCGTCGCAACATTGTAGTCTCCAACAGTTGGGATATCACCAAACTTATCCCCACCTTTTCTATACTGGTCATAAAATTCTTCCATTGTAGCGTGGGCATTATAATGTGGACTCCCGACATCGGTACGGATATTTCCGACCAGTGGAATAGTCACACCATCACTATAACTATAGTTTGGAACAGAGCTATCTAGACAGTTTCAGATGATATTCTGTCCTCAAAGATCTACATATTTATTCTACCACACCAAAAAGAAATCACCTAGAAAAGTCTAGATGATTTCGCTTGTTGTGTTCTAAAATAATTGATATAGCGTTTCCTTGTCGATCTTAGAAATTGTAATTTCTGTATCTGTTTCATTGACTACGATTGGCGAGAGTTTCATTAGACCTTCTTTATAGGGTAAATCAACCAACACCTTATCTTCTTCCTCTGACATAACTAATAATCTGAATTCTTCAATAGAACGATTATCTACTTGAAATTGTGTTTCTGGATACTTCGGGAAAAGTAGCTTTCCTTCGCTTTCAGATAATGGAAAGACTCCAATTATATGCGACCCATTTTCATAGAAATTAGGTTGAACAACTTCGATTTTCTTGAATAACTTTGAAAACATGTTAACCTCCAAAATGCACTAAATCGTAAGGGTAGTACTTATGATTTTTAAAAGAATCATCAGGTATGTTCAATACCTTTACCAGGGCAGCAATTTCCAAGGCCCAGTAGCCGAAATATAGCGGTTCTTTCGCCTTGTCATAGCCGTAGAAATAGCTGCTTCTTTGACTTCTATACCAATTAGATAACTGTTTAGAAATGATAGCCTCCCTCTCTTCGGGTTTCTGATAAAGTTCCGCAACCCATGGTCTGAATTGCTTTATATCTTTATAGCTATTAATATCAATAACATCTTCTTTGCTTCTAAAGATTTCAATCACTCCATGTGAAACCTCAAATTTATCAAGCAAAGCTAAAAATTCCTCATCATCAAATAAATCAACATTCAACAGTACACTCAAAGCTATAAACTGAAGAGTATTCATATCAATGATGTCTGAAATAGCTTCTCTAAATGTAGGAATAGCTTCAATATATTCCTCCCTTATCAAGTTCAAATCATCACCTTTAGAATATTTTGCTACTATAACTTCAAAATTTATTGTAAAAATAGCATTTTTCATTGATCTCATGATTTTTTCTTTTGAAGTATCTATCTCGGGTAATTTATTTTTATAAAATTTAAGCCTATTTTTTTGTTTATCTATGTAACAATTAAAATATTCATTGTCTTTTATTTTATCACGCATTATTCTATATTCTCCTATGGCAGTACTTTTGATTTGACGCTTCCATCAGGCATGATACGAACTAATAAACTATCATATCCTTGAGAAATTATTACATCTGTAAGATCAGAACCTACAGCTTTTTGTAACCTCTTATCAATCCAATTGCTACTCATTTGAGGACCATCTTTCGGATTCCCTAACTGTGCTTTATTGTATTTAGCCTCTGCTACAATATATGTATCTGTACCTTTATGATAATAAACACCATCAATTCCTTGATGTCCTTTAGCGTTAATGCTAGTCACTCTATCATTACTCACTCTAGTGTATCCTCTTTCTTCCATGTAGCGATCCATCTTCATCTCTCCATAATTCCCCTTCTGAGCATTAGTCATAGGTTTCAATAGAGATTACAAATGTATCTCGAAAATATTTGGAGTTTATGTTCCACTTTTCTCCTATTCCCTATCTCACCATATTATCTCTTTTTAATAAAAGTTCACCACAAAATTTCAAGTTGAAATTTGGGAATCCGATTATTTTTCCTTGATAAGCGGCTTTACTCATCAGTTTATATTTACTTGGGTTATATATTCTGGTAACATTTTTTCTACTATTAAGCTAGTAGGTGCTCCGCCGATTGAATATATAATATTAAGTAAATCATCAGCCCACTCATCAATTTGTTCTTCTTCATATAAAATATTATTAGATAAACAGTACAACTCAATCTGTTGATAAATTTGTTCAGTAGTTAATAACTTATTACTCATGGCATTCTCCTCAAATTTACTAATTTATCTATTTTTATAGATTCAGTCGTTATGGCTTGAGTTGCTCCTCCTGAACCAAACTGAGGAAAATCTGAAGTTAAAGGTTCTAGATAATCGGCTTTACCCCATTTTCCGTTCGGTATTCTGATATCATCTAAAATTTGTTTAGTATCAAATGTTGCTTTTATGGACGCATCGTGCGGAACCTGCAATGCCTCGGGATTAGGCACAGCATAATCATTAAAGGATAGATACGTTCCTGAGGGATTTGCTGGGATCTCCATTGTATTTTTTAAAGTAGATAAGTACGGGGCATCAGAACTCATATATCTGTAACCTGTGGCTGGTATCACATTACCGTTTGATGCAACATAAAAATCAGGTTTTCCACTTGTTTTTGGCGCCTCCAGCCTCAAGGCATTCGGGTCAGGTCCAGTCAGTAGTTTTTGATTGTTTACTGGTGTGGCATCCTTGATTGGGCGTGTGTGTTTGTAGTTGGCATCGTAAACTTCCACACCGCCAACCTTGATTGGTTTGGTTGCACTAGTATTACTGATACTACCCGAACCATTGGTAACTAAGTTTAGACCATAGTCTGTTACAACATTCTTAAGAGTAACTGGGCTACCTGTTGCGACTGAGATTCCTGTATCAACCGCAGTCTCGACGCCTGCTTCAATACCAGCTTTCACAACATGGCGAACTGCTTGATTGCGGATATTTTGCGTTGCACTTGTTGCGATGCCAGCTCCTGCCCCCATTAGATGACCACCGACAAATCCTGTCAGGGCACCAACTCCAGCTCCCTGACCAATAGCGCCTACTAATTCCCAGCCACGCTTACCAGAAGTATAGCCATCGTAACCTGAAATGATAGCGCCTGTAGCTGCTCCACCGAGGGCCATAGCGGCTGGTGCTCCGAGACCTCCCGTCGCCACCGTAAGTGCAATACCAACTCCAATAGCACCAACGGTAACTCCGACCTTCTTCCAATCCACATTTTTAAGGAATTTTACACCTGAATCAACCCATCGTTTGGCTGTCTTACAAACGTGTGTATGCATAGAGCACAGACTCGGTGTAGTTGGCTGGATTGTTCTGCAAATAAGTGTAGAGGTTGTGCTTTTTTTGAAAAATAGCAGAGCTATCTAGACAGGTTCCATCAGATATTCTGTTCTCAAAGATCTACACATTTATTCTACCACACTAAAAAGAAATCACCTAGAAAATTCTAGATGATTTCGTATAACCACTCCATTATTTGTGGTATACCTATTTGCATTAAAAAGGACATATAATCATAGTCACAAACTCCAAGAAAGAAAGTAAGTCAATCAACTAAATAGACATTAAATAATTTCTTCTTACCATCAACAACATATTTTTCAACATCTCCTGACCACCATTCGACGTTATTTGAAAGAATAGACAATACAATATTTCTAAATTCTGGACTATCAGAGAACATCAATTGATAATTGTTCAAAAATACATAAATCACATCATTAGTTATGCAATCAGAATCGCCTAAAACATCATTAAGAGCGTCCCAATTACTGATATTTCTATCAATTAAGAAAGCTTCACAAATACAATTGATTGAATTTTCTTTTTCTTGTAATACTTTTCCATCTAAATAGACTATTTTTGCCTCTTTTGGAATAGTGGAAATGAGTTCATCTTGCTCATTTTTACTAATTATTTTTAACGTATCCATATTACTCCACCTTTACAAAACTATCATAATGATTCCACGTATAATATACACTGCCATCGCTACCTCTAACAAACCTCTGGTTGTCACGTTTACCTACATCTGCGATATAATTATTTACATCATATTCCTTATAAGATATCTTATTACCAGAAGAATCAACTTTAGGTAGATATGACTGAAGATTATCAAACTTCTTCCCTGCTGCCGTTTTTGGGGTTTGCCCTTTATAATTCCCTTGCCAGCTAACCCCATCATAGCCCTTATAGGCATCCTGTACATTCTGTGGAAGCTCGCTTAGAGATTAGGTCTTTTATTTTTTTAGAAAATAGCAGAGCTATCTAGACAGTTTCCATCTGATATTCCGTTCTCAAAGGTCTACACATTTATTCTACCACACCAAAAAGAAATCACCTAGAAAAGTCTAGATGATTTCGTATAGCCACAGTCCTCTCCTATAACTGAATACTCCATCTACTAATGTGATAATACTTCAAAACAAAAATAGCCATAGGGTATTGATTCCTTATCAAAGTCGTACATATCGCATAGCCACGCCATCATTTGTGGTATACCTCTTTGCATTAAAAAGGACATATAAGCATGAATACTTTTTTTAAAATCCAAAATATCTGCTTTTTCTACCAAAAAATACATCTGTTTCATATCATCTAAATTAATGTATTTATCTAGTATTTTATAATCAGATTCGGGTGTCAGCCAAAACATGTTTTTTTTTGCAAACTCTTCTTTTTCAATTAATGTTACATTTTCTTTGGTCTCTATATAAAGATGTGCAATATCAAATTCCTCTTGAAAATTTAACATGTCATTTACATAAAATGGTGTAACATGAAGCGAAGAAGTCGTCTCATCCGCTTTTAAAATCTCATCTAACAATATAAATAATTGTATAAGATTCGGATAGATTCTATTTTGGGATTCACTATCAGTTGTATGGAAATATACAATCTCATTGATTCTACCTTTTGGTTTTTCAATCATTATCTAGGTCCTTTCCAGTTAGGATTATTTAAGTCCGAAATTTGAATAACCTTCTTTGTGCTATCGTCGACTGCAACATAATGTATTTCATCAATATAATAGTTAGTTACACTACTATTAGTATATTTGTTATATCCAGAGGTTGTTTTAACGGGATTATTAATAGTGTCTGCGATTTTTTGATTATTCCAGCCTCTGTCTAAAACTTGACTAGAATAATTACTCTTCGAAAATTTATCACTAAAAATGATATCGTCTGCCGTGAGTGTTTTAGCAACATCACCAACATCCTCAACATCATCCAACTTATCTGTAGTTTTTGCAACATCACTAACATAATCAAACGTATCAACTACATCATCAGTTGTATCTAGAATCTTACCTAATTGGGTAATTTTTCCAGCTTTCAAAAATGGTAGTAGATTACTTGCTAAATCAAGAGAGAGCTCCCCTGCTGCAAACCAGCGATTCGCTTGTTCACCTGTTGTCGGATCAACCCCATCTTTCAGACGCTGAATGTTATTCCATCCGCTTAGCTCTGCAACAAACGTTGGGAATACGTCTTTTCTGGCTTCTGTATAGGAAGCAAATTTAACCTGACGAGCATATAGTATTTCTTCCGCTGTCATTTGCGGAGATTGAAGATACTGATCCAGTGTCATTTTATCAATGCGCTCTTTTTGAGCCACTGTCAATCCATACTTATTGGCTTCTTCAATCTTGCGGAAATCCGCAATGCTGATATTTGGCTTGTTTCGAGAACCTGAGTCCTTACCTTTCGTAGTTTGAGGATTACATACGTGTGTATACATTTCTCTCAAAGCAGCTCCCCAGTTTTTAAAGAGGTTTTGGGCTTCTCTTGTTTTGGGCTGTCCTTTTATACCTGTCGCTGTAATGTATTCTTGATTCACCCGCTGCTGATACTGTTGCTGAGCGATGGCTTGACGCTGGGCTTCTGATTGCTGGTAGGTCACATAGTTTCGAGTGCTATTATTGTAGCCTCGCTGAGAGGTGAATTGCTGACCAATCCAATTAGTAGTCTGCCTTACCGCATTGCCAGCCCAGTTGACTGCCTGATTGACCTTTTGTCCGACCCAGTTGACTGCGTGACCGACTGCGCTCTTAATGGTGTTATAGGTGTTTACCACTACTTTTTTGACAGTATTATAGGTATCGACAACTACTTTCTTAGCGGCGTTATAGACCTTGGACACTGCTTTCTTAGCAGTATTATATGCATTTGTCAAAGTCTTCCAGATATGCCCACTCGGGTCGGTGTAGTTGGCTGGGTTGTTCTGCACATAGGCATAGAGGTTTTGGCTGAGCGGGTCTGTTTGGCTACCTGGATAGGTGTCAGCCGTCAGGAAGGTGCCTGCTTGGCTATCGTAGTATCGTGCACGGAGGTAGTCCAGACCTGTGATGTCACGGGCTTCGCCATTATAGGCAAATGGATTGCCTGTGGTATCTGTAGTCTGCTTGGTTGCTCCGTAGAGGGCATAGCTTGAACTTGCGACTGCCTGTCCATTCTGAGTCAGACCTGTCACAGAGCCAGACTGGCTGGTCAGATAGTGATAGCTGTCGCCAGTGCTCTCGTTAGTATAGGTAGCTCTGCCATTGCCATAGACATAGGTCTCCCGTTTCTGGAACTGGTCGTCATAGGTTTGCAGGACTTGGGTGTGCTGCTGATTGACGTCGTTGACGTAGTTTCGGGTCTCGTAATAGTTGTAGGTGTCTTCCTTGGTCGTGTAAGGGATGAGGACATCCTGCACTTGACTCCTGTAGAGCACCTCGTCTTCACCCGGTAGGTTGTCCTCGCTTGGCGGATTGACCACAAGCCCTTCTTCCGTCGCTCGGTCCTTGGCTACCTTCTGATGATAGGCAGTTGAGACGGTATCGAAGGTTTCAATCCAGTCATAGCCCTCACTGGTCGTGAAGCTCGAGAAGAACTGGACGACATTCTGCGTGAAGCCATACCAGAAGAGACTGTTGGTTTCGCCATCTGGCGCGGTATACGGAGACTTGCGCTTCTTATCCGCTGGCTTGCGTTTGAAGAGCTGGTAGGTGTTGGTCGCTTGGGTCCTGCTGGCAGTGAAGACACGGTTATCATCCCCATCATAGAGAGCCGCGAAAAGCAGACCTTCCTTATCCTTGACCGCAAGTAAGCGATTTTCCGTGTCATAGATATAATCCAGCTTGGCATCACCAGCACCAGACGATGTGCGGTTGCCATTCTTATCATAGGTGTAGGTGATGGTCTTGTCGCCAGACTTCATTTCAAGCAGGCGGTTCTCGGCGTCATAGCTAAACTCTGTCTTGCTTTCCTTACCGTCCACCGTCTCCGTGCTGCTTAGCTTGTTTCCTGCATGGTCGTAGGTATCGGTCTTTTCTTTTTTTTGGAAAATAGCAGAGCTATCTAGACAGTTTCAGATGATATATTGTTTTCAAAGGTCTACACATTTATTCTACCATACCAAAAAGAAATCACCTAGAAAAGTCTAGATGATTTCGTATGTTTAGTCGAAACCAACTCCACCTGTCAGTTGAGTTAAAATTGAAAGGTGCTCAGATATGTTTACTTTTTCCAAATTATCCACACTTTTTGTTCCCCCTAAAGCTAGTAGGGGGACAAAACCAAAACACTGCTGATAGGTTAAATCGCCATATTTCTGTACAGCTTTTTGATAGAAAGGAATATCAAAGTAATCATTTAAAAAGTCTTCATCTAAAATATCTTGAATGAAATACGCGATATTTGCCAAGATAGTTACAAAGTCACCTTCACTATACTTTACAATTCGTAAATATTTTCCTTCTTCTAGTGTAATCACATCCCCAAATGCTGTAACAAATATAGGAATTGACATATCACCTCTAAAATATGTACTCTTTACAAGTGCTGAATAATCATCCGGATTTATCACTTTCAAATAACCATCCACAAATGTTCCAAGTCCATCTTCTTCCCAAATTCTCCGTAGCTCAATTGGAACTTGGCTCCCATACTTTTTTATTACTGTTTCTGGCATATTAGCCAACTTTGCAAAATTATCTAACATCTTTTCCTCCTAATTTCTTAACTTAACATTCAAGTAAATTTTATCTAAATCTTCATAAGGGGTTGTACGCACCAATTCATCAACGATGTTATCTACTGCTCCAATTCTGGATTTCCATTGGGAACCAATCGAGGAGTTCACCCCTGCATCTCCAATACCTGTAACCTTGTTCGCAAAACCTCCAGCAATTTGATCGGGATCGTGTAATGCATGTTGAGTTTTCATCCATATTTCGGATTGTGTTTTGGCTTCTGAATGAGATAACCCTGAATTACGTAGTTCATTATATTTATCTGCTTGGGCAGCCTCTCTTGCTGCCTTCTGTGCTGCGTTTCCGTTGCTAGACCGACCATTAGCCAAATAATCTCCCCTATTTTTTATATAATCTTCTACAGTCAGTTTATTCATACCATTTTCTTGGTTTTTCAATTGGCGAGAAAACTCATTTGCATCATGCTTTGAATTTCTATTAAATTGAATTTCTATTTCTGGAGTCCGCTTTACATCTCCTGCTTTCGGCTTAATCTTAGGTAGGGACGCCTCAGAAGCTTTCTTAGTAGAGACACTACCCGAACCATTGGTAACTAAGTTTAGACCATAGTCTGTTACAACATTCTTAAGAGTAACTGGGCTACCTGTTGCGACTGAGATTCCTGTATCAACTGCAGTCTCAACGCCTGCTTCAATGCCAGCTTTCACAACATGACGAACTGCTTGATTACGGATATTTTGCGTTGCACTTGTTGCGATGCCGGCTCCTGCTCCCATTAAATGACCACCGACAAATCCTGTCAGGGCACCAACTCCAGCTCCCTGACCAATAGCGCCTACTAATTCCCAGCCACGCTTACCAGAAGTATAGCCATCGTAGCCTGAAATGATAGCGCCTGTAGCTGCTCCACCGAGGGCCATAGCGGCTGGTGCTCCGAGACCTCCCGTCGCCACCGTAAGTGCAATACCAACTCCAATAGCACCAACGGTAACTCCGACCTTCTTCCAATCCACATTTTTAAGGAATTTGACACCTGAATCAACCCATCGTTTGGCTGTCTTACAAACGTGTGTATACATGGAACTCAGAGCAGCTCCCCAGTTTTTAAAGAGGTTTTGAGCTTCTCTTGTTTTAGCCTTCCCTTTGGAACCTGTAGCCCTGCTATACTCATTTCTGATGTTTTGCTGGCGACGTTGTTCGGCGAGTGCCTGCTCTCTTGCTCGGTCACGTTGTGCCTGTGCCTGCGCATAGCTGGTTGGTTTGATGATTGGGGTATTGCTGTACACCTTCGGTGTATAGACGTATGAGTAGTTTCCTGTTTGTTGCTGGCGGATTTGATGAGCTTTGTGCTCAGGTGTGCTCGGTGCGTAAAGCGTCCCATCCTCTGGGTTAATCAGAGGTCTTGGATTTTTATAAACCTTGCCACCAAATCGGTCATCCAACATGACATGTGGTGAGCGGATATGCCCACTCGGGTCGGTGTAGTTGGCTGGGTTGTTCTGCACATAGGCATAGAGGTTTTGGCTGAGCGGGTCTGTTTGGCTACCTGGATAGGTGTCAGCCGTCAGGAAGATGCCTGCTTGACTATCGTAGTATCGTGCACGAAGGTAGTCCAGACCTGTCACATCCCGTGCCTCACCATTGTAGGCAAATGGGTTGCCTGTGGTATCTGTAGTCTGCTTGGTTGCTCCGTAGAGATTGTAAGAGCTAGATGCAACAGAATTGCCATTCTGAGTTAGACCTGTCACAGAGCCAGACTGGCTGGTCAGGTAGTGATAGCTGTCGCCAGTGCTCTCGTTAGTATAGGTAGCTCTGCCATTGCCATAGACATAGGTCTCCCGTTTCTGGAGCTGGTCGTCATAGG